>NZ_DDOP01000039.1:0-100219 GCF_002341725.1 Bradyrhizobium sp. UBA2491
TATTGCAGGCCGAATGACAGCCGACGGCGCGATTGCGCCACAGGCCCGTTTCGTGACCCCGGCTGTCGGCACCGCCAACGCAGTGCGCGTCACGCTGAACACCCAGACCCCGCTCTTTTTCGCGCGGTATCTGACCGGCCAGCGCAGTTTCACCATCAAGGCAACCGCCGTCGCCAGCACGACGGCGGCGGCGTCGTTCTCGATCGGATCGAGGCTGCTTTCAGTCAATGGCGGTGCGCTCAATGCGCTACTCAGCTCGCTGCTCGGCACCTCGATATCGCTCTCGGTGATGGACTATAACTCCCTGATCAGCACCAAGATCGACGCGCTGGATTTCCTGCAGGCGCTCGCGACGCGGGTCAATCTGACCGTGGGAACCTATGACACCCTGCTGAAGGCCAACATCAAGGTCGGCGACATCATCGCGGCCGCCTTGTCGACGCAGCAGTCCACCAACGGCGCGAGCGCAGCGACCACGGCGCTGTCATCGATCTCGCAGGCCGTCGCCAGCAGCCCGGCCAAGCTTGTGACCGGCAAGCTGATCGATCTCGGCCCCTTTGCCAATCTCACGGTGGGGCAGAAACCGCAGATCGGCGCCAACGTGTCGATCTTCGACCTGATCAACGCGGTCGCGCAGATCTCCAACGGCACCCATCAAGTCGCAACCAACATCGACCTCAATTTGCCTGGCCTCGCGCAAGTAGCGGTGTACGTCACCATCGGCGAACGGCCGGTCGGCTCGAGCTGGGTGCAGTTCGGTACCCAGGGCGTCAGCCTCCACACCGCCCAGACCAGGCTGCTGGTATTGGTCAAGGTTCTCGGCACCGGCAGCGTCTCGCTGATCAAGCTGCCGATCTATGTCGAAGTGGCATCGGCCACCGCGACACTCAACGCGGTGTCCTGCGGCCGTCCGGACATCAGCACGTCGCAGGTCACGCTCGGGGTGACACCTGGGATCGTCGATGCATGGATCGGCGATGTCGGCGTTGCCGAAATGAACGACTTCACACGCAAGCCGAATCCGCCGCCGGTGAAGCTGGTCGATCTCGGCAACCTCCTCACGATCAGAGCGCTCGCACATGTCGGCATTGGCAACACCACGCCGACCAGCGTCAATTTCAGCTACAGCGACATTCAGGCGGGAACCAAGAAAACGGTGACGACGAGCAACTTCCTGTCGTCACTGGTCGGGAACCTGCTTGGTGACCTCGATCTCAAGATCTATCTGCTCGAGGTCCCGCTGACGCTGCTGGACACGGTCCTCTCGGGCGTTCTGAATCTCGTCAAGGGCATCCTGATCGGTGTCACGGCCCCACTCGATCAGGTGCTGTCCAATCTGCTCTCCACGCTCGGCATCGGGATCGGCCAGGTCGACACGTCGGTGATGGGCATTCGCTGCGACGGTGCGGTGCTGGTGAGCTAGAGCATGATCCGGAAAAGTGCGAAGCGGCTTTCCGAAAAGATCATGCGCAAGCAAGAAGCTAAAGCGAGCTGACGATTCGACCTGATCTCATCTCGTTTTGGCGGAACGATCGCGCCGCGAAGCCCCAACCGGAATTGGCCCGCTATTTGTCCCGACCGCCGTCGTGCTTCGTCGGTGCCGGCTGCGTGACGCTGACCGGATCGGAGGCCGGGAAAGTGCCCTCCAGCCCCTCCTTGAGGCGGGAATGCGCCTTGCGGTCGGCGACCTGTGCCTCGCGCGGCGTGTTGGCATGCTTGTCATGCGCGGCTGGGTCGAATTTCTCGGCCATCCATCCCTCCGTTTCGGTCCGTTGCCCGCGGACAACGCGCCCAGACAACGCCTCCATGCGAACGGGGTTCCAGAACCGCCTTGGCCCATTGCGTCGCAGCGTGTATCAGGGGCGCAAATCTGACCGTGACCAGGAACTTGCCGCGTGCCCCAGGATGCCACCAAGAAGCCGCTCATCGAGGTCCTGTCCGGCCGCCGGCAGGACGTGCCGCCGCTCTGGATGATGCGGCAGGCCGGCCGCTACCTGCCGGAATATCGCGAGCTGCGCGCCAGGGCCGGCGGTTTTCTGGATCTCTGCTTCACGCCCGAATTCGCGGCCGAGGTCACGTTGCAGCCGATCCGCCGGTTCAACTTCGACGCCGCCATCATCTTCTCCGACATCCTGGTGATCCCCTACGCGCTCGGCCGCTCGGTCCGCTTCGAGGCCGGCGAAGGGCCGCGGCTCGATCCGCTGGCGACGCCTGGCGAGATCGCAACGCTGGCCACGCGGGCCAATTTCGACAAGCTCGAGCCGGTGTTCGAAGCCCTGCGCCGCGTACGCCGCGAGCTTGCGCCCGACATCGCGCTGATCGGCTTCTGCGGCGCGCCATGGACGGTTGCGACCTACATGGTGGCCGGACAGGGCACGCCGGATCAGGCGCCCGCCCGCCTGCTCGCCTATCGCCATCCGGACGCCTTCGCTGGGATCATCGACGTGCTGGTCGAGAACTCGATCGACTATCTCGTCGGCCAGCTCAAGGCCGGCGCCGATTGCTTGCAGATCTTCGACACCTGGGCCGGCGTGCTGCCGCCCCGCGAATTCGCCCGCTGGTCGATCGAGCCGACCCGGCGCATCGTTGCCGGGGTACGCCAGCAGGTCCCCGGTGCCAGGATCATCGGCTTCCCGCGCGGCGCCGGCGGCATGCTGCCGGCCTACATCGAGCAGACCGGCGTCGATGCCGTCTCGATCGATTGGGCAACCGAGCCGTCGATGATCCGCGAGCGCGTCCAGGGCCGTGTCGCCGTGCAGGGCAATCTCGATCCGCTGGCGCTGATCACCGGCGGCGCCGCGCTCGACCGCGCGGTGGACGACGTGCTGGAGAATTTCGGCAAGGGGCGGATGATCTTCAATCTCGGTCACGGCATCCTGCCGGAAACGCCGATCGCCCATGTCGAGCAGATGGTCGCGCGGGTGCGCGCGTATAAGGGGTGAAGCCACCTCCTTCACGCCTCGCCGAGTGCGCGCCGCCAAACATCGAAAACAACCCCATGCAAAGGAGCCGGGCGGCTACCGTCCTATATGCTGATATTGAATTCGCGGATCACGGACGCCCAGCGCTTGACTTCGTCGTCGACAAATCCGGCAAAATCGGTGACGTCGCTCATATCCTCGAACCCGAGGTCGAGCAGCTTGGAATTCACGTCTGGAAGCGCGACAATCTCCCGCAGTTCCTTGCTCAATCGAGCCGCGACGGCCTTTGGCGTGGCTGCGGGGGCAAAGAAGCCGCTGAAGCCGGTCAGCCCCAGCACGGGAAATCCCGCCTCGTCGAATGTCGGGATAGCCGGATACCGCTTCATCCGCGACGGGTTGGCGATTGCTAGCGTTTGTGCCTTTTCGTCTTGAGCCAACGCACCGCCGACCGAAACAAAGGCGCTATCCACTTCGCCGGAAAGGATCGCGGTCAGTGCCGGGGCCTCGCCGCGATAGGGCACCTGCAAGAGCTTGATGCCCGTGTTCTTCATCAGCACCTCGCCGATGATATGCGCGCTCGAGCCGAGGCCGTAGGTTCCATAACTCAGTGGTTTCGCGCTGCTGCGCGCCTTCTCGACGAAGTCCCGCAAAGTCGCGACGCCGAGGGTCCTGGGCACGATGAACGCGATCGGCAGGCGGCCGAGAGGCGCCAATGGCAGCAGATCGGACATCTTGTAGGACGGTAATTTGTGCAGCGAGACGTTCTGCACGATCGAGCTCATCGTGGAGAGAACGGTGTAACCGTCCGGCTCCGCCCCCGCCACAGCGCTTGCCGCGATCATGCCGTTGGCACCCGGCTTGTTTTCCACGATGACGGACTGGCCCAACCGCTGGGCCATGCGATCGGCGACCACCCGCGTCAAGCCGTCCATCACGCCGCCGGGTGGCAGCGGCACCACGATCTTGATCAGCCGGCTGGGCCAGGCGGGCGTCTCAGCCAGCGCAGGGGTCGAAACAAGGGCTGCAATGCCGGCTGCGCCCTTCATAAGTGCCCGTCGCGTGATCATGGTCCCTCTCAGATCTGCGTCGACCGCCCGGTCCAGAACGGTTCGCGCAGCTTTCGTTTGAAGATCTTTCCGCTCTCTTCGCGCGGCAGCGTGTCGTGGAAAACAACTTCGCGCGGCACCTTGAACCCTGCGAGGCGCTCGCGAACAAAATTCCTGACCTCGTCCTCGCTCAGTGCTGCGCCCGCGTCGCGCTGAACGGCAGCATAGATGCGCTCACCGAACTCATCGTCGGGAATGCCGAAGACCGCGCAGTCGTGGACGCCCGGACAACTCTGAAGCACCCCTTCGATTTCGGCAGGATAGATGTTCACCCCGCCCGAGATGATCATGTCCCGCTTGCGATCGTTGAGGAACAGATAGCCGTCGGTATCGAGGTATCCGACGTCACCGCACGTGATCAGCCCGTCGATTTCGACGGAGCGACGATCATCGTCACGGCCGTGATAGTTGAAATCAGGATAGGCCGGTGAACGCGCGTAGATTTCGCCGCTGACGCCCGGCGGCTGCTCGCGACCGTTCTCGTCAAATATCTTGATTGTGCCGCCGGGAGCGACGCGCCCCACGGTGCCGGGTCGCGAAAGCCAGTCGTGCGACGTGCAGACAGTGGCGATGCCGGTCTCGGACCCGCCATAGGTCTCGATCAGGACCGGCCCCCACCACGCGATCATGGCGCGCTTGATGTCGGGCGGGCACGGCGCACCCGTGTGCAACACCAGTTCGAGCGAAGACACGTCGTATTTGCGGCGGACGTCTTCCGGAAGCTTGAGCAGCCGCACAAAGAATGTCGGCACCATCACGAGTGTCGTCAAACGATGGCGATCGATCTGCCGAAGCAACTCTTCGGGGTCGAAGCGCGACGACAGCACGACGACGTCAGCCATCGCCAGGCCTTGCCGTGCAAACGCGTTGGGCGAGGCGTGATAGAGCGGTCCGCCGACATATGAACGCATGCCGTCGCGACAGCCATAGACGATCCGAAACAGATCGCGCATCGCCTTGGCCTGCTCGGGCGTTGCCGGCGCTCGCCGAACGCCTTTTGGGCGACCCGTGGTCCCTGACGTGTAGATCCACGACGTTCTCGGGGGTTGCGCCGGCTTGTCCCACTCGGCATGCGCGGCCAGCCACCGGTCCCAGTCGATATCCGTGTGCGGCGCGGCGACAAGCGGGTTGACGTCTGGAGCGTCTGGAGCCTGCACGACAAGTACCGCGCATCCCGCGGGAATGACGTGACGCACCGGATCGAGCAAATGGGAATGGACGACAAGCACCTTCGGCTTCGAGTCGCCCAGCATGTAACTGATTTCGTCCGGGCTTGCGTGCCAGTTCAGCGGTACGGCATAGGCGCCGATGATATTGGCTGCATGCGTAGCTTCGAGGAAGGCAAAGTCGTTTCGCAGCAACAGGGCGACGGCGTCATTTTCGCGCACCCCGAGCCCGGCAAGTCCGCAGGCCGCCCGGCGTGCACGCGCCAGAAGCTCGGCTTTCGAACGGACGCGTTCGCCAACAATGACGGTCGCAGTGTCGTTTTCCATCTTCCCCCCGCCAGCAGGTTCTACGTCCGGCTTGACATCGACTTCGATATAATGGTCTTACCATTAAATCAATAGTCCAATTGATCAATGATTGGCCGGCAAGACGCGAAGGAAGCACGCCATGCGCAACATCGTTTCTCTGGAAGGAAAGACTGTCGTCGTGACCGGCGCCGGCCAAGGCATCGGTCGCGCGACGATCAAACTGGCAAGGGAGCTCGGCGCCAACGCGGTTGCCATCGACCTCAACCGCGACACTCTGTCGACCTACGACGCGTCCGACCGCCAGTTGATGACGATCACCGGCAGCGTGACCGATGAGGCCTTCGCAACCGACGCGGTCGAGAAGATCGTCCAGCGGTTCGGTGCGATCCACGGCCTCGTCAACAACGCCGGCATCACCCGGCCGGCGATGTCGGAGAAGATGACGCTTGCGCAATGGAATGCCGTCATCGAGGTGCATCTGACCGGCGCGTTTCTCTGGACCCAAGCCGTGGGGCGCACCATGCTGAAGCGTGCAAAGGGCGGCGAAACCAATGTCGGCTCCATCGTCAACATCTCCTCTGACGCGGGCCGTGCCGGCTCGATGGGCCAGATCAACTATGCCGCCGCCAAAAGCGGCATGCTGGGCATGACGATGACATCGGCCAAGGAGTGGTCGAAGTTCGGCATCCGAACCAATTCCGTCTGCTTTGGCGTGGTCGAAACGCCGATGACCGAAACAATCCGGGGCGACAAGTTTCGTGAGGGAATACTGGCTCGCATTCCCATGGGTCGCTGGGCCCAGCCTGAAGAGGTCGTACAGCCGGTGTGCTTCCTGCTCTCGGATGCGGCCTCCTACATCACCGGCCAGCACTTGGCGGTGAACGGGGGTTTCCACATTTCCATCTGATCAACCGGCGGAAACCCTTGCAAAGCACTCGGCGGAGGCTGAAGAAGACCTACCATCAGGGACGACTCATGCCGCAACAGCGATCCAGATCGACGCAGCGCGCTGCCGGCAGGCGCGCGGCAAGTCCATCGGCATCAGAAGCGGCCGACCGCATCGGGACACGGGCAGCCGGCGGGCCGTTTCGCCCCGTCAAGACGCGCCGTATCTTCGAAGAGATCAGCGACGCCATTCGCGACAAGCTGGTCACCGGAGAACTGAAGGCCGGTGACCGCTTGCCGTCCGAACGCGAGCTTTCGGAAATGCTCACTGTCAGCCGCACCGCGCTGCGCGAAGCCATCCGAAGCCTCGAGATAGCCGGCATCGTCGAATTGAGAAAGGGAAGCAAGGGCGGTGCGTTCATCACCAAAAGCGGCGCCGGACAGGTCACCCGCACGTTCCGCGATATGCTCGACTTCGGCCACGTTTCCCTCGCCACGCTGCTGGAGGCTCGGTTGCTGGTGATGGACGCAGTGGTACGCGCAGCATGCGAGCGCGCCAGTGGCGCGGACATCGAGGAGTTGAGCAGGAACGTGACCGAAACGATCGAGTTGACCCGGCAGGGACGCTATGAGGAACGTACGCTGAAGGCGGTGGAGTTCAGCACCTTGCTCGCAAACTCGACCGGAAACCAGGTCATGTCGGCGATTCTGGAAGCGATGGCATCCGTGATCCGCCACTTTGTCCTGATTGCCGGACCGCCGGCCCATGACCCGGTGATCGCCTCACGCCTGAAGCTGATCGAGCAGATCAAGGCGAAGGACACCAAGGGCGCGTGTGAGACGATGCACCGCTATCTGACCAAGCTCAACGCCCATCTGTTGAACGCCGAGCAAGCCAAGCTCCGCAGCGATGCGCGCTGACGTTCACGGTTGCCCGCCTGATTGATCGATTCCACGGCAGCCCAGCGAACTGGTGATGCCGCAGCACATCCGAAGCCACAAGGCGCTCGGCAATTGCTCCTCGATCCCGGGGTGACGGAAGACGAAGCCGGCGGCGGCCCGTCGGACCACCGCTTCGCTGACCAGACTACCGCGCCTCCTCCAGGATCATGTCCGAGGCCTTTTCCGCGATCATGATCGTGGGCGCGTTGGTATTGCCCGACATCAGGTCCGGCATCACGGACGCATCGACCACGCGCAATCCGTCGACACCACGCACCTTGAGCCTGTTGTCGACGACCGCGAGCGGATCGTTGCCCATCCGGCAGGTCGAGGTCGGATGATAGACCGTGCTGCCGGTGCGGCGGCAGAAATCCAGCAGGTCGTCGTCGCCGACCACCTTGGCGCCGGGATCGACCTCTCCGACCGAATAGGACTTCAGCGCCGGCGCCGCCAGGATCTTGCGCAGGATGCGGATGCCGTCGATGAAGGCGCGGCGATCGGTTTCGGTTGCGAGATAGTTGATGCGGATTTCCGGCGGCACGCTCGGATCCGCGCTCCTGATCTTCAGCGAGCCGCGGCTCTCCGGGCGCAGCTGGCAGACCGAGGCGGTGAAGCCCGAGAACGGATGCAGCTTCTCGCCCATCTTGTCGGTCGAGAACGGCAGGAAATGGATCTGGATGTCGGGTGACGCCAGCCGCGGGCTGGTCTTGAAGAACGCACCCGACGTGCCGGCCGCGATGGTCAACGGCCCCTTGCGCAGCGCCGCGTAGCGCAGCCCGGCCATGACGCGGCGCACCGGATTGTTGACGACATCGTTCAGCGTCACGTTCTGCGCGCAGCGCGTGACGATGCGCACCTGCATGTGATCCTGCAAATCGTTGCCGACGCCTTGCGCATCGAGCACGATGTCGATGCCGTGCTGCTTCAGCAGGTCGGCCGGGCCGACGCCGGAGAGCTGTAGCAATTGCGGCGAATTATACGCGCCGCTCGACACCAGCACCTCCTTGCGTGCCTTGGCGGTGCGCAACAGCCCGTTCTGCCTGTAGGCGACGCCGCTCGCGCGCTTGCCGTCGAACAAGATGCGCTGCGCCAGCGCCGAGGTTTCGACATGCAGATTGCCGCGGGTCAGCGCCGGCCGCAGATAGGACCGCGCCGTCGAGGCGCGCCGGCCGCGCCGCGTCGTGGTCTGGAAGAAGCCCGCACCCTCCTGGGTCGCGCCGTTGAAATCCGGATTGGTCGGAATGCCGACCTCGGCCGCGGCATGCACGAAGGCTTCCGACAGCGGATCGTGATGCCGCCAGTCCGACACCGGCAGCGGGCCGCCGGCGCCGTGATATTTGTTGCCGCCGCGCTGCTGATCCTCCGCCTTGCGGAAATAAGGCAATACGTCGTCATAGCCCCAGCCGGCATTGCCGCGCTGGCGCCAGCGATCGTAGTCCTCGTGCTGGCCGCGCACATAGAGCAGTCCGTTGATCGAGCTGGAGCCGCCGAGCACCTTGCCGCGCGGCTGGAACACCTGCCGTCCGTTCAGCCCGGGCTCAGGCTCGGTCTGGTACATCCAGTTGACGGATTTTTCCTTGAACAGCTTGCCGTAGCCGAGCGGGACATGGATCCAGATGTTGGTGTCCTTCGGCCCGGCCTCGAGCAGCAGCACCGAGTGCTTGCCGTCGGCGCTCAGGCGGTTGGCGAGCACGCAACCGGCCGAGCCGGCGCCGACGATGACATAGTCGAACTCGGCGACGTCGTTCGGCGACGTGCCATGATTGTTGTTCATTGGTTTCCCCCGGCCAATCGGCGCGGCCGGCAGAGTTGCGCCCCTGCCAAGCATTGGGAAAAGACGTAGCGAGCGTGGCAGATGCGGTCAAGAAAGATAGCTGACGTTCCCGAACGGTACCACCGGACCTTCGATTGTCGGACCGGCAGCCGCGAACGCAGCAACGCGACGGTCGCGTCAGCTGCCGGCCTTTGTTCGACGCGAGCCGGCGCGTTGCTGGCTTCGGCGTGCCGGCTTGGCCGGCGTGGCCCGGTCCGCGCCGGCGGCGGGCGGCGCGCCGTATTTCGCCGATACCGCCTCCAGCGAAGCGTCCTCGTCGGGCACATGCAGGCTGGAGAGAAAATCCGCGCCGGCGCGCATCACGTGCTCCGCGGCAAGCGTGGCCGCGGCGCGCTCGTCGCCGGCGATGATCGCACGCAGGATCGCGGCATGCTCGTCCCAGGTGCGGGCCTGGCGCACCGGGTCGGTCGGCGAGAACAGCATCGCGGTGCGTTCGCGCAACCGCTTCAGCAGATCGGCCAGCACGCGATTGCGGCCGGCCGCGGCCAGCTCGTGGTGGAACTGCTGGTTGAGGTCGGACAATAGATCGTAGTGCCGGGCCGCAACCGCTTCGTTGCCCTGCTTCAGCACCGCGGCAATCCGCTTGATGATGCTCTCTTCGCGGCGACGCGCCGCAAGACGTGCATTCTGCCCCTCGAGCAGGGCGCGGACCTCGATGGTCTCGCGCGCCTCCTCATCACTCATCGTGATGACCGAGGCGCCGCGGCGTGCGGTCACCTCGACCAGCCCCTCCGACTCCAGCACCCGGATCGCCTCGCGCACCGGATTGCGGGAGACCCCGAGCTCTTCGGCAAGCCGGCCTTCCACCAGCCGCTCGCCGGGCTTGAGCCGCCGGCTCAGGATCGCCTGGCGCAACTCCTGGATCACCTTGCCATGCAGGGAAAGGTAATCGTCGCCAAGGCGTTTGGAATTTCCGAGACTGCCTGCCATGAGGTGACCTGTCCGGCCCCGCTTCATTCGTTTGATGGACCACGTGACGAGGTCCAACGAGCTGCCAGACTCCCGGCCGAACGGCGGCAAATCGGTATTTAGACCGCCGGCTGCGTGCCATCAAGCCGCGCTCATTCGCCGTCAACAGCTACCGGCCGCGCCGGCGGCACGGCGCTTCGCGGCGTCCACGATACGCTGACGCTGCCGTTGAGAAAGGTCTGGCACGCCATCCGGTAGCCCGCCGCGAACTGCTCTTCGGTGAGGTGCTTGCGCTCCTTCGGCTTGATCGCATCGGTGTTCTCGATGCCGCTCTCGATCAGGCACTTGCAGGTTCCGCAGAGGCCGCCGCCGCATTTGAACGGAATGCCGCCCTGCTCGCGCAGCGAGACGCGCAGCAGGTTGCTGTTCTCCGGCGCGGTCACGGTTTTCCCACCATTGGTCAGAAACGTGACTTCGATCATCGCAATATCCGTCAGCGCTTGCGCAGCTTGGTGTCCATGTGGCCGAAGGTGATGAGATGCTCGAGCTCGCTCAGCGCCCGTTCCGGGGTTTCGAACTTCTCGAGAAACTTCGAGGGCACCTCGTTCACGATCGGCGGCGACCAGGCCTCGTCGACGACCTTGACCTTGGTCTCCTTGATCAGCTCGGCGATCACGAATGTCGCCTTCCTGGTGCCGTAGAACAAATAGTCGTAGGCCGCGAGCGGCCGCAGCCCCTCGACGATCTCGGTGCGAAACTGTCCCGGCTTGCTCGTCAGTATCACATACATCGGTCACGGCCTCCCAACCGCTGCGCCGGCCGGCGCGACGACGTCGGCGAGCGGCATGGCCTCTTGCGATAGTTCAACGTCGTGCGTGAGCCAGAGCTGGCAGGCGAGACGGTAGCCTTGCTCGATCCTGGCGCCGAGACGCTTCTTCTCTTTCCAGTTCGGCTCCGGCAGATGCTCGCCGCCCGCGATGATCCGCGACGCGCATTTCCCGCACTTCCCCATGCCGCAGCCATAGAGGAAGTTCGGATAGGGAAACTGGCGGATGCCCGCGCGCACGACGAGATTGGTGTTCTCCTTGACCTCGCCGGTGAAGGTCTCGCCGTTGCGGTGAAAAACCACCTTGGGCATCGCGCCGTTCTCCGTTCCCTGACCGGTCAGGCCTGCAACAGCACGCGCTCCTCGGCAGTGACCCCGGTGGCGAGATCGAGCTCGGCCAGCGGAATCTCGCCCGCGACGTAGTCGTGATACAGCGCCGTGGTGTAGAGCAACCGCATCTGCGCGCCGATCTCGCAAATCTTCAGGCAACGCTGCTGCAATTCGACCGTGTCGGCGTGCTCCAGCACGATCTGGTAGCCGCGTTCGCCGTGGATTTCGTCGGAGACGATGTGGAGATCGAAGAACTCGACCTCCTCGTCGGTGAACTTGTACTTCTCACGCAAGGTCGGGGTCTGCTTGCGGTAGATCGACGGCACCTGCGATTCCAGGCCGACCACGAGGCCCGCGACCGCGACGATCGGATCCTCGCGCATCGCGACCGAATAGCACCAGCTCTGCAAGCCCCGGGTGGTCGGGGTCATGTTGTCGGGGTCCTTGACCCGCGCCGCGGTCGTACCGCAGGCCTCGGCAAAGCGGATCAAAAGATCGGTGTGACGATCGCCGCCGATCTCCTCCTCATACATGTTGGCAAGCAGGAAGTCCTTGGCCTCCTGATACTGCTCCGGCATCCGCGCGTAGATGTAGCCGAGATAGTCGGCGAACGGACCGACATAGTGGTAGTGGTTCTCGGCCCAGCGCGCGAGATGCGCACGGCTCAGCTTGCCACTGGCCCAGGCCACGCTGAACGGAGCCTTGTTGGCGCTCTTTCCCTTGATGGCGTTCTCGAGGGCGGTTCGAAATTCCACATGATCCATCAGCTTCTGCATCGTTGCGCTCCTGTGCCGTGAAGAACTGCCGTCCGGGCATCGGGCCGCCGGTCGCGGCGACATCTTTGATGTATATTGTATACTGTTTTTGGGCATGTCAACATCAAAGCGCATGGCGCAGACCGCTGGATCACCCTGCCCACGCGCGATGCACGACCGCTCCGATCATAGGCATTTTATGCCTCATAATGCAGTCGGCCGCCCCTTTGCCCGACAAATATCCGAACGTTCGGCCTTCAATTTGGGCTTGTCATTCTTGAATACAGTATACATTATTGGGCAAACAGGGGGAAGCAATAAGCATGCAGCACGTTCCGATCGTTGCCGCGCATTGGGTCTATCTGCTCGGCGTCGCCGTCATCGTCCTGACCATGATCTGGCGCGCCAACGTCGTGGTGCCGTCGGTGATCGCGACATTCCTGGTCGCACTGGCCTGGACTCACAGTCCGGTCGCAGCGCTTGCCAGCGTGTTCAATGCGAGCTTCACCGCCGCAAAGGAGCTCTTCAACATCTTCCTGGTGATCGCGCTGATGACCGCGCTGCTGAATGCGCTCAAGGTGCTCCGCTCCGACATCCGCATGGTCGAGCCGTTCCGCGCCGTGATGAAGACCGGCCACACCGCCTACTTCGTGCTCGCCGCGATCACCTATGTGATCTCGCTGTTCTTCTGGCCGACGCCTGCGGTGCCGCTGGTCTCCGCGGTGCTGTTGCCGGCGGCGATCGCGGCCGGGCTGCCGCCGCTCGGCGGCGCCATCGCCATCGCGATCGCCGGACAAGGCATGGCATTGTCGTCGGATTACGTGATCGGCGTCGCCCCCGGGATCAGCGCCAAGGCGGCCGGCGCCGCGGTCAGCGCCGCGATGGTTGCCGACCGCGCGCTGGTGCTCTCGCTGATCACCGGCGGCGTTGCGCTGACGCTCGCCTATCTCTCGATCCGCAAGTCGATCACCAAGCCCGACGACCGCTTGCTGGAACGCTGGCAGGCGAAGTCGAGCAATGGAGAGCTGGCCCGGCTCGAGCAGGAAGGAACTTTCGACAAGGCCGAGATCGCGCGCGGCACCGCCGAGGGCCAATGCCCGTTCGCAACCCAGGCGCAGATCGACACGGAACTGGCGAAAGTGCCGACCCGCCGCGAGCGTTGGTCGAAGTTCTTCGCGGTCGCGACCCCGCTCGCCTTTCTCTGCGTGA
This sequence comes from Bradyrhizobium sp. UBA2491, assembly GCF_002341725.1. Lineage (NCBI taxonomy): Bacteria > Pseudomonadati > Pseudomonadota > Alphaproteobacteria > Hyphomicrobiales > Nitrobacteraceae > Bradyrhizobium > Bradyrhizobium sp. UBA2491. The sequence continues at coordinate 13,193 of NZ_DDOP01000039.1, forward strand.
TCGCCGTGATGGTGCTGGCCAAGCTCGGCATCGGTCACGATCTCAAGGGCGGCGACGCCGCGGCACTGGTCGGCGGCGTCGCGGCGATGCTGATGATCTGCGCGTCCTTTGTCACTGACGATCTGCGAAAATTCCTCGACACCAGCGCCGATCACGTCACCGAAGGCTTCGTCTTCGCCTTCAAGGCGATGGGCTCGGTGCTGCCGATCGCAGGCTTTTTCTTCCTCGGCGCCGAACCCGGCCTGTCCTCGCCGATCCTCGGCGTGCCCGCGGCCCAGGCGCCAAGCCTGCTGTTCGAACTGATCCAGACCGCGCAGGCCTGGATACCGGGCAACGAGTTCTTCGTCGCCTTCGGCGTCCTGATCGCCGGCATGATCACCGGCATCGACGGCTCCGGCTTCGCCGGGCTGCCGCTGACCGGCTCGCTGTCGGGCGCGCTGGCACCTTCGGTCGGGCTGGAGCCCGCGACGCTCGCCGCGATCGGCCAGATGGGCGCGGTGTGGACCGGTGGCGGCACGCTCGTGGCATGGTCGTCGCTGATCGCAGTGGCCGGCTTCGCGCGCGTGCCGGTGTTCACGATCGTGCGAACCGCGATGCTTCCGGTGCTGACCGGGCTCGCGGCGTCGACGATCGCAGCGGTTCTGATCTTTCATTGAAGAGGCCTTTTGACGATGACTGAAGCGGCTATGCGCAACACCCACCCCTCCACGCCGACCGAGATCGAGGAGTTCCCCAACCTGATCGCCGGCGAGCGCGTCCGCAGCGCATCGGGAAGGCTGACCGCGAACATCAACCCCGCCGACAATGCCGACATTGTCGGGCGCTTCCAGGAATCCAGCGCCACGGAGGCGCGGGCCGCCGTCGATGCCGCCGCCGCTGCATTCGAAGGCTGGAGGCGGACGCCGATCTCCAAACGCGCCGCCGTCCTGAATCGCGCGGCTGATCACCTCGAGTCGCACGCCGATCGGATTGCGCGCGAGATGACGCGCGAAATGGGCAAGTCGCTCGGCCTCGCCCGCGACGAGGTGGTGCGCTCGGCTCAGACCTTGCGCTTCTACGCGGTCGAAGGGCAGTCGTGGACGGGCGAAGTGTTCCCGAACGACGATGCCGACATGACCGTCTACACGCTGCGCGAGCCGCTCGGTGTCGTTTCGGTCATCACGCCTTGGAATTTTCCGATTTCGATTCCGGCGCGCAAGATCGCGCCGGCCCTCGTCACCGGCAACACCGTGGTGTTCAAGCCCTCATCGGATGCGCCGCTCAGCGGCTACCGGTTGGCGGAAGCGCTGATCGCGGCGGGGCTGCCGAAGGGCGTGCTCAACTTCATCACCGGCAGGGCCGGCGAGATCGGGCCCGCCATCACCGAACCGCCGGTGATCCGGGCGATCTCCTTCACGGGATCGACCACTGCCGGCGAACAGATCTGCCGCGCGGTCGGCTTCATCACCCGCACGCAGATGGAGCTCGGCGGCAAGAACCCGCTGATCGTGATGGACGATGCCGATCTCGACCAGGCCGTCGACCTCGCCATCAAGGGCGGTCTGTCGCTGGCGGGACAGGCCTGCACCGGCACCAGCCGGGTGCTGGTCATGAAACAGGTGCGGTCCGAATTCACCGCCCGGCTGCTCGCCAGGGTGCAGGCGATCAAGATCGGCAGCGGTCTCACGAGCGGCATGGAGATGGGGCCGCTCGCCACCGCGCGGCAACTCGAGACCGTGCTGCGCTATGTCGCGATCGGCAAGGCGGAGGCGATGCATCTCCACGGCGGCGATCGGCTCACCGGCGCAGGTTACGATGGCGGGTACTTCGTTTCGCCCGCGATCTTCACCGACGTGACCCAGGAGATGACGATCGCGCGCGAGGAGATCTTCGGTCCCGTGATCGCGATCATCGAGGTCGAGAGCTATGCCGACGCGATCGCCAAGGCCAATGCCAGCGAATACGGCCTGTCGGCTGCGATCGTGACGCGCAACCCGCGCGTGATGCACGATTTCGCCAACGACATCCAGTCCGGCACGGTGAAGATCAACCGCACCACGACCGGCAATCTGATCAACGCGCCGTTCGGCGGCCTGAAACGATCGAGCACCTCGACATTCCGCGAGTCCGGCCGCACCGGTCTCGAATTCTACACCCAGATCAAGACGGTCTATCGCGGCGTTTGAGCCGCGATCGACGCCCCTCAATATCGAAAGAGAGCGATGAGACAGACATTCAAACTCGAGCTTGCCGAAGCCCGCCACATGATCGCCGCCGCCATCCGGAAATCGGCCGAGATCGGCGTCGCCGAGACGGTCTGCGTGACCGACGATGGTGGTTACCCGCTGGCCCTGGAACGGATGGACGGCGCGCGGGTGACCGGCCCGCAGATCGCCTGGAACAAGGCGTTCACCGCGGCCGGCCACAAGCGTTCGACGCATCTGTTCAATCAGCCGCCGAACGGCCCCGCTTTGCCCGGCAACGAGGCGTTCGGCATCCAGTGGAGCTTCGACGGCAAGTTCGCGGTGTTCGTCGGCGGCTTTCCGATCGTCGTCGACGACGAGGTGGTCGGCGGCATCGGGCTGAGCGGCGGCAATGGCGAGCAGGACACCCAATGCGGCCTCGCTGCGCTGTTGGCCTTGCAGGAGCTATTGCGCGGCCATCGCGTCCTGGTCGCGGCCGACATCAAGAAATGACGGGCGACTTTCTTGCGCCGAGCGCGTCGATCAATCGCTCGACCAGCATGTTGAGCTGTTCGGCGCTGCGCGCGGCGCCGAACACGTAGCGATCAGGCCGCACGATGGCCGCCGCTACGCCGTGCTGCCGCATCCAGTCGGCAAACAGCCGGTCGCGCTCGACCACGCTCAGAATGCCGTTGGCGTCGCAGCTCTCACCCGACGCGGTGATGACGACGCGTTCGCCGGACAGGCGCTGCCAGCCGGCGCGTGATGTTTCCGACAGCCACGCCATCTGCTGTGCGGCCAGCGTCACGATCGCAAACTCCGGCTTCAACAGGTCGTCGAGCCGGCACGTCCGTCCGTCGGGCGCGCGCACATGCGGCTGCACGAACAGCCGCCCGGCAAGTTCAGCGCCGGGCGCGATGAGGCCGGACTCGAGGTCCGGGATGAATTTCTGCCTGATGGTCTCGGCCTTGCCGGCCTTCAACTCGGCGCGCAGCCGCAGGTCGCGTTCGGCGGCGGCCACGGGATCGAGCTCGCCGATGATCTTGCCGAACTCCTTGGCGCTGGCGACGACGGCGCGAACGTGCGGCTTGCGCTCGATCTCGTAACTGTCGAGCAGCGCCGCGTCGGCGTCGCCGCGCAGCACCAGGCGGAGCTTCCAGGCCAGATTGACGGCATCGCGGATGCCGGCGCAGAGGCCCTGCCCGAGGAACGGCGGCGTCTGGTGCACGGCGTCGCCCATCAGCAGCACCCGGCGATCGCGCCAGCGCTGCCCGAGCAGGGCATGGAAGCGATAGACCGCCGAGCGCCAGATCGTGAGATCGGAGATATCGGTGAAGCCCTTGAGCAGGCGGACAACATTGTCAGGCGCGCCAGCGGCCTCCGGATCCTCGCCGGGCAGCAGCTTGATCTCCCAGCGTCGCAAGTTTCGCGGCCCCGGCACGAAGGTGCCCGGACGCGACGGCCAGCAATACTGAAAACTCTTGGCCGGCCGCTTGGCGGGATCGCTGGTCAGCGTGTCCACCACCATCCAGCATTCATCGAAGGCGAGATCGTCCAGACCGATGCCGAGCCGCTTGCGGACAAAGCTGTTGGCGCCGTCGCAGCCGACCAGATAGCGCGCGCGGATCACGAACTCCGCGCCGGACTCGCGCCGCGCGGTCAGGGTCACCGCGCCGTCGTCCTGCTGCAACGACACGCCGGCGGCCGCGAGGAAAATGTCGACATGCGGATCGTCCGCGAGCTGGTCGCGCAGCGCCTGCTCGAGCTCCGGCTGCACGAAGGTGACATTCGGAATCCAGCCGAGCGGAAACGGCGGCGGCATCGGGTCGAAGATCTTGATGATCTCGCCGTCGACGCCGAGATAGTGCGAGCCATTATGCGGGGCGATCGCCTGCTCCATGAAATCGCCGAGCCCGATCGCCTGCAACACCCGCAGCGCCTCGTGGTCGAGCGTGATCGCGCGCGGCTTGTCGTAGATCTCGGCGACACGCTCGACGACAGCGACGCTCAGTCCGGCTTTCGCGAGCAGATTGGCGAAGATGGCGCCGACCGGCCCGAGGCCGACGATCGCCGCGTCATAAAGGGGGTTCGCGACCGGCATCGACATGCTACTTCGCGAGGTAGCTCTCGAGCGTCAACGGCTTCGGCTTCACCTGCGGCTCGCGGATCGCGACATCGGCGAACGGCGTCGCCTCCTCGAACCAGGCCTGCCGCGCCGGCAGCCCCCAGGGAAACGAGATCTTGTGGTCGGACGGGTCCCAGCCGATCGGCTCGTTCTCGATGTCCATGATCTGGTAATGCGTGTTGAACAGCTCGACGCGGTGCCCGTCGGGGTCGCGCATGTAGACATACATCGCGTGTCCCGGCCCGTGCCGCCCCGGGCCGCGTTCGACGGCGGCGCCATAGCCGAGCTCGCCAGCGATGTCGCAGGCGTTGAGCAGATGATGCACCTCGGGCGCCAGGAACGCGAAATGATGCAGCCGCGGTCCGGCACCGTTGAAGAACACGATGTCGTGCGGATTGCCCTTGCGCTGCAAGAACACGCCGCGCAGATCGAACGTGCCCGCGGGGGCGATATACTCGCTGAGCCGAAAACCCGCCGCGGTGTAGAACTCGCAGGCCTTGCGCAGCTCAGGCGTCAGCACCTGGTAATGGTCGAGCCGCAGCGCCGAGCCGCCGGCATGGCGGGTGAATTGGGTGATCATGCGCGGCTCGATCGGCATGGTCGCGCAGAACTCCAGCGGCGTACCGGCCGGATCGGTCGCATGCAGCGTGCGGCCCTGATGCGGCACCTCGGCCCAGGCGACGCGGCAGCCATGCGCTTCGAAAAAGCCCTTGAGCCGGTCGAGGTCATCCTCCTGGAACACCCGCAGGCCGAGCCGCGCGCAGGCGGCGCCGCCACCCTTGCGCAACACAAGGCTGTGATGGCAGGCCTCCTCGACGCCGCGGAAATAGAGCGCATCGCCCTCCTCCGCGGTGAGGATCAGCCCGATCACCTTTTCGTAGAACCGCCGGCTGGCGGCGAGATCGCGGACGGTCAGGACGACGTGGCTGGCCCGCGTGATACGAAACCCGGGATCGTGGTTCGTGGTCGGGAGGCTCATGCGCACCTTCTGATTTGCCGTCGCCGGAGCTCAACTCATTGCGAAAAACCGGCGGCCGATCAAGCCGCGCGGCGTTGGGCAATCCCTGCCGGTCCGTGACCTCGCGTCACGCATTTGTATCGATTTGTTAGCAATGCCCACCAGTGGAACCGATCCGCTCCCCCAACGCGGCTTGGTTCATCCCAAGAATTCATAGTTTGTCAAAGGTTTGCAGAGAATTCTTCGGCACTGCGTCATGGCCAGACCACGCAGGCAATGTAGTGAGATGCGTAGCGATCTCAGATCATATTTCGCGGCCTTGTTCGCGGGAGACCTTGCGGCGTTCGGCGCACCACCGACGGATGAAGCGCTTGCCGGCCACATCCGCGCCGAGCAGATCTCGCTCGTGCTCGGCTATTCCTTCGGCATCATGCTCGCCAATGCCTGCAACGCGATGGTGCTCGCGGTCGCACTCTGGCTATCGCCCGATTGGGTCTTCGCGCTGATATGGGCCGCCGCCGTGAGCTGCGGCGCACTGCTCTTCGGCTTGCAGGCGCGCGCGGCACGCCGCATCGCCAAGCCGCAATTCGTCTCGCGCCGGACCATGTACCGGCTGGTGCGCAACGCGCTGGCGCTCGGCGCTGCCTGGGGCGTCGTCCCGGTCGCCTTCTTCGCGAGCGCATCGAGCGGCGGGCAATTGGTGATCACCTGCCTGTGCGCCGGAATGCTGGCGGGTGGCGCCTTCGCCTTCTCGACCATCCCGGTCGCCGCGATCGCCTTCACCGGGCCGATCTTCGCCGGCATCGCGATCTGCCTCGGCCGCGACGGCGACTTCGTCTATCTGCTGTTGGCCGTGCTGGTCGTGGTCTACGGCTCCGTGCTGCTGCGCGGCGTCTTCGTCAACGCGTTCGAGTTCAGGCGGCGGATCATCGCCCAGCATGAGGCCGAACGAACGGTGCGGCAGGATCCGCTGACGCATCTGCCGAACCGCGTCGCCTTCAACGAGGCGCTCAACGGCGCGCTCGGCCGGCTGGCACGCTCGGGCGAGGAATTCGCGGTGCTGCTGCTCGACCTCGACCGCTTCAAGGAAGTCAACGACAGGTTCGGTCATCCGGCCGGTGACGAATTCCTGGTGCAGGTTGCGGCCCGGTTGCAGCGCTGCACGCGCGCGGCCGAGCACGTCGCGCGGATCGGCGGCGACGAGTTCGCGCTGATCATGTCCAATCTGACGCGGCCGGAGGATGCGCTCGCGATCGCCGAGCAGTTCGTCGCGGCCATTGCCGATCCGTTCCCGATCGACGGATTCGAGATATCAAGCGCCATCAGCATCGGCATCGTGCTCGCGCCCCGTGACGGCAGCACGTCCCACGATCTGCTCAAGCACGCCGACATCGCGCTCTATCGGGCGAAGAAATCCGGTCCGGGTCCCATCTGCTTCTTCGAGGCGAGCGACGACCAGGCCGCGCGCGACCGCCGCGCCTTGCAACGGGATCTGGAACACGCCATCGAGGCCGACCAGCTGTTTCTGGTCTACCAGCCGTTCCTCGACATCCGCAAAGGCCGTGTCACCGGCTTCGAGGCATTGTTGCGCTGGCAGCATCCGGTGCGCGGCCTGATCCCGCCGAGCGTCTTCATTCCGATCGCCGAGGAGAGCGGGCTGATCCACCAGCTCGGCGAGTGGGTGATCCGCAACGCCTGCGCGATGCTGGCGCGCTGGCCGCAGGACATCAGGATCGCGGTCAATTTCTCCGCGGTCCAGTTCCAGAACGTCGGCATCCTGCAGACCATCGTCGACGCGCTCGCCGCGGCGAACGTCGCCCCGAACCGGCTCGAGGTCGAGATCACCGAATCGATGCTGATCTCGAAATATGGATCGGCGCCCGCGATCCTGAACGCGCTGCTCGAGCTCGGCGTGACGGTCGCGCTCGACGATTTCGGCACCGGCTTCTCTTCGCTGACCTATCTGCGCAAGCTGCCGTTCAGCCGCATCAAGATCGATCAATCCTTCATCCGGGACATGCTGACCCAACCGGACTGCGCCGCGATCGTCAAATCGGTGATCTCTCTCGCGCAGGATTTGCAGATCGGCGTCGTGGCCGAAGGCGTCGAGACCGCGGATCAGCTCGAATATCTGCGCCAGACCAGTTGCGACGAGGTGCAGGGCTATCTGATCGGCCGCCCGATGTCGGGCGGCGAGATTTCCGCCCTGCTCGATCACAATCCGCGGCGGTCGGTGCACGCGGCGTAAAGCGGAATAAGTTTTGGTTGATCGGCTTGCCGCGGTCTCGATACACCTCTCCCCGTTGGGGAGAGGTGAACTCTCGACGCCGTTCGACCTCAACCTGATCTCTGGCACAGCCTTGTTCAGGCGCGCCTTGCCGGCCGGGCGCGTCAGAGCGCGTCGGCGCGATGCAGGGTATCCACCGTGATGGTGCCGCGGGCGCGGGAGACGCAGGCGCAGATCTTGCGGCTCTCCTGCTTCTGGTGCGTGCTGAAGAAGACGTCGCGATGATCGATTTCGCCATCGACGCCGACGACGTCGAGCGCGCAGACGCCGCATTCGCCGCGCCGGCAGTCGCTCATCACTTCGTGGCCGGCCTCGTCGAGCACATCCAGCATCGATCGGTCGCGCGGGATCACGAACTCGGTCAACGCTCCCGTCCCCTGGTCCCTGACCCGCACGCGGAACGCTTCGGTCGGCAGCAGCCCGCTCGATCCGAACGTCTCGTAGCGCAGATCCGTCATCGGACGACCAGCCGCTTCCCAGGCGCGCCGTGCCGCATCGAGCATCCGCATCGGACCGCAGAACAAGGTCATGGTATCGCGCGGCAGGGCGGCCAACACACCGTCGAGGTCGAGCCGCCTGCCCTCGTCGCCGGCATGAACCACGAGCCGGTCGCCGAGCAGACCTTCGAGCATGTCGAGATAGGCGGCGTCGCTGCGCGTGCGCACGGCATAGTGCAGCGTGATGCCGGCGCCGCGGCGCGCCAGCGCCTGTGCCGCGCCGACGATCGGCGTGACGCCGATGCCGCCTGCGATCAGGCAGAACTGCCGCCGCGTCCAGTCGAGTTGCACCAGCGAGGCGGGCAGCGTGATGTTGAGCCGCGCTCCCGGCGCCAGCGACCACATATAGTGCGAGCCGCCGCGGGAATCCGGAGCGCGCCGAACGGCGATCCGATAGCCCTGCGGATCGATTTCGCCGATCAGCGAATAGGAGCGGGTCTGCGGCTGGCCATCGATGGTGACGCCGACATCGATGTGGCTGCCGATCGGGTAAGGCGAGCCCGAAAAGCCGTCCGGCCGCAGCAGGAATTCACGGATGCCGGGCGTGAGGTCGCGCGTCGCGAGCAGCGTGGCGGACGTCCAGGTTGCAATGAATCGCATGGGACGCTCCGTTCAGCCGGCCGTGACCAGCGCCAGCGCCGGCAGCAGATCGAGATGGGTTCGATTGCGCAGCGCCAGCCGCAGGTTGCGGGACGCAAGCCGGGCATGCTCGCGCATCACCGCCTCGGCGCGCGCGCCCTCGCGGTTCTCGATGGCGTCGACCACCACGCAATGATGTTCCTGCCCGATCAGCAGGATCCGGCGCGCCTCCGGCAAGGCCGATTGCGCCATCACGAAGCTGCTCGGCGAGGCGAATGGCAGCGCCGAGGCGCGGTCGATCTGCCGGATCAACGGCGGACTGCGCGACAGCTCGGTGAGCAGCGCGTGAAATCGCGCGTTGAGCGCGACAAAGGATGAAAATGCATCCATCGAGATCGGATCCTGCCGCACCAGGTCGTCGATCTCGTTGAGACACTGCTTCAACGGCTCGAGGTCGCGCGACGAGACGCCACGCTCGGCGGCGAAGCGCGCGGCCAGCCCCTCCAGCGTGCCGCGCAGCTCGATCGAATCGAGAATGTCGCGCTCGGAAAACGCCTTGACCATGAAACCGCCGGACGGGATCACCTCCAGCAGTCCCTCCTCCTCCAGCCGGACCAGCGCCATCCGCACCGGCGTGCGCGACACTCCGGTGATCTCGACCGCCTGCAATTCCGAGATACGCTCGCCCGGCCGCAGCCGGCCCGCCAATACCAAGTCGCGCAGCGCGAGCTGCGCCCGCACGGTCTGCGACACTGAGCGATCCGCTTCGCGCTCCGCCATGGCTTGCTCCCGCCTACTCGGCCGCCTGCATGCGCTGCGGCGGTGGATTTTCCTTCGCCACCATGCGGTCAATCACGCGCCGCGCCCACATCGCACCGGCATCGATGTTGAGATTGTAGAACACGCGGTCGGGATTCTCGTCGATCGCACGCTGCTGTGCTTCCAGGATGATCTCGTCCTCGTGGAAGATGCCGGCGACGCCGTCGCGGATCTCCGAGGTCAGGCGTTGCTCGGTGAGGCGGTGGTTGCGGACGAAGGCCCAGAAGTAATGGCAGGTCTTCTCGGTCTCCGGCGTGATGGTGTTGAGCACATAGCCGTTGACGCCCTGCGAGCGGTCGCCCTCCGGCGCGCCCGATCCGGCCGGCGCGACGCCGACATCGATGGTGACGGTGCATGGCGCCTCGAACCGGATGATCTGCCAGCGATCGACCGGCCCCGGCTTCTGCAACAGCTTGACGAAGAACGGCGGCGCCTGGATGCCCTTCATCCAGCGCGTCACGGTGACGATCTTCTCGCCATGGGTGACGTCGAACGGCGCTTCGGCGACCGCGTCATTGCCGATGCTCGAACCGTGCACGAAGGTCTCGTGGGTCAGGTCCATCAGATTGTCGACGACGAGGCGGTAGTCGCATTTGACATGAATGGTCTTGCCGTCGCCGGCCCAGGCCGGATCGTGGTTCCAGTGCATGTCCGGCACCAAGGCAGGATCGGCCAGTGCAGGATCACCCATCCAGAGCCAGATGAAGCGATGGCGCTCGACCACGGGATAGGCGCGCACGCAGGCCGACGGATTGATCGTCTCCTGCGACGGCATGAAGGTGCAGCGGCCCTGCGCATTGTATTTCAGGCCGTGATAGCCGCAGACCACGGTATCGCCGTCGAGGCGGCCCTTGGAGAGCGGCACCAGGCGATGCCAGCAGGCATCCTCGAGCGCCACCACCTCGCCGTCACCCTTCCGGTACATCACGACGTGCTTGCCGCAGATCGTGCGCGGCAACAGTGCCTGTTTGATCTCGGCATCCCAGCCGGCTGCGTACCACGCGTTCATCGGGAAGGAGTTGGGCATCGATCGCTCCCATTCTGGATACTCTATGTATACATTAACTCCCGATCGATAGCAAATTCCATCGAAAATCGTCGATATCGAGACATAGCGGTATACATAAATATCTCAAAACCTCATGACGCGCCAAAGTGCGCGGCCAGGCGTGGCCTGGACACGGTGAGGTCAACGGGGAGGGAAATTGAGGGGCCGCCAGCGGCCCGGCGACGCTTACGAGTTCGACGGCGAGCGGCTCGAGGCCGACTGCGTGTCCTTGATGCTGATCACCACGGCGATGCGCTTGATCGTGCCGCTGCGGTAAGCTTGCAGGAACTTGTCGTAGTGCTTGACTGAGATACAGCCGTTGGAGTCGCCGTTCGGGCCGAGCATGTAGCTGTGCACCAACAAGCCGACGCGTCCGAAGGTCTCGCTGCCGTCGACCGGGGTCATGCGCAGCGCGGGGACGCCATGGAACAGCTTTTCGCGCGGCTTCATCTCGTAGATGCCGGGCGGGGTCGCACCGGCGTTGCGGGCATTCACATGCGCCGGATCGTCGAGCAGATTGCCGAGACCAGAATGCGCCTCGAACTTGGTGCCGTCGGGCATGTACACGATGCGGCCGGTGATGTCGTAGACCGCCGTGGTGCTGTCATAGCCGAGCGCGCCGAGATCAGGGCTCGGGCCGGACAGCAATCCGTCATTCGGATCGAGCGAGGCGAGTTGCAGCTTGCCCGGCATCATGTCGGCGATCTTCTGGAGGAAGGTGCGGTTGTCGCCCTGCTGCACCGGCGCCGGCTGCGGCACTGGCGCCTGATCGTTCCGCGCGAGCAGATTGGCCTCGGCCGGCCGCGAGCGCGGCATCGGCACTGTGGATGTCGCCGGCGCAGCCGTGGCAGCGACGGACGCCGTCGCCGGCTGGCTGGTCGGCAATTCGGTCTGCGTGTCACGCAGCTGACCGGCGAGCGCGTCTTCGATCTGACCGAACTCGGAATTGAAATCGCCGCGGCTCGAGCGGAACCCGCGGCGCAGCGGATAATAGAGCGAGGACGTATTGATCGTGGAGCGAGAGCCGAACCGGTCGTCGAAGCTCAGCGATGCGGTGGTGTTGGCGAGCGCGGACCCATGCAGCCACGACGTCGGATCGATGCCGACCACCCAGGCGGCAAGGCCGGACGACAGGACGAGCGCGCTCACGGCAAACGCCGTGCTGCCCACCAGAGACATGCCGCGGCTTGGCTTACGCCCGGCAGCTTTCGTCGTACGTTGACCCATCCGTCCCCAAGTACGGTGCTCTGGGGCCTGTTGCCCGGCCCACGCGGGATTCACCGATCGCTCATTATATCAGGGAATTAGAGTAAGGCATAATCGAGACGGAGCGGGCAACGACAGGATTTTTAAACGCTTTTCGGATGGAAACTGCCGGGAATCAGCCCCGGGCGGGCTGAAATGCCCGAAAAAGTCCCAATTCGGGACAATCCTGGGCGACTCAGGCGATCTTTTCTTCCCAGAGGGTCAGCACCGGAACCGGCTTCCCGATCGCATAACCCTGGGCGTAGTCGACACCGATCTGGCGCAGTTCGTCCAGGATGGCGGCGCTCTCGACGAATTCGGCGACCACCTGCTTCTGCATGATCTTCGCGGTCTTGGTGATCATCTCGACCATCGCGCGATCGACCTTGCTGTTCAGGATCTCCTTCACGAACGAGCCGTCGATCTTGATGATATCGACCGGCAGATGCTTCAGATAGGCGATCGAGGACATGCCGGTGCCGAAATCGTCGAGCGAGAAGCTGCAACCGATCTCGCGCAGCCTTGCGATGAATTTCTGCGCCTCGTCCAGGTTCGAGATGGCGCTGGTCTCGGTAATCTCGAAGCACACCGATGCCGGCGAAACGTCGTGCAGCGCGAACAACTCGGCGACGAAGTCGACGAAGTCGCTGTCGCCGATGGTGGCGCCGGAAAGATTGATGGCATAGCTCGCCACCTTGCGCGGCGAGCGCTTGCGCTCGGCGATGACCTCGAAGGCGCGGCGAACCACCCAGCGGTCGATCAGCGGCATCAATCCGTAGCGTTCGGCGGCGGGCAGGAAGCTGCCGGGCGGCACCACGGCGCCGCTCTCGTCGCGCAGCCGCAGCAGCAGTTCGCGCCGCTCATTGCCTTTCAGCACGCCGCTCACGGGACGGATTTCCTGCTCGTAGAGGCAGAACCGCTCCTCGTCCAATCCCTTGCGAATCCGATTGACCCAGCTCATCTCGGCGACGCGCACCGCCATGCCGGTGTCGGACGGGCGATGCTCCTGAACCCGGTTGCGTCCCTTGTCCTTGGCGAGGAAGCAGGCAACGTCGGCAAGCCGCAATGCGTCCTGCACGCCGGCACTATCGGCCAGCCTGACCAGCCCGATGCTCGCGCTGATCCGGAAACTCGAGGCGTCATGGACGAAGTTCGACTGCTCGACCACCGCCCTGATCCGCTCCGCGACGTCGGCGGCGACATCGTGGGCAGCAGAGCCGTCATCGCGCAGCAGGATCCCGAACTCGTCGCCGCCGAGACGCGCGACCAGCCCGCTGCCGCCGACTTCGCCTTCCAGCAGCCTGGCCACCTGCTTCAGCAGCCGGTCACCCGCCATGTGGCCACAGGTGTCGTTGACGATCTTGAACTGGTCGAGGTCGATCAGCATCAGGTCCGCCCCCGTTGCCGGCGAGACCGACATCGCCCGGTGCAATTCGAACTCGAACTGCCGCCGGTTCGCGAGCCCGGTGAGCGCATCATGGGAAGCGGCCCAAGCCAGTTCCTCGACCAGCCGCCGCTCCGCGGTCATGTCGTGAATGACCATGACGCGGCCGGCGGGTTCGCCGGCATGCACGATCGGGGTCTCGACCACCGAGACCGGCACGCTGGAACGATCCGACCGCACCAGGAGCCGCTGCTGCGAATGGCCGTCATCGTCGGCATTGGCCGCCTGGAACGGTCCTCCTACGGGCTGTTCCGCGATGCTGAACAATGATGCAAGCGGCCAGCCGGTCACATCGTGTCCCGACGCGATCAGCCGTTGCGCCGCAGCGTTCATGTAGCCGACGCGATCGTCCTCGGTCGTCACGATCACCGCATCGCCGATCGACGCCAGGGTGAGTTGGGCACGCTCCTTCTCGACTGCGAGCGCGGTCTCGGCAAGCCAGCGCCGCCACAGCATCCGTCGTGTATGAAACAGGACGATGCCGGCGAGACAGACCGCGATCACGACATTGACCAGCAGCAGCAGCGCGGAGACTTGACGCGATGCCTTGCCCAGATGGTCGGAGAAGTCGACCGCGAGCGTACTCAGGGCGGCATCGACCGCGCCGATCCGCTCGGCCCAGTGCCTGATCGTCGCGGCCGACGGATCATGCAGCGCGCTGTCGTTCGCGGCTTCGTTCCGGATCTCGATCAGCTGATCGAGCAGCGCATCCGAGTTGCGCCATGCCGTCACCGCGCCGGCGACGTGGTGCAACTTGCGGAAGTATTTGAACAGCCAGATCAGGCCGCTGATATCGTCATCATGATTGCCGGCCTTGGCGAAGCCGTCCCTCGCCACGGCGTCATTGTTGCCCGGCGCTTCCAACGCGCGCCGCGCCGTGCGATCGGCCAGCGGCACCGCGATCGCGGCATCGAATTTCGTCAGATAGAGCGGCGCGCCGGTGCTGACATAGATCTGAAGGTCATAGATGGCGTCCTTCTGGCCCTTGGAAAAAAGGCTCTCGCCGGCCACATAGGCCCGTACCGCCGACATCACTTGCAGGCTTCCCGCCGACAGGCCGGCAAGCAGCAACACGATCGCGAGCAGCGGCCCTACCACCCGCCACAGTGACCAGCTTCGAAACGAAAAGAACATGTCCAATGCGCTCCGACGGAATAGACGTCGGGTAAGCCTAGGAACCGTGACTTAACCTCACGTTGCAAAACGCAATGAGTTTGAAACGACTTGGCCGGAATAGAATTGCGTCAAACTTTACGCATCCCGGCGGCAGGCCAACGACGCTCATGGGCGCAATGTCGGCGACGTGTTCGGCGCCAGAGCCAGCTCCATTTCGGCCTCTTCAGGCAGCTTGTCGGCATGGACGGCAAGCGGTGTGCCGATCCACAGCGGATCGTCACGGTGATCGCGGCGCGGGTTCGTCGTGTTGGGATGGACCAGGATGCTCAGCCGGCCATGGTTCAGCATCAGCCACGGCACCAGGGTCGGAAACAGCTCGGCGGCAAACGCCACCTGATACATCGCCTGGTCGTGCGGACCGACCTTGACGTCATGCCAGCGTCCGAGCGTGACCAGGAAGCGCTCGCCGATCCAGGTGCGGAGCTGCTCGGCCTCGCCCCGGCTGGACGTTGGATCGTAGTAGACATGGGCGTGATAGCTCGCGATCTCGCCGATCGTCCTTGGCGCATCCGTCATCTCGCTTCTCCTGGTTCAGGCCGGCTCGCATATCGCTCGTCCCATGCAGCTTCGCAACCGATCATTTCCGTCGCAGAACGCTGAACTGAAACGACTGTGCTGCGCCCCACGGCGTCGCGTGCCGATGCGGCTCCGCGGCGATCAGTTCGAATTCCGGACCGATGGTCCGACTGAGCGATGCCGGATCATAGCGGCGCACCGGAAGTCCGCTGCACTGCTCCGGACCGTCCAGCGCGAAGGTGCCGATCACGGCGTGGCCGCCTGCCCGGACACCGCGATGCAACCTGTCGAGATAGGCTGCGCGATCGTCTTCCTCGACGAGGAAATGAAACGCCGCGCGGTCGTGCCAGACGTCGAAGGCCTGTCGCGGCTGCCAGACCGTTACATCGCCTGCGATCCAACGCACCGCATCGCCTGCCGCGCCGATCCGCTGCCGTGCGTTCGCCAGCGCGGCGTCGGACAGATCGAGCACGGCAACATCGTGAAAGCCGTTCGCCAGCAGCGCGTCGACCAGGCGTGACGCCCCGCCGCCGACATCGACGATCGCCGCGTCGTGGCCAGCCGCGACGGATTCGATCAGGCGCAGCGATGGCTGCGGATCGGCCTGCGACCAGCTCACCTGCTGCTCGCCCTTGGTCAGGTAAACGGTCTGCCAATGCGATTGGCGTTCAGAAGCAGTCATGGCGATCGAACCCGAAAGATTAACCATGAGCTAGGCGCGACGGTTTCCCGCGTCAACCGGCACCGGGCGCGCAACCGCAAATGCCGCATTTGCATCGCGGTATTTTCCATCTAACCTGACGCAGAGGTTGAGATCGGGGCGCCCGGGATGGCCAATTTCGGCTGGACACGCGTCAACAGGCCTGCACAAGCGGACGACGCCGCCAGCGATTTGCGCGGCCTGACCGATCCATTGGCGTTTCTCGCAGCGCTCGACAAGGTGGTGCCGCGTTATCTCGATCTGGCCGACAATGGCGTGCTGGTCTATCCGGCCTGCAAACGCAAGCCCGGCGACCTGCTCGGCGATACCAGGGCGATCTGGGAGCACACGCGGCTCGAAGCGATGCGCTATGTCCCGATGGTGCCGCGGAAGGACGCCGCGCTGCTCGCCGATCCATCCCGCCAGGCCGAGATGATCGACGCTTTCCTGCGCCAGCGCGCGCACGACAAGACCATCGTCGATTTCACCGGCACCGCGATCGAGGATTACGGGATTGCGATCTACGCCGCGCTGAACTGGCTCAACCATTGCGGCTCCATCGTCAACGCCGATCCGCAAAAGTTCTCCGGCACGCTGCGAAGCTTCCGCAAGGTGATGGTCGTCGCCCGGCAGTGGTGGGCACTCGACGGCGCCACGGACCGCTGCCGGCAGATGCTGGAGGCGCGCGAGCGGCCGCCGCTGGTGTTCTTCCTGCTGTGGGCCGAATGCACCAACCTGGCGCGGGAGATCGCGATCGCGGCGGCCGGCGCGACGGCGACCGAAGACAGCCTCGCACGCCTGCGCGCGGCCGAAGATCCGGAGGCGCTGACGCAGGACAACTGACGTCAGGCGAAAGGCCTGGCGCCCGCAATACCTACAATCGTACCATCGAAAGCCGAACAAGGCCAAGCCGGGATGAAGCACGGGCAGCGTTGCCGTACGCCGACGCAACAGCGCCGTGCCCAAAGCCGCCTGCCGCGGCTTTGGGCCGGATGCTAGGTTCGGTCGAATTCACACCGAACCCGCATAGGCCAGACATGTCAGATAAATCGCTCGCCGACGGCAAGATCCTGCAAAGCGTGGTCGATGGCGTCGGCGTCATCACCTTCAACAATCCCGACAAGCGCAATGCGATGTCGCTGGAGATGTGGGAGGGACTCGGCGAGGCGCTGGTCGCCTTGCGCGATGATCCGGCCGTCCGGGTCGTGATCCTGGTCGGCACCGGCGACAAGGCCTTCGTGTCGGGCGCCGACATCAGCCAGTTCGAGAAGACCCGCCATAACGCGGCAGCCTCCGAGGAATATTCACGGCGCAGCGCCGCCCAGCGCGCCCTGCTCGCCGACTATCCGAAACCGACCATCGCCTGCATCCGCGGCTTCTGTCTCGGCGGCGGCATGCAGGTCGCGATGCTGACCGACATCCGTATCTCCGGCGCCAGCGGCCAGTTCGGCATTCCCGCCGCCAAGCTCGGCATCGCCTACGGCTATGACGGGCTGCGCCATCTGGTGTCGCTGGTCGGGCCATCCTGGGCGCGGCTGATCATGTACACCGGCATGCGGATCGACTCCGCCGAAGCACTCAGGATCGGCCTGGTCGATCGGGTGCTGCCGGATGCCGAACTGTGGGACGCGACCATGGAAATCGCCCGCACCATTTCCGGCAACGCGCCGCTGGCGATCAAGGCGGCCAAGATCACCATCGCGCAGGTGCAGAAGGACCCCGCCGAGCGCGACATGGCCGCAATCAAGCAGATCGGCATCGACTGCATGGACAGCGCCGATTTCCGCGAAGGCCGCAACGCCTTCATGGAAAAGCGCAAGCCGCAGTTCAAGGGCCGCTAGCGCGACCCTTGCCGACTACTTCTTCTCGTTGACCGGCACCGTGTAGTTGAGGATCAACCGTCCGCCGTCGGGATAGATGGTCTGGCCGGTGACATAGGACGCGTCGTCGCTGGCGAGGAACGCCACGACGGAGGCGACCTCGCTCGGCTCGCCGCAGCGGCCGGCCGGGGTGCGCGACAGCACGCTGCGCCGGGCCTCGTCGGACGAGAAGATCGCCGTCGCCACCATCTCGGTCAGGATCGTGCCCGGCCCGACCGCCACGACGCGAATGCCGTGCGGCGCGAGCGCAACCGCTGCCACCGAGGTGAGCTGCTTCATCGCGCCCTTCGACATCGCGTAGGTCGCAAGCGAGGGGATCGCGAGCAGCGCGTTGACCGAAGACATGTTGACGACGACGCCGCCACCGCCCTGCGCGATCATCTGGCGGGCCGCGGCCTGGACGCCGAAGAACGCGCCCTTGAGGTTGATCCCCATCACGTCGTCGAACTCGGCCTCGCTGATCTCGAGGAAGTCGCGGTTGCGCGCGACGCCGGCATTGTTGACCATGACGTCGAGCCGGCCGAACTCCTTCACTGTGTGCGCGACGATCCGATCGACGTCGGCGCGCTTGCTGACATCGGCTTCGACGGTGCGCAACCGATCGGCATGCCCGAGCTCGCGGGCCGTTTCGGCGAGCGCCGCACCGTCGACATCAGAGATCACGACGCTGGCGCCGTCGGACAGGAAGCGTACGGCGCAGGCCTTGCCGATGCCGCGCGCCGCGCCGGTGATGGCGACGACCTTGCCGGAATTCTTCATGGGAGTGTCTCCAGACCAAACCGTTCACGGAGCAATAGCGCATTGCGCGGCGGCAGGGAACGCGGCGGATTCTCCGCAGGCGGCGTCAGGATTTGATGCGCGCGAGAATCCGGTCGGCCTCGGTGCGCCAATCGGCACTGCGGGCAAATTCCGCCGTTCCCTTGCTGCCGAACACGCCCTCGTCGGCAAGATCGGCGACCCAGCCCTGCCGCTCGGCGGTCCCCGACGCGGACCATGGCGTCAGCCCGGCCTCGCGCACGGTCTCCGCCACCTCGCGCACCTCCTCGGCGCGCCGGCGGCCGTGCTCGATCACGCGCTGGAAGAAATAGGCGCCCTGCTTCTCCCAATCGATGCCCGGAAACGTCTCCTTGAGCGAGGCGAGCACCGCGTCCTCGACGCCGTAAGCACGCGCGGTGGTGAAACTCTCGATCACCATCGCCTCCAGGCCCTTGATCATGATGCTGCGGCACATCTTGACCGCCGAGGACACGCCGAGCTCGTCGCTCGCGACCTTCGCCGCGAAGCCGAGCGCAACCAGAAGCGGCGCCAGCTCCCGCGCGTCCTGGCCGCCGAGCAGCAACGGCACCTTGATTCGGTAGGGCGGCAGCGACGTCATCACCGCGCCCTCGACATAGCGGCCGCCCGCGCCATCGATATGGGCCGCCGCGCGCTGCTTGGCGCCGGGCGACGCTGAATTGAAATCGAGAAACCAGGCCCCTTTCGCGATCGCAGGCGCCGAAGCCTCGGCAACGGCAACCGCCTGGCTCGCAGTCACCGCCGAGATGATGAGATCGGCCCGCGCCGCGAGATCGGCATGGGATCGGGCGAGCTCGACGCCGATCTCGGCCGCGTGCGCCCGGAGCGGCGCACCTTGCTCGCGGTCGAGCTTGATGTCGTAGGCGGACACGTTTAGGCCCTGCTTGCGCAGATCTTCGGCCAGGATGCGGCCGACCTCGCCATAGCCGAGCATGCCGATCTGCCATTGTCTGGGATCGCCGGAGATTGTCATCAGTTGAAGTCCCGTGTTGTGGCGTCGAACAGCTCGTCGACCGCGACGTGCCGGGGGATCAGCGCCTGTTGCGCGCAATAGTCGATCATCATTTCGAGCGGTCTGCGGTTTGCCGCGACGCCGAACGGCAGCATATCCGGCGCACCCGTCGGACCAGCCTCCGTTTTGGCGCGCTTGAGGAGATCGTAGAGGCCGCGCACCACATCCGGCCGCGCTGTCGCGAGTTGCTTCGTCACCACCACCAGATGATTGACCGGCACGACGCCGTGCCGCGCGTACCACCGCGCCGCCTCCGCGGCCGGATCGGCGAACAATGGCTTGAGCGCCGGATCGTTCGAGGTCTCGCCCAGCACGGCGTCGAGCTCGCCGTCCTTCAGCATTTGGATGATGGTGCTGCCCTTCGGCGCACGTTCGGTGTGGTCGACATATTCGGCGACATGCGGATCCTCGAAGGTGACCCAATCGATGCTGTCGAGGTTGACGCCATGGTCATTGGCGAGGATGCCGCGCATCCAGGCCCCGGTCGTGGTCGTGAACGAACGGATGCCGACCCGCTTGCCTTCGAGATCGGCCGGCGTGATCGCACCACGATCGGCGCGGCAAAGCGCATGGCCGTGCTGGAAGCGGCCGACCATCGCCGCCGGCAACAGCACCAGCGGCTTGCCGTGCGCCCTTGCCATCAGATAGGTCACGATCGCCATCTCGCAGACGTCGAAGGCCTGCTCGCGCACCATCGGCTTGAACGCGGCGTTGGTGGGCGTGAACTCGACGAAGTCGAGATCGAACAGGTCGGAGCGCAGCTCACCCCGTTTCACCGCCTCGATGTGCGGGTGATTGCCAAGCACCGTGCGCAGCCGAAGTTTTTCCATGGCGACGAACTCCGCGGGGTCAGGTCAGCGCTCGTCCCGGCGTTGCGCCCGGCACCTTGCGCGGCGGCGCCGGATCGAGCGGCGCGGCCTGGAACGCGGCGACGGTCGCGCGCACCAGTTCCTCGATGGCGTGGCCGGCATCGGTGCCGTCGGCGCGGCCGCGTGATAGGCGCGAGACGCGCTCCGGCGTCACCAGCGTGTAGTACAGCGCGCCGAGCAGGAAGTGGCCGCGCCAGACCAGGTCGGTGCGCGGAATATGCGGCAGGCTGTCGTGGATCGCGTCGATGAAGGCGTGGCTGGTGTCGTCGAAGGTCTGCGCGATGATCTTGCGCACCACCTCGTTGCCCTCGGCCGACATGATCGCGCGCAACCGCGTGAACCGCGTCCCGCCGCCGGCAAGGTCGCTGCCCGAGGTGAAGGCCGGCAACACATAGGCGCGTACGATCGCTTCCAGCCGGTCCTGCAAGTCGCGCACCCGCCGTGCCGCCGCCAGCAGTTCGGAGCGGCGCCGGTTCATCGGTCCGCAATGCCGCCGGTAGATCTCCAGCAGCAGGCCGTCCTTGGTCTTGAAATGATAGGTCACGCTGCCGGGATTGGCGCCGGCGGCCTGCGCGATGTCGCGCACCGAGACGGCGTTGAAGCCATAGGTCGAGAACAACTCTTCCGCCGCGGCGAGGATCGCCTCGCGCATGTTCGGCTTGCGGGTGCTGGCGGCCTTCAGGTCGGACTTGATGTTGGATTTGGCGGGCTTGCGGACCATATTTGCACTATCGTCCAAATAATCAGGTCACGTCAACAAGGCGAGCCTGCGGTCAGGAAAGCCTGACATCGGGCTCCGCGCGGCCGCGCGCAGCGGCATCGAGCAGGAAAGTCTTGCCATGCCCGGGATCGGCGGCGCGCTGCGCTTCGTCCATGTCCTGCCAGGCCGAGGTGACCAGCACGCGCGAGAAATCGCGGCCGACAAAGGCCGGGCAGCTCGACTGGCTCGCCGGCACGCGTAGCGAGCGCAGATGCTTGCCTGAAGGATCGTAGACATCGATGCAGCCGCCGCCCCAGCGCGCGTTCCAGATCAGCCCATCGGCATCGACGACCGCGCCGTCGATCCCGCCAGCGCCGCGATGCCGGATCAGGACGGCGGGTTCGCCGACCGGCAGTCCGGTCGCGGCGTCGAGCGGCACCCGATACAGCACATTGGTCGCGGTGTCGGCGAAGTAGCCGACGTCGCCGCCCGGCGAAAAGCAGATCGCGTTCGGGATCGTGATGTCGGGATAAAGCCTGGTGATGCGGCCGCGATGCAAGGCATAGATCGCGCCCGCTCCCTGCTCGGCCTGGCGGCCCATGGTGCCGATCCAGAATGTACCCGACGGATGCACGCGCGAATCGTTGGAACGCGTCGCCGGGTTGTCGGCTTCCAGCGCGGCGAACAATTCCAGGCGGCCATCGGCGACCCGTCGCACATAGAGCCCGGCATCGGTGACGATCAGTTGCCGGTCATCGTCGATCCGCGCCAACGCGCTCGCCATGTTCGGCAGGGCGTGGATTTCAGTGCGTCCGTCGGCGAAGCGATGCTCGAACAGCCGTCGCTCGCGGATGTCGAACCACCAGGCGGTGTCGGTCGCAGCATCATAGGTCGGCCCCTCGCCGAGATGGCAGCGCTCGGCCGACAACACCGAGGTCGGCACCTCATCCATCAGCACAGCAGCGGCGTGATCGGTCATGGCGGTGCTCCAATCGTCGAGAAACGATAGACGATGCTGCGCCGGTAGGTCTGCCCGGGATCGAGCCGAGCGGACGGAAAATCAGCCCGGTTCGGCGTGTCGGGCCAGGCCTGCGGCTCGAGGCAGAGCGCATCGGATTGCCGGTACAGCCGCTCGCCCTTGCCGGCGGTCGAGCCATCGAGGAAATTGCCGGAATAGAACTGCAATCCCGGCTGATCGGTGAGCAGCTCCATCACGCGGCCGCTACGTGGCGCCTCGAGGCGCGCGGCGAAGCGCAGGCTCATCCCCGAGGCGAGACAGAAATTGTGGTCATAGCCGCGCCCGAGCCGGAGCTGCTCGTCATCGGCTCTGATCCGTGCGCCGATGGCGGTGGGCTCGCGGAAGTCGAACGGCGTGCCGTCGACCGGCCGCGGCGGCCCGGTGAGCGGGATCGCCGTGGCGTCAACAGCGAGGAAATGATCCGAGGCGATGGTCAGCCGGTGATCGAGGATCTGCCGTTCGGCGCGCGCGCCGTCGAGATTGAAGAAGCTGTGATTGGTGAGGTTGAGGCAGGTCGGCCGATCGGTCGTTGCCTCATACGTGATCGAAAGCTCCATCGGGTTGCGCACGCGATAGGTCACGCGGGCCGCGAGATTGCCGGGATAGCCCTCCTCGCCATGCGGGCTTTCGCGCTCCAGCACCAGCGCGGGCCCCGGATCATCCGATAGTTCGACGATCCGCCACAGCTTGCGGTCAAAACCCTGTAGCCCGCCATGCAGCGCGTTCGGACCGTTATTGGCGTCGAGCCTCACCGTCTCGCCATCGAGCACGAAGCGCGCGCCGGCGATCCGGTTGGCATAGCGTCCGATGGTCGCGCCAAAGAACTTGCGCTGCGCGAGATAGCCATCGAGATCGTCGTGGCCAAGCACGATGTCGTCGCAATGCCCGTCGCGATCGGGCGTCACCAGCGCTTGCAGCGCCGCACCGAAGGGGATGATGGTGGCTTCGAAGCCATGCGCGCCGCGCAGCGTCACGCGCTCGACCACGGTGCCGTCGGACAATCTGCCGAAGGACCCGCGCTCAATTCCACCTGATGTCATGCTCAGTCCTCGAACGCCTCGACGAGGCGTCGCCGCCCCAGCATGAAGCTATCGGCAACGAGCTGCAAGGGCGTGAGGTCGACATCGGATTTGCCTTCCGCCGTCAGCGTGACAAAGCGGCGGTAGAGCGCGGGATACTCCTCGTCGGTGGCGTCGACGACCGGCGTGTTGCCATCGCGCAGTTGCCTGCCACCCTTCGACAGTTTGACGGGCCCGGCCTCGGTCTCGCACAGGATGTCCCAGCTCGGCGAGCCGGTCTGGCGGAAGTCGAATTCCGCATGAATCGCCAGGCCGCTCGCATCGGCAAGTTCGATCTCGGCTGCAATCGGCGCGGCCCGATTGGAAGGGAAGTCCAGCACCGCGCTCCTGACGAAGAGCGGTCGCGGCAGGATCTCGGTGAGGATCGACAGCGCGTTGATGCCGGGATCGAACACGCCGAAGCCACCCGCCTCGAAGATCCAGGCCTGGCCCGGATGCCAGACCCGGACGTCTTCTTTCCAGATGATGGAGACCTTGCTGATGGTGCGGCCTGCGAGCAGTTGTCGCGCCGCCCCGATCGCGGGCGCAAAGCGCGAATGCCAGCTCGCAAACAAGGTCCGGCCTGCCTGACGCGCCGCTGCGATCAGTGGCGTGAGTTCGGCAACGGTGGCGCCCGGCGGCTTCTCCAGCAGCACATGCTTGCCGGCGGCGAGTGCGGCAGCCGCCTGCGCATGACGCACCTGCGGCGGCGTACATAGCGCGACGGCATCGACGTCAGGGCCGTCGCGCAGCAGCTCCTGCAAATCACGGAAATGCGGCAGGCCGGGCGGCATCTTTTCGGGATCCACCACCGCGACCAATGCCGCGCCGGAGGTCTTGGCAATCGCGGGCACATGCTGCCTGTGAGCGATCTCGCCGAAACCGACGATGGCAATGCGAAGCAGGTCGCTCATGGCCGTCCTCGCATTGTCGACCGCCTCGACCGGCTGACGCCGTCAAGGCGAGACCATCGGTCAGCGCCGGACACCAACCGCACGGCTCTAGTCTGGTTGCAGTCTGGCAATCTCGTCGCACCCCGTTTGCAAGATTGCGGTTAACGGGCGGCTTCGAAGCCGCCCAACACCGCGGTCAGATTGGCGCCAAGGATATCGGAGAGATAGCCGCCCTCCTGCACCAGCACCGTCGGCAGGCCGAACCGGGCCAGCGCCTCGCCGATCCGGCGAAAACCGTCGGTGGTGACGGCGAGGCCCGCGAGCGGGTCCTTCTCGGAGGCATCGAGGCCGAGCGCAACCACCAGCGCAGTCGGCGCGAACGACCGGATCGCCTTCTCGGCCGCCGCGAGCGCCTTCATGTAGTCGTCGTCGCCGGTGCCCTTGGCCAGGGGAATGTTGAGATTGGTGCCAAGGCCAGGCCCAGCGCCGCGCTCATGTGCATAGCCCCAGACGAAGGGATAGAAGAACGACGGATCGGCGTGGATCGAGACGGTGAAGACGTCGCCCCGCTCGTAGAAGATGCCCTGCGTGCCGTTGCCGTGATGCACATCGACGTCGAGGATCGCGACGCGCTCATGCTTCTGGCGCAGATGCTCGGCCGCGATCGCGCTGTTGTTGAGGAAACAGAAGCCGCCGGCGAGGTCGCGATAGGCATGGTGGCCGGGCGGACGGCACAGCGCGTAGACGGCGTCCTCGCCGTCGAGCACCATCTGCGCGGCGGTGACCGCGACGTCGCTCGAGGCGCAGGCGCCGGCCCAGGTGCCGGGACCGATCGGGGCCGCGGTGTCGACGGTGTGCCAGCCGAGCTTGCCGACGATATGGGCCGGATAGGTGCCGGCATTACGCACCGGGTGGATGTTCGCGATCATCTCGGGTCCGGCATTGCCGAGCGCCAACCATTCGTCCCAGGCGCCCTCGAGGAAGCCAAGATATTCCGGACTGTGCACGCGCGCCCGCGGCCCCTGCCCGAACTTGGTCGGCTCGATCAGCCTGTGGCTGCCGGCCTTCAGGCCCGCCAGCAGGCGATCGGCGCGCTCGGGCTGCTCGGTGGTGCGCTGGACCACGCCGCGGACCAGGAAGAATTGCGGATCATGGCTGCGGTGCAGATCGCTATAGACGGCCTTCACGGGACACTCCTGTTCGATGCGGTTCCCAGCATAATCGATCCAAAATCGGTATCAATCGATACCCGTTTCGGCTTGGACCCATTGTCGTCATCTCTCTAGGACAGACCCCGAGGAAATTTCCAAGGAGGCGCGAATGAGCGCAATTGTGTCCGCCGCCGACGCGCGGCGATCCCGCGTCCGGCTGCTGATCGTGACGATGCTGTTTCTCGTCACCACCGTGAACTACGCCGATCGCGCCACGCTCTCGATCGCCGGCCCCGCCCTCTCCAAGGAACTGCATCTCGACCCCGTCGCGATGGGCTACGTGTTCTCGGCCTTCGG
The DNA here is from genome assembly GCF_002341725.1 of Bradyrhizobium sp. UBA2491. Taxonomy (NCBI): domain Bacteria; kingdom Pseudomonadati; phylum Pseudomonadota; class Alphaproteobacteria; order Hyphomicrobiales; family Nitrobacteraceae; genus Bradyrhizobium; species Bradyrhizobium sp. UBA2491. Next base: position 38,482 of record NZ_DDOP01000039.1, read on the forward strand.
CTGGTCCTACGTGATCGCGCAGGTGCCGTGTGGCTGGCTGCTCGACCGCTTCGGTTCCAAATGGGTCTACGCGATCAGCATCATCGTCTGGTCGATCTTCACCGCGATGCAGGGCCTGGTCGGGTTCCTCTCCGCGGGTGCGGCCGTGGTGCTGCTGTTCGTGCTGCGCTTCCTGGTGGGTATCGCCGAAGCGCCGTCGTTCCCGGCCAATGCCCGGATCGTCGCCTCCTGGTTCCCGAGCAATGAGCGCGGCACCGCGTCGGCCTTTTTCAATTCGGGGCAGTATTTCGCGACCGTGATCTTCGCGCCGCTGATGGGCTGGATCGCGCATGAGCATGGCTGGAGCCATGTGTTCTACGTGATGGGCGGGCTCGGTATCATCATGGGGATCGTCTGGATCAAGACGATCTACGAGCCGAAGGACCATCCTTCGATCAACGAGGCCGAGTTCGACTACATCAAGCAGGGCGGTGCCCTGGTCGACATGGACGCGGCCAAGGACGGCAAAGCGCAGGACAGCGGCCCGCGCTGGGACCACATCCGCCAGTTGCTCGCCAACCGCATGATGCTCGGCGTCTATATCGGCCAGTACTGCATCAACACCCTGACCTACTTTTTCCTGACCTGGTTCCCGGTCTACCTGGTGAAGGAGCGCGGGCTCTCGATCCTGCAGGCCGGCTTCGTCGCGACATTGCCGGCGCTGTGCGGCTTCATCGGCGGCGTGCTCGGCGGCGTGATCTCGGACTACCTGCTGCGCCGCACCGGCTCGCTGACCATGGCGCGCAAGATCCCGATCGTCGGCGGCATGCTGCTGTCGATGGTGATCATCGGCTGCAACTATGTCGACAGCCAGGCGCTGGTGATCGGCTTCATGGCGCTCGCCTTCTTCGGCAAGGGCATCGGCGCGCTCGGCTGGGCCGTGGTCTCCGACACCTCGCCGAAGGAAGCCGGGGGCGTTTCCGGCGGGTTGTTCAATACTTTCGGCAATCTGTCCTCGATCACCACGCCGATCATCATCGGCTACATCCTCGCTGCCACCGGTTCGTTCAACGGCGCGCTGGTGTTCGTCGGCGCCAACGCGCTGGTCGCCGCAATCGCCTATCTCTTCATCGTCGGCGAGATCAAGCGGGTGCAACTGAAGGCGGCCTGAGCGAGGCCGCCACCGCCGCAACAACATATCAACGGCGGCTCCGGCCGCCGCCTTTGTCTGCCTTTTGTCTTCTTGGCCAGTGGGAGGCATCGATGCTAGAACGTACAAATCCCCGCGCGATCCATTCCGGGCTTGCATCGATGTTCGACCTGAGCCAGCTCCGCTGTTTCGTCACGGTGGCCGAGGAATTGCACTTCGGCCGCGCCGCGGCGCGGCTCAACATGACGCAGCCACCGCTGAGCCGGCAGATCCAGGTGCTCGAGCACATCATCGACGCACCGCTCTTGGAACGCACCAGCCGTTCGGTGCGGCTGACGCCTGCGGGACGCAGCTTCCTGCCCGAGGCGCGGCGCATCCTCAAACTCGCGGAATCCGCCTCGCAGGTCGCGCGCCGCATCGCGCTCGGCAAGACCGGCTCGCTCAAGATCGGCTTCACCGCGGCAGCCGCCTACGGCTTCCTGCCCGACCTGATTGCGGCAGCACGGTCGCGCCTGCCCGAGGTCGATTTTTCCCTGAAGGAGATGGTCTCCGGCGATCAGTTCGAGGCACTCACGACAGGCCAGATCGATGCCGGCCTGCTGCGGCCGCCGATCGCGCGGCCGGAATTCGCCAGCCGGCGCGTCGTAGCCGAGCCGCTGCTCGCCGCGATCCCGAAGAAGCATCCGCTCGCCGCCGCGGAGACCGTCAGCATCAAGGATTTCGACGACCAGCCCTTCGTGATGTATTCGCCCTACGAGGCGCGCTATTTCCACGATCTGCTGGTGTCGATGTTCACCCGCGCCGACGTGCTGCCGCGCTATGTGCAGCATCTCAGCCAGATCCATTCGATCCTCGCGATGGTGCGCGCCGGGCTCGGCGTCGCGATCGTGCCGGAGGCCGCCGCCAGCCTGAAGATCGCGGATGTCCGGCTGAAGCCGCTGAAGCTGCGCACGCCGGTGCCGGTCGAGCTGTTCATGGTGTGGCGGCGCGATCACGAGAACCAGTTGCTGCCGTCATTGATCGAGATCGCGACCGAAATCGCAGCGCCGCAGTCGCACGGCGATTGATGCAGAGTTGGCATCGCTCGATACCGCGTTTGGCTTGGACGCGCATCGACGCATTTCCTAGAAACAACGCCATGGACGCGCGCTGCTCGCGCATCCTTCCCAACATCATTCAAGGAGTGGCGCCATGAGCAAGATGACCCCTCGGGAGATGGCCGCGAAGATCGGTGGCGGCCTCCTGTCTTTTCCCGTGACCCCGTTCAAGCCGGACTATTCGTTCGACGAGGCGACCTATCGCGCCAACATGGACTGGCTGTGCGGCTATGACGTCGCCGGCCTGTTCGCCGCCGGCGGCACCGGCGAGTTCTTCTCGCTGACTCCCGCTGAAGTTCCGCACGTCGTGAAAATCGCGGTCGAGGAGACCAAGGGCCGCGTTCCGGTGCTCGCGGGCACCGGCTACGGCACCGCGATCGCGCGCGAGATTGCCGTTGGTGCAGAGAAAGCCGGCGCCGACGGCCTGCTGCTGCTGCCGCCCTATCTCACCCATGCCGAACAGGATGGCCTCGCCGCGCACGTCGAGGCGGTGTGTTCGTCGGTCAAGATCGGCGTCATCGTCTACAACCGCGACAATGCGATCTTGCAGCCCGACACGCTGGCGCGTCTCTGCGAGCGCTGCCCGAACCTGGTCGGCTACAAGGACGGCATCGGCGACATCGAGCTGATGACCCGCGTTCACACCAAGCTCGGTGATCGCTTGACCTATATCGGCGGCCTGCCGACCGCGGAAACCTTCGCGCTGCCCTATCTCGACATGGGCGTGACGACGTATTCGTCGGCGGTGTTCAACTTCGTGCCGGAATTCGCTACCCAGTTCTACGCCGCGGTGCGCCGGCGCGATCATCAGACCATCCATGCAGGGCTGAAGGATTTCATCCTGCCGCTGATCGCGATACGCAACCGCAAGAAGGGCTACGCGGTGTCGATCATCAAGGCCGGCATGAAGGTGATCGGCCGCGATTCCGGCCCGGTGCGGCCGCCGCTCACCGATCTCACCGAGCAGGAGATCGCCGAGCTCGCGGCACTGGTGGCAAAGCTGCCGCAAGCCGCGACCCAGCAGGCAGCGGAATAAGCCGAACGGCGAACAACGAAGGGAGGAGCAGATGATTCAAGACACGATCCGCAGCGGTTTTGCCGGCGCCCCCGTCGTCACGGCGATGGAGGTGATCCCGGTCGCCGGCCGCGACGGCATGCTCCTCAATTTGAGCGGCGCGCATGCGCCATTCTTCACCCGCAACCTCGTCATCCTCACCGACAACTCCGGCCACACCGGCGTCGGCGAGGTGCCGGGCGGCGAGAAGATCAGGAAGACGCTGGAGGATGCCCGCGACCTCGTCGTCGGCCAGACCATCGGCGCCTGCAATAACATCCTGGCCTCGATGCGCCAGACCTTCGCCGACCGCGACGCCGGCGGCCGCGGCAAGCAGACCTTCGACCTGCGCGTCACCATCCACGCGGTCACCGCGGTGGAGTCGGCGTTGCTCGATCTGCTCGGCCAGCATCTCAATCTGCCGGTCGCGGCGCTGCTCGGCGAAGGCCAGCAGCGCGCCGATGTCGAGACGCTCGGCTATCTCTTCTTCGTCGGCGATCGCAGCAAGACCAGCCTGCCTTACGTCGAGGGCGAGACCGGCAAACCCGACTGGTTCAACCTGCGCCATCAGGTTGCGATGACGCCGGAGGCGATCGTGCGGCTCGCCGAGGCGACGCAGGCGCATTACGGCTTCGCCGATTTCAGGCTCAAGGGCGGCGTGCTCAAGGGCGAGGACGAGATCGAGGCCGTCACCGCGATTGCAAAACGTTTCCCCAAGGCGCGCGTCACGCTCGACCCGAACGGCGCCTGGTCGCTTGATGAAGCGATCCGGCTTTGCAGCAACATGCATGGCGTGCTGGCTTACGCCGAGGATCCCTGTGGCGCCGAGGCCGGCTTCTCCGGCCGCGAGATCATGGCCGAATTCCGCCGCGCCACCGGGCTGCCGACCGCGACCAACATGATCGCGACTGACTGGCGCCAGCTCTCACACGCGCTGCGGCTCGGCGCCGTCGACATTCCACTCGCCGATCCGCATTTCTGGACCATGCAGGGTTCGGTGCGGGTGGCGCAGACCTGCCGCGACAACGGCCTGACCTGGGGCTCGCACTCCAACAACCATTTCGACATTTCGCTGGCGATGTTCACCCATGTCGGCGCCGCAGCGCCCGGCAAGGTCACCGCGATCGATACCCACTGGATCTGGCAGGACGGCCAGGCGTTGACCAGGGAGCCATTGCAGATCAAGGGCGGCAGGATCGCGATCCCGGATCGGCCGGGCCTCGGCATCGAGATCGATCGCGGTGCCATCGAGGCTGCGAACGCGCTATACAAGCAGCATGGGCTCGGCGCCCGCGACGACGCGCTGGCCATGCAGTTCCTGATCCCCGGCTGGACTTTCGACGACAAGCGTCCCTGCCTCGTGCGCTAACAAGAAAGTTGGAGAGACACATGACCGCTCACCAGAAGAACTTCATCGCCGGCGAATGGGTCGACGGAACCAGCATCACGCGCGACATCAACCCCTCCAACACCAAGGACGTGGTCGGCGAATACGCCAAGGCCGACAAGGCGCAGACCGAACGGGCGATCGCCGCCGCGAAGGCCGCGTTCCCGGCGTGGTCGCGATCGACACCGCAGGAGCGCGTTGACGCGCTGACCAGGATCTCGGTCGAGATCCTCGCCCGCAAGGAAGAGCTCGGCCGCCTGCTTGCGCGCGAGGAAGGCAAGACGCTCCCCGAGGGCATCGGCGAGGTGGCGCGCGCCGGGCAGATCTTCGCGTTCTTCGCCGGCGAAGCGCTGCGGCTGATGGGCGAGAAAGGCGCATCGGTGCGTCCAGGTCTCGATGTCGAGATCACCCGCGAGCCGGTCGGCGTCGTCGGCATGATCACGCCGTGGAATTTCCCGATCGCGATCCCGGCGTGGAAGATCGCCCCCGCGCTCTGCTACGGCAACACGGTCGTGTTCAAGCCGGCCGAGCTGGTGCCGGGCTCGGCCCACGCATTGTCCGAGATCATTGCGCGCTCCGGCATTCCGGCTGGGGTCTTCAACCTCGTGGTCGGTTCGGGCTCGGTGGTCGGCCAGACGCTGCTGGATCATCCCGACGTCGCCGCGATCTCCTTCACGGGATCGGTGCAGACCGGCCGCAAGATCGCGCAGGCTTGCGTGCTCTCCAATCCGATGAAGAAGTTCCAGCTCGAGATGGGCGGCAAGAACCCGCTGGTGGTGCTCGACGACGCCGACGTCAAGGTCGCGGTCGAGGTCGCCGTCAACGGCGCTTATTTCTCGACCGGCCAGCGCTGCACGGCGTCCTCGCGCCTGATCGTCACCGCGGGTATTCATGACCGCTTCGTCGATGCGATGACCGAGCGCATGAAGGGACTTTCCGTTGATGACGCGTTGAAGAGCGGCGTGCATGTCGGCCCGGTCGTCGACCAGAGCCAGCTCGACCAGGACCTCCGCTACATCAAGATCGGTCAGGACGAAGGCGCCCGGCTGCATTGGGGCGGCGAGCTGTTGAACCGCGAGACGCCAGGCTTCTATCTGCAACCGGCGCTGTTCACCGGCGCAACCAACCAGATGCGCATCGCCCGCGAGGAGATCTTCGGTCCGGTCGCCTGCGTGATCCGTGCCAAGGATTATGAGGAAGCGCTGGCGATCTCCAACGACACCGAGTTCGGCCTCGCGTCGGGCATCTGCACCACGAGCCTGAAATACGCCTCGCACTACAAGCGCAACAGCGAGGCCGGCATGGTGATGGTCAATCTGCCGACCGCCGGCGTCGACTATCACGTGCCGTTCGGCGGCCGCAAAGGCTCGAGCTACGGCGCGCGCGAACAGGGCGCCTATGCCCGCGAGTTCTACACCACGGTGAAGACGGCTTACACGTTCCCGGGTTGAGAAGCGTAGATGCGTAGGGTGGGTTAGCCGAAGGCGTAACCCACCATTACGACCACCGAACAGGCATGGTGGGTTACGCCTTCGGCTAACCCACCCTACAATTCGAGGAAGCTTCATGGACCAGTCGATCGGCGCGCAGGAGCAGCCCCGCTACATCAAGCTCAATGCGCGCGACAATGTCGCGATCGTGGTGAATGATTTCGGCCTGCCCAAAGGCTCTCGCTTCGCTTGCGGCCTGACCTTGCAGGCTTTCGTCCCGCAGGGCCACAAGACCGCGCTCACGGACATCGCCGAGGGCGCGCCGATTATCCGCTATGGCGAGGTGATCGGCCATGCTCTGTCGCCGATCCTCGCCGGCGAATGGGTCGACGAGGCCCGCATCCGGACGCCCGACGCGCCGCCGCTCGACCGGCTCGAGATATCAACCGCGGTGCCGCCCGTATTGCCGCCGCTTGAAGGCTTCACTTTCGAAGGCTATCGCAATGCCGACGGCTCGGTCGGCACCAAGAACATCCTCGGCATCTCCTCATCCGTGCAATGCGTCAAGGGCACGATGGAATATGCGGTGAAGCGCATCCGCGCCGAGCTGCTGCCGAAATATCCCAATGTCGACGACGTCGTGCCGCTGACCCATGCCTATGGCTGCGGCGTCGCTATCACTGCGCCGGACGCCGTGGTACCGATCCGCACGTTGCAAAACCTCGCGCTCAATCCGAATTTCGGCGGCGAGATCCTCGTGGTCGGCCTCGGCTGCGAGAAACTTGCGCCGGAGCGGCTGGTGCCGGACGGCGTCAATGATGCCATCGTGCGGATGCAGGACGAAGCGTTCGACGGCTTCGGCGCGATCGTCGATGCGATCATGACCCAGGCCGAGGCCCGGCTGAAGGTGCTCAACGCCCGCCAGCGCGAGACCTGCCCGGCCGCCGATCTCGTCATCGGCCTGCAATGCGGTGGCAGCGATGCATTCTCCGGCGTCACCGCGAATCCCGCGGTCGGCTTCGCGGCCGATTTGCTGGTGCGATCAGGCGCGACCGTGATGTTCTCGGAGGTCACCGAGGTACGCGACGCGATCCAGCTGCTGACCCGCCGCGCCGTCAACGAGGATGTCGGCCGCGCGCTGATCCGCGAGATGGCGTGGTACGACGCCTATCTTGCCCGCGGCGGCGCCGATCGCAGCGCCAACACCACGCCGGGCAACAAGAAGGGCGGGCTTGCCAACATCGTCGAAAAGTCGTTGGGCTCGATCGTCAAGTCGGGCTCCGGCCCGATCGCGGGCGTGCTGTCGCCGGGCGAGAAGGCGCGGCAGAAGGGCATGCTGTTCGCCGCGACACCGGCCAGCGACTTCATCTGCGGCACCTTGCAGCTCGCCTCCGGCATGACCTTGCAGGTGTTCACCACCGGCCGCGGCACGCCCTATGGCCTTGCCGCCGCGCCCGTCATCAAGGTCGCGACCCGCAGCGAGTTGGCGCGGCGCTGGAAGGACCTGATCGATTTCGACGCCGGCTGCATCGCAACCGGGGAGAAGACGATCGAGGAAACCGGCTGGGACCTGTTCCGCCTGATCCTCGACGTCGCCAGCGGCCGCACCAAGCCTTGGTCGGACAAGTGGGGCATCCACAACGACCTGACGCTGTTCAACCCTGCGCCGGTGACCTGAGGCACCCCTCTGACGGCCGATTAACCGCCGGTTAGCCACGCCTCCAAGCGCGAGGGAACGTCGCAATTCGATTCAAATTGTCTGGGCATGGAGGCAATCATGAGCCGGACAATTGATCATCTCAAGGATGAAGCCGACCGCGCCGAGCGTCTGGCGCGCACCGGCATGGATCCACTGACGGTGGAACGGTTGCGCGCATTCGCCGCGGAATGCCGCAGCCGGATCGCGACCGAACGCCGCGACGCTCCGGCGGCCGGCCTGCCTTGCCGCGACCTAGAGCATCATGCAGATCCACTCACGCATAAGCGCGAAATCTTGCACAAGGAACTCCGCTGAACACACATTCACCAGTGTGGCGAAATGCTCATGTTCCATGCGTTGAATAGCCTGATTTGATGGACCATGTCCTCATCAACAGGAGGACGTTCCATGAAGCAATCCCAGCACTTTCTCGACAATGCGGAGAACTGCGCCCAGCTTGCCGAGCGCGCCGGCGACGAGCCGGCCTACAATCGCTTCAAGCGCATGGAAGCGGCCTGGCGCGCGCTGGCAAAGGAGCAGGATTGGCTCGACGGCGAGACCTCGCCGTCGGAAACCGCGGCATGAGCCAAGGGGCCGTGGCGGCCGGAATGACGCCGCCACGGCCCTCGCCTATTCGGCGCTGCGCTGCCGCTGCCAGCGCAGCAAATAGGCCTGTAGCCGCCAGATGATCGCCGAGAGCACGACGCCAACCAGCATCAGCACCACCACTGCGACCATCATGCCCGAAGCCTCGCCGCGTGCCTCCGATTCGATGATGAGGCGGCCGATGCCGCGCTCGGCGCCGATGAATTCACCGACGATGACGCCGATCAGCGCAAACGAGATCGCAGGCGTCAGCGAGGCGAACACCCAGGCCATCGTCGAGGGGATCACCACGGTGCGGGTGATCTGCCATTCGCTGGCGCCGAGCAGCCGCGCGGCGTTGGTGAAGCCCTCGTCGATCGAGCGCGCGCCCTCGAAGGTGTTGAAGAACACGAGGAACACGACGACGATCCAGGACGTCACGATCTTGGACATGTCGCCGATCCCGAACGCCAGCACGATGATCGGCGCCAGCGCGATCCGCGGGATCGAATTCACCGCGGTGATGAAGGGCTGAAAGATCGCGCTGAGCCGGTCCGATCGCCCGAGGATCAGCCCGGCGACGAAGCCAGAGACCACGCCGGTGACGAAGCCGAAGAAGGTGTTCTTCAGGGTGATCGCCGTCGCCGCCCAGAGATTGTTCTCGTTGCGCGCCAGGCACTTGCCGAACTCGCCATTGAACCAGCCGTTGAAGGCGCCGAGCTTGGAGGTCAGGCAGCTCTGGATCAGGAAGTTGTCGAAGATCATCGACGGCTTCGAGATGAAATAGGGATCGAGCAGATCGGGCACCAGCCACGGCAGTTTTCCGCGCAGGTCGTAGCCCCATTGCCAGACCGACAGCACGACGGCGCAGATCAGGACCTGCCAGCCGATCGTGCCAAGCGTCCTGTACCTCTTCATGTGCTGCGGCCCTTGACGAACTCCTCGCCGAGCGAATGCCAGATGTGCTGGAACAGCTCGGCATAATGCGGAGTCTCGCGCACCTTCACCGCATCGCGCGGGCGCGCGAAGTCGACCTCGAACATGTCCTTGATGCGGCCCGGCCGCGCCGAGAACAGGATGATGCGGTCGGCCAAGGTCAGCGCCTCGCCGAGATCATGGGTCACGAACAGCACGGTCTGCTGCTCGCGCTCCCAGATCCGCAGCAGCACCTCATGCATGTCGATTTTGGTGTGGGTGTCGAGCGCGCCGAACGGTTCGTCCATCAACAGGATTTGCGGCTCGACGATCAGGGTGCGCATCAGCGCCGCGCGCTGCCGCATGCCGCCCGACAGCGCCGACGGATAGGCATTCTCGAATCCCTTGAGCCCGGCCTGCGCGACGCATTCCGCGATCCGCTCTTTCCGTTCCGACGCGGGCACGCCCGATAGCTCCAGCCCATAGCCGATATTGTCGCCGACCGTCCGCCACGGAAACAACGTGTCGCGCTGGAAGACGTAACCGACATTGGGCGTTGCCTTGCCGGCAACGACGCGTTTGCCGTCGATCAGGATCTCGCCGCCGGTGGGACGGATCAGCGAGGCGATCATGTTGAGCACCGTGCTCTTGCCGGAGCCCGACGGCCCCAGCAGCGCGACGAACTCGCCGCGGCGGACGTCGAAGGTGACGTCGCGCACGGCCTCGATCGTGGTCCTGGCGAGCTGGAACGACTTGCTCAGGCCCTTGACCTCGACGCGGCGCTCGGCCGACGCGCGCGGCAACAAGGTTGCGCGTGTCTCCAGCGCGCTCAACCCGGATAGGCCTTTCGCGCCGCGTCGATGAGGTTCGAGTTGACCACGTCGGCGATCTTGAGCGGCTTGATGCCGGTCATCTCGCGGAACCAGACCTTCTCGCCGCGCGCGAAGCTCGCCGCGTCGATCGACCCTTCATAGTCCGCGACCTTCTGGATCGCCGTGATCTCCAGCAAATTGGCGTCGCGCGAGGTGCTGCCGACATAAGGCTCGATGGCCTCGTAGACCTCGACCGGCTTGTGCGCCTTGATCCATTGCGACGCGCGCCACAGCGCGGTGACGTAGGCCTGCATCTTGGCCGGATCCTTGTCGATGGTCGCCTGCAACGTGAAATGCGCCGTCACCGGCACCTTGCCGCCGATATGCTTGTTCCAGATCGCCTCATCGGTGCCGTCGAACAGCAATTCGCCCCAGCCCTGCTGCTTCGCCTCGTTCAACAGCGACAGCGAGCTGACGAGGATATCGACCTGCTTCGACTTCAGCGAGCCCAGCATGGTGTCGACATTGCCGGTGCCGATCCAGGTCACCTTGTCGTCGAGCCCCATGGTTTCCATGTAGTAGGACGCCCAGACATGGTTGGTGCCGCCCAGCGAAGACACCGAGACGATCGGCCTGCGGCCGTCGGGCCGCTTCCATTGCGTGAAGGCCTCCAGCGAGTTGATGCCCTGGTCCTTCAGGTCTTTGCGCAAGATGAACATCACCGAGTTCGACCTTGTGTCGACCGGCAGCAGCACGCGCGCGGCTCGGCCGTGGTTGGTGAGCTGCATCGGATGGGTGACGTCGCCGATGCCGATATCGCCCTGCGATGAGGCGATGATCTCGCGGGTCTTCACGCCGCTGCCGCCCTGCACCAGCTTGCAGTCGAGCCCGGCCTCCTTGAAGTAGCCGATACGATCAGCGACGAATTGCGTCTGGTAAACCGGCACCGCGACCGGATAGATCGCACGACCCGGAATAGCCTGCGCCCATGTCCGCCCGCTCGCCAGCGCCGCACCGCCGGCGGCGATCACCGTCAGGGCCGAACGCCGCGAAATGGAGGGTATCGCCAGGCGCGTCATCACGCGTGCTCCCTGGCCGATATCTTGTCCAGCGCGCCGAGCACCGCATCGCCCATCTGGACGGTCGACAGCTTCTTCGCGCCGGCTTCAGCAATATCCGCCGTTCGGGCACCGGACGCGAGCGCGGCCTGCACCGCCTGCTCCAGCAAATCCGCATCCTCGGGCCGGTTCAGTGTCAACCGCAGCAGCATCGCCACGCTGAGGATCGAGCCGAGCGGATTGGCGATGCCTTTGCCCGCGATGTCGGGCGCGCTGCCATGCACCGGTTCGTACAGTGCCTTGCGCCGGCCGAAGCGATCGACCGGACCGAGCGAGGCCGACGGCAGCATGCCAAGCGAGCCCGAGGCCATCGCCGCACAATCCGACAGGATGTCGCCGAAGATATTGCCGGTCACCATGACGTCGAACTGCCGCGGCTCGCGCACGATCTGCATCGCGGCGTTGTCGACATAGAGATGGGTCAGCTCGACGTCGGAGAATTCCTCCTTGTGCAGCCTGATCACCTCCTCACGCCACACCACGCTGGTCTCCAGCACATTGGCCTTGTCGACTGAGCAAACCTTGTTGCGCCTCGTACGCGCCAGCTCGAACGCCGAGCGCGCCACGCGGCGGATCTGGTTCGTCGTGTATTGCTCGGTGTTGAAGCCGCGGCGCTGGCCGTCCGGCAAGGTCTCGATGCCGCGCGGCTCGCCGAAATAGATGCCGCTGGTCAATTCGCGGATGATGACGAAGTCGACGCCGTCAAGCACCTCGGGCTTCAGTGGCGCCGACGCCGACAGCGCCGGGCTCGCCATGATCGGTCTCAGGTTGGCGTAGAGATCGTATTTGCTGCGCAGCCCCAGAAGACTGCCGGCCTTGCGCGCGGCCGCGGGTACCTCGGTCGTCTCCGGACCGCCGGTCGCGCCCCACAGGATGGCGTCGGCCTCGTCCATTGCTTCGGCGGTGTCCTCCGGCAGCACCTTGCCGGTCGCCAGATACGGGATCAGGCCGTACTGCGCCTCGCGCAAGGTCATCGGCGCGCCACGCTTGGCCGCAAACCAGTCGAGCACGCGGCGCGACTGCGTGGTGACCTCGGGACCGATGCCCTCGCCGCCGACCACGGCGACCTTGACCATGTTGGATGGCGTGCTCATGCAGATATCCTTGTCGAATGAATCCAGGGCCGTGCGGTGCGGTCGGAAGCCTGGAAGGCGTGAATCTCGCTATCGCGCTGCAACGTCAGCGCCACCTCGTCGAGCCCTTTCAAGAGGCCTTCGCGCCGCCGGGGGTCGATCTCGAAGGTATGCCGGGCGCCCGACGGCGAGACGATGGTCTGCGCCTCGAGGTCGATCGAGACCTTGCCGGCGCCCTGCGTCGCCTCGATATCGGCGGCGAGTTGATCGACCAGCGCCTTGTCGACCACGACGGGCAGGATGCCGTTCTGGAAGCAGTTGGCGAAGAAAATATCGCCGAAACCGGAGCCGATGATGGCGCGGATGCCGCGCTCCTGGAGCGACCACACCGCACCCTCGCGCGACGAGCCGCAGCCGAAATTCGGCCCGGTCACCAGGATCTCCGCGTCCCGGTACGGCTCGCGATTCAGGATGAAGTCCGGATTCTCCGAGCCATCAGGAAGATAGCGCAGTGAGCCGAACGCCCATTTGCCGAGCGTGCCGCGGATTCCGTTGCCGACCAGACGCTCGATGCGGATGATCACGTCGGTATCGATATTGCTGCGCATGATCGGCGCAGCAGTCGCGGTGAGTCTGTCGAACGGTTTCGGCATCGTCTAGCGCCCCATCATCCTGACGTCGGCGATCGCACCGGCGATGGCGGATGCGGCTGCGCTTGCGGGGCTCGCCAGATGCGTCCGCGCGCGCGGCCCCTGCCGGCCGACAAAGTTGCGGTTCGAGGTCGAGACCGAACGCTGCCCCGGCGCCACCACCTCGCCATTGGCAGCCAGGCACATCGAGCAGCCCGGCTCGCGCCATTCGAAGCCGGCCTCGATGAAAATCTTGTCGAGCCCTTCGGCGACCGCCTCGCGCTTGACGTTCTCCGAGCCCGGTACCACCCAGGCGCGGACCCCGGCCGCGACCTTGCGGCCGCGCGCGACCTCGGCCGCAGCACGCAGATCGCTTAAGCGGCTGTTGGTGCAGGAACCGATGAACACCCAATCGACCGGCGTGCCGGCGATCGGTGCGCCGCCTTGCAGACCCATATACTCCAGTGCGGTTTCGATCGCCGCACGCCGCAACGGATCGTCGACCGCCTTCGGATCGGGAATGACGCCGTCGACGCCGACGACATGCTCGGGGCTGATGCCCCAGGTGACCTGCGGGATGATCTTTTCGACATCGATCACGACCTCGCGGTCGAACACCGCGTCGGGATCGCTCGGCAATTCGCGCCACGCTTTCACGGCGAGATCCCACATCTCGCCTTGCGGCGCGTAGGGACGGCCGCGCAGGAATTCGAAGGTTGTCTCATCCGGCGCCACCATCCCCATCTTGGCGCCGAGCTCGATCGAGAGGTTGCAGATCGTGAGCCGACCCTCGATCGGCAGCGCGCGGATCGCACTCCCGGCATATTCGACCGCATAACCGGTGCCGCCGGCGGCGCCGATATGCCCGATCAGCGCCAGAATCATGTCCTTGGCGGTGACGCCGAGCGGGAGCTTGCCCTCGAAGCGCGCACGCAGTGTCTTCGGACGCTTCTGGATCAGCGCCTGCGTCGCCAGCACATGGGTGAGCTCGCTCGATCCGATGCCGAAGGCGAGTGCGCCGAGGCCGCCATGGGTGCAGGTGTGACTGTCGCCGCAGACGATCGTCGCGCCCGGCAGGCTCAAGCCGAGTTCGGGCCCGATGACATGGACGATGCCCTGGCCAGGCTGATCGACATCGAACAGCGTGATACCGCTCGCCGCGGTCTCGGCCCGCAACGCGGCCAGCAATTCCATGCCGATCTTGCTGGTCCCGGCACGACCGGGCGCCGTCGACAGCGCGTGATCGGGTGTCGCAAACGTCAGCTCGGGATTGTGGACCTTGAGGCCACGGCTCTTGAGATCGAGCAGGCCGCGCGAGCCGCCGAGATCGTGCAGCAGATGACGGTCGATATGAAGGAGATCAGTGTCCTCGCTCAAGCGGGCAATGACATGCTGATCCCAGATCTTCTCGAGCAAACTTCGGCCGGGCATCCGCCTTCCCCTGCTCTCTGCGTTTCCATGCGTTTGATCTCATTGGCGCCAATCTGTGCCAAAGTTGTCGTCAAGTGAAGCCGTTTCGGCCTAACATCACATATGTGATGGAGGCGCTCATTGCCCCGCGCCGCGGAGACAGCCATGCCGAGCTCGAACAAGACGGCCATCGTCAAATCGGCCATGCGGACGTTTGCGGTTCTGGAGTTCTTCCGGGAAACGAAGCGGGCCGCTTCGGTGACTGAAATATCGTCGGCGTTGCAGATGCCCCAATCGAGCACGTCGGTGCTGCTTAGCAGTCTCGTCGAGTTGAACTACCTCGAATACGACCGAAAGACCCGGCGCTTCATCCCCAGCTACCGGGTCGGTCTGCTCGGTGATTGGATCCGTCGGTCTCCGTTCCGTGACACACAGCTCACCGATCTGATGGAGGAACTCTGGAGCGCGACTGGCGGCGAAACCATCCTGCTTGGACAACAGACCGGCGCCGCCGGGATGCGCTATCTACACGTCGTGCCGAGCGGCTATCAACTTCAGTTCATCACACATGCTGGTCAAATACGACCGATGGTTCGTACCGCGCTCGGACACGTACTGCTGAGCCAAATGCCAAACACCAAGATTCGCGGCATCATCCGTCGCAACAATGCCGATGAGCCGAGTCAGTCGGCGCGCGTTCGCGAAACGGCGTTCCTCGAAGAAATCGAGCGCATTCGCCGCCGCGGCTTTTCCGAGTCGGGCGGCCGCACGACGCCGGGCGCAAACACGATAGGCATGCTTGTTCCGCTGCCAAAGCGACGCGCTCCGCTGGCTATCGGCATCGGCGGCCCGATCGAACGGATCGCGGCAAAGCGCGAGCACATCATTGCAGTGATGCAAAGCCGGCTGAAGGAATTGACGGATAAAGCCGGGTCGAGGTTCGTCGAGAAATGACCTCTTGGCGCGTGGTGCGGATGACTACGCGACTGCACAAGAGATCCTATGTCGTCCCGGCCTGGTGCGCAGTTGCGCACGGGAGCCGGGACGACGGGAAAGGCTGCGAAGGCTCGCAAATGTTACGACGCCAGTGCTTCCTCTGGCATCACGGCCGACAGATGCTGGCTCTCGGCCACGGCGCGGTTGGTGATGCGGCCGCGATGGACGTTGAGGCCGGCGCGCAGATGCGGATCCTCGACCAGCGCGCGCAGCCCTTTCGACGCCAGCGCCAGACCGAACGGCAAGGTCGCATGATTGAGCGCGTGGCTTGAGGTGACGGGTACGGCGCCCGGCATGTTGGCGACGCAATAATGCACGATATCGTCGACCAGATAGGTCGGCGCCTGATGCGTGGTCGCCTTCGAGGTCTCGAAGCAGCCGCCCTGGTCGATCGCGACGTCGACCAGCACCGCGCGGCGCTTCATGCTGGCGAGTTGCGCGCGCGAGACCAGTTTCGGTGCGCTGGCGCCAGGCACCAGCACCGCTCCGATCACGACATCGGCGGCGATGATCTCCTGCTCGATCGCCTCCAGCGTCGCATAGCGAGTGCGGACCCGGCCGAGGAACAGATCGTCGAGCGCGCGGAGCCGCGGCACCGAGCGGTCGAGGATGGTGACGTCGCTGCCGAGGCCTGCGGCCATCCGCGCTGCATGAGTGCCGACCACGCCACCGCCGATGATCGCCACGCGCGCCGGCGGAACGCCGGGCACGCCGCCGAGCAGCTTGCCCATGCCGTCGGCGGATTTGCGCAGCGCAGCGCCCGCGGCTTCGATCGCCAGCCGGCCTGCGACTTCGCTCATGGGCGCCAGCAGCGGCAGCCCGCCATGCGCGTCGGTCACGGTCTCATAGGCGACCGCGGTGCAGCCGGACGCAATCAGCCCCGTGGTTTGCGGAACGTCGGGCGCGAGATGCAGATAGGTGAAGAGGATCTGTCCCTCGCGCAGCCTGATCCATTCGGACGGCTGCGGCTCCTTCACCTTCACGATCATCTCGGCGACGGAGAACACCTCTTCGGCGGTGTCGGCGATCCGTGCGCCGGCCTGGGTGTAGACGTCATCACCGGCGCCGATGCCGTCACCCGCGCCGCGCTGCACCACGACCTCGTGCCCGTGCGCCACATATTCCCGCACTGAGGCGGGTGTCAGCCCGACCCGATATTCCTCGACCTTGATCTCCTTGGGCACGCCGATGCGCATGGTCCGCTCCTTGCTAGATTGGTTTCCGCCAACCAGAAGGCTATGCTCCGCCACACGGCGTTTCTCAGCGAATTCCGGCTTGCTCACAGCCAAATACGCTCATATCTTTCACGTCCAGCTCAATCCTTGAAGGAAAACTGCGTGGACGGTCTCGATCGCATTGACCTCAGAATCCTCGCCGAGTTGGTCTCTGACGCCCGCGCCAGCCAGATCGAGCTGGCCGAAAAGGTCGGACTGTCGCCGACCGCCTGCGCGCGGCGCATTCGTCATCTCGAAGAGATCGGCGTGATCCGCGGCTACCGCGCCGACCTCGAACCATCAGCGCTCGGACTGGTGACCACGGTCGTCGTCACCATCACGCTGGAGAAGCAGAGCGAGGATTATCTCGCGGCGTTCGAGGCCGCGATCGCGCGTTGTCCAGACGTCGTGTCCTGCCATCTGATGTCGGGCAGCGATGATTATCATCTACAGGTGATCGCCCGCGACATCGCCGACTTCGAGCGTATCCACAAGCAGCATCTGTCGCGAATGCCGGGCGTCGCCCGCATCCATTCCAGCTTCGCGATGCGCGAGGTGGTTCGCCGCACCATTCCCGAGACCGCGTTGCGCGGTTAGCACTCAGGATGGATTGCGGCTCGCGCGCGGCCACATCCGCGCCAGCGTCTCGTCCTTCTTGACGAGAACATGCCAGAGCGTCGCGGCGATATGCAGCGCAACCACCGCATAGACGAAATAAGCCAGCGCGCCGTGGGCCAACTCGCCGGCCTCCGCCACCGCCTTGTTGTCGGCGAACAGGCGCGGCCAGCTGAAGGTCCAGAAGTAGCGCAGCGAGTAGCCGCCGGCCGATGAGAACATGTATCCCGTCACCGGCATCGCGAACAGGATGGCATAGAGCGCCCAGTGATTGAGCCTCGCCGCGATCCTGACCAGCGGCGAAAACGAGCCCGGCTCCGGCGGAACCGTGGTGACAGCGCGCACCATCAGCCGCAGGATCGCCAGGAAGAACAGGGTGACGCCGAGCGACTTGTGCACCTCGAGCAGTTCGCGCCGCGGCGACGTCCCCGCCGGCTGCAACCCGCAATAGAGCCCGATCAGCATCGCCGCGATGAACAGCACTGCCGTCGCCCAGTGAATCCTGCGCAGCAGCGGGTCGTAGCTGGCCGTCATATCCGTCGTCACAGGTCGCCTTCGCGTGAAGCCAGCCCGTGCGGGTTCGGCCTGAAAAAGGAAGCCGTTCTGTAATGGATCGGGCCGGGCCTGCCTACCGGCGCGGCCGTCACATTCGATCACGATCGCGAAGGCTGGAGGGCCAAAGCCCCTTCGTCATTCCGGGGCGCGCGGAGCGCGAGCCCGGAATCCATTCAACAGCGACACGGCGGCATGATGGATTCCGGGCCTGCGCTTCGCGCATCCCGGAATGACGAGACCGGGGTTTGGCGGCCCCCCATTGTCACAAACAGTGGGCCGCCGCTCACTGTCACAATCGCCGCGCTGTCACAATCGCTGTCACAATCCCGTAGCCGCCCTGCCCGTGCCACACGCATTTTTTAGTCGTGATTCGTGACCTTCTATGACAGAATTACTACAGTTCAATATCAATTCGGTTACACGCGGAGCGGTGAATGAGCATGGAGCGGCGGGCACGGCCGGTTTCGCTGGCTTGGTCGAATCCAGTGGTCCGGTGGTGGGGGCTCTTGAGCCTCGTCAGCGCCGCCAACATCGCGGTCTGGTTCGCGCTGTATCGCCAGTTCCACGAACAGTCCAACGGCAGCTTCAGCAACACATCCGGCATCGGCCTGATGATGCTGCTGTGCGCGGCCTATGTGTTCGGCTGCGCGTTCCGTTCGGTGCTGCCGCGCGCCGACGTGCAGCGTATCTGCCTGTTCGACCACTGGCTGTCGAGCGTCGTGGTCGGCCGCACCGTCGCCACCGTCGCCGAGGTCTGCTTCGCCGCGCAATGGGCGATCATCCTGCATCAACTCGGCACCATGACCGGCGCCGACACCACCGTGACCATCGCCTGGATCATCGTGCCGCTGATCGTGATCGCGGAATGCTTCTCCTGGTACGCGGTGCTGACCACGCATTATCTCTGCAACGCGATCGAGAACTCGATCTGGGCCGTGGTGTTCTTCCTGGTCGGGATCGCACTGTGCCGGCTGCTGCCCGAGTTTCATGGCCCGGTGCGCTGGGCCCTCATCGTGGCGATCGTCGGCATCGCCGCCTTTCTCGCCTTCCTGATGACCATCGACGTCCCGATGTACCTCAACCGCTGGCGCGCCAACCTCGCCGCCGGCGGCACCCTGCTGCATCCGCTCGACGGCCTGCGCGACGTCAGCCGGCGCTGGGTCGTCACCCATGACATCGCCGAGTGGCGCGAGGAGATCGCCTGGATGTCGCTGTATTTCAGCATGGCGGTGTGGTCGAGCCTCGCGCTCTGCGTCGGCTATTCGCTCGAGGATCAGCTGCCGCGCTATCGCACCGAGCCTGCGATCGTGACGGCGGCGCCGGCGACAGTCAGCACGACGCCCACCGCGCAGCACACCGCAACGATCGACACAGCCACGCCGTCGCGGAATTGATCGACCCACGCGGCTTGTGGCGCCAGGCGCTTTCGGAGTAAACGCTGGGTCGTCCCCATTCAGCCCTCAGCGCTTTCCATGCCCCGCATCACCATCATCGAAACCGGGCTCGTCAGCCCGCAATACCGCGAGCGTCACGGCAGCTATCCGCAGATGTTCGAGCGGATGGTGACCGCAGCCGATCCGTCGGCGGCCTGCGATGTCGTGAGCGTCGCCGGGGGTGAGGCGCTTCCCGATCCCGCGACACTCGACGCGATCCTGATCACGGGATCAGCGGCCGGCGTCTACGATGACGTCGAATGGATGGCGCCGCTCGAAGCGTTCGTGCGTGCGGCCCATGACAGGCATGTTCCGATGGTCGGCGTCTGCTTCGGTCATCAGCTGATCGCGCAGGCGCTCGGCGGCACGGTGCGCAAATCGGAGAAGGGTTGGGGCATCGGCCGCCACGTCTATCGGCTGGCGCCGGACAATGGCTTGCTCGAAGGCGAGACGGTCGCGGCCGCCGCCTCGCACCAGGATCAGGTGATCACCCCGCCGGCCTCGGCGCGCACCATCATGTCGTCCGAATTCACGCCCCATGCCGGGCTGCTCTATGCCAACGGCACGACGCTGTCGGTGCAGCCGCACCCGGAATTCACCGCCGGCTATGCCGACGCGCTGTGCGACCTGCGGCGCGGCCTGGCGCCCGACGCCGTGGTCGAAACCGCCAAGGCATCGCTCACCGAGCCGCTCGACCACGCCACGCTTGGCGGCGTGGTCACGCGCTTCCTGACGCAGCGACCGCGCTAGCCGCGCGGCGGCGCTGCGCCGCAGGACGGACTACCAGTTTGTCGCAAATCCTGCCTATAACGCCGGCTGGGGCCGGTCCCGGTCATTTCGGGCGCATAGATGGCGAGTTCTGCCCCGAGGGTGGCCTTATGAGCTTTCAGGACGTTCGCAGCGCCGTATGGGGACCGGTCTCACTCCGGCCCAATCTTTGGGACGTCGCGGCGCTGCTGCTGCTGGTCGGCGCGATGGTGCTCGTCGTCTATGGCGGCGAGCAGACCACCGTGCCGCTGTCCGAGCTCGCGCGCAGCCCGGTGTCGCTCGATCCGGCCAACCTGCCGTATTACGCGCTCCGGACCACGATGCGGATGCTGCTGGCGATCGTCTGCTCGGCCATCTTCACCTTCATCTACGCGACCGTCGCGGCTAAGAGCCGGCGCGCCGAGATCGTGCTGATCCCGATGCTCGACATCCTGCAATCGGTGCCGATCCTCGGTTTCCTGACCTTCACCGTCGTGTTCTTCATGAACCTGTTTCCCGGCCGCGTGCTGGGCGCCGAGTTCGCCTGCGTGTTCGCGATCTTCACCAGCCAGGCCTGGAACATGACCTTCAGCATGTACCAGTCGCTGCGCAACGTGCCGAAGGATCTCGAGGACGCGACCGCGAGCTTCCACCTCTCGGGCTGGCAGCGGTTCTGGCGGCTCGACGTGCCGTTCGCGATGCCGGGCCTGATCTGGAACGCGATGATGTCGATGTCGGGCGGCTGGTTCTTCGTCGTCGCATCGGAAGCGATCACGGTCGGCAACACGACGGTCACCCTGCCCGGCGTCGGCGCCTATGTCGCGACCGCGATCGATCAGAAGAACCTGCCCGCGATCGGCTACGCGCTGCTCGCGATGCTGATCGTCATCATCGCCTATGACCAGCTGCTGTTTCGCCCGATCGTCGCCTGGGCGGACAAATTCCGTTTCGAGCAGACCGCGTCCGGCGAAGCCCCGACGTCGTGGATGCTGGACCTGTTCCGGCGCACCCGCGCGCTGCGCGCCCTGACCTATCAGCTCGCCACGGTGAACAAGGCGGTCTCGACCATGCGCATCGCGTGGCCCGCGATGCTTCGGCCCACCGGCAAACCGGGGCAGCCCTCGCGGGTCGTCGATGGCATCTGGATTGCGGTGGTGGTCGCCACGGCCGGCTACGCCGCCTGGATGGCGTATCAATATCTTTCCGCGTCGCTCGGCCTGTCCGATCTCGCCGCTGCCGTCGGCTATGGGCTCGTCACGCTGCTGCGCGTCATCGTCCTGATCGCGCTGGCGTCGCTGATCTGGGTGCCGGTCGGCGTCTGGATCGGACTGCGGCCGAAGCTCGCCGAGCGGATCCAACCGCTCGCGCAGTTCCTCGCCGCCTTCCCGGCCAACCTTGCCTTCCCGGTCTTTGTCGTGCTGATCGTCCGCTTCCACCTCGATCCGAATGTCTGGCTCAGCCCGCTGATGATCCTGGGCACGCAATGGTACATCCTGTTCAACGTGATCGCGGGCGCGGCCGCCTTCCCGACCGACCTGCGCGAGGCGGCCAGCAGCCTGCACCTCGGGGGCTGGCGATGGTGGGTGAAAGTCGTGCTGCCGGGCATTTTCCCCTATTACATCACCGGCGCGATCACCGCGTCGGGCGGCTCGTGGAACGCATCGATCGTCGCGGAGGTCGCGAGCTGGGGCGATACCCATCTCGTCGCCACCGGCCTCGGCGCCTATATCGCGCGCGCGACGGAGGCCGGCGATTTTCCCAAGGTCGTGCTCGGCATCGTCGTGATGTGCGTCCTGGTCACTTTGTTTAACCGCATGCTGTGGCGGCCGCTCTACGCCTTCGGCGAGCGCCGCCTTCGCCTCGGCTGATCGAGAGGAATTCCGATGCTCGACCAAACCAACCAGACCGCGCTGATCGACATTCGCAGCGTCTCCCGCTCGTTCCCGAAGGGAAGCGGCGAGCAGCTGCTGGTGCTCGAGAATGTCGACCTGACGATTCATGCCGGCGAGATCGTCGGGCTGCTCGGCCGCTCCGGATCGGGCAAGTCGACCTTGCTGCGCATCATCGCCGGGCTGGTCGCGCCGTCGTCGGGCGCCGCGACCTGCCGCGGCGAAGCCATCGCCGGACCGCCGAACGGCGTCGCCATGGTGTTCCAGTCATTCGCGCTGTTCCCCTGGCTGACCGTGTTGCAAAACGTCGAGCTCGGACTGGAGGCGCTGGGCGTCGACGCCACCGAGCGCCGCAAGCGCGCGCTCGCGGCGATCGACCTGATCGGCCTCGACGGTTTCGAGTCCGCCTACCCCAAGGAATTGTCCGGCGGCATGCGCCAGCGCGTCGGCTTCGCGCGGGCGCTGGTCGTGCACCCCGACCTGCTGCTGATGGACGAACCGTTCTCGGCGCTCGACGTGCTGACGGCCGAGACGTTGCGCACCGACCTGATCGACCTCTGGATCGAAGGCCGGCTGCCGATCAAATCGGTGTTGATGGTGACGCACAACATCGAGGAAGCCGTGCTGATGTGCGACCGCGTCCTGGTGTTCTCGTCGAATCCGGGGCGCGTCGCGGCCGAGTTCAAGATCGACCTGAAACATCCGCGCAACCGGCTCGATCCGTCCTTCCGCCAGCTCGTCGAGCAGCTCTATGCGCGCATGACGCAGCGCGCGGAGCCCAGGGCACCGTCGCTCGAAGGGGTTCCGGGCGGCGGCGTCGGCATGGTGCTCGACCATGTCTCTTCCAACGAGCTGTCCGGCCTGATCGAGACGCTGGCCGGGCCGCCCTATGGCGGACATGCCGACCTGCCGGTGCTGGCGAGCCAGCTCCAGCTTGAGACCGACGAGATCCTGCATCTCGGCGAGTCGTTGCAGCTGCTGCGCTTTGCCCATCTCAGCGAAGGCGACCTAGTGCTGACCGACCCCGGCGTCCGCTTCGCGCACCTCGACACCGACGCGCGCAAGAAGTTGTTCGCCGAGCATCTCGTCAACCATGTGCCGGTGTTCGGCCTGATCAAGCGTGTGCTCGACGAACGGCCCTCGCACATGGCGCCTGCCGCGCGCTTCCGCAACGAGCTCGAGGACTACATGTCCGAGGATTATGCGGACGAGACGCTCAAGACCATCGTATCCTGGGGCCGCTATGCCGAGCTGTTCGCCTATGACGAACAGTCCGAGACGTTCAGCCTCGAAAACCCGGGCCACGACGGCGCCTGAGCGGTGCGGCGAGCCTCCGAACCAACGCGACGGCTTGCCCCAGGGCGTCAACCGCCGGCAGCCGCCACCTCGACGCGCGGCAGCGCGCTTCGCGACGCTGCCTGCAAGGCGCATTCGACGAACCGGCGCGGCAGCAGCGAGGCGTTCGAACGCATCGCCACCAGCATCCGGCTTTCCGCATCCGGCGTATCCAAGGTCTTCGCCACCACGTTCATGACGCCGGCCTGCTGGTAGCAGGACGGCAGGATCGAAAGCCCGATCCCGGCCGCGACCAGACTGAGCACGGTGCGCAGTTCATGCGCCTCCTGCACGATGCGCGGCGCGAAGCCGGCCCGCCGGCACAGCATCGCCGCCTGGTCGCCGACGCCGCAACCGCTCTCGGCCATGCCGACGAACTCGTGCTCGGCCAGATCGGCGACGGTCAGCTTGCCAGGTGCTGCGGCGAGCGGATGATCGATCGGCAGGAACACCATCAACCGGTCGCGCCACACGACATGAACTTGCAGGTCGGCGGCGGGGCGGAAATCGAGCGGCGGCCGCATGATCGCGACATCGAGCTCGGCGTCGGCTATCGCTTGCAGCTGCTTGGCCGTCGACATGTGCCGCAGCTCGATCTTCACCCGCGGATAGCTGGCGCGGAAGCTGCGGAACAGTTCGGCGAACATGTCGAGCATCGGAACGGAATCCGTAAAGCCGACCCGGACCGCGCCGGCCTCGCCACGCGCTGCGCGGCGCACGGTCTCGGATGCCAGATCGAGCTCGCTGACGGCGCGCCGCGCATGTTCCAGCAGCAACTGGCCGGCCTGGGTGAGCTCGACGGCGCGCCGCGTCCGCGACAGCAGTTGGGTGCCGAGCTCCTCCTCCATCGCCTTGATCTGGGTGCTGAGCGGCGGCTGACTGACATGCAGTCGCTTGGCGGCGCGGCTGAAGCTGAGCTCCTCGGCCACCGCGATGAAATAGCGAAGCTGCCTGTAATCCATCGCTTATTCCGATTCCCTATAAGTGAAGGGTCAAAGCGGTATTTGACCTCCCAGGACCGTTTCCCGATCTTGGCGCCAAAATGCCGGTGCTCCAAGGGATAATGCGGGGCAACGCGCACAGCCGGTCAGCCATGCGAAATCGCCGCGAATAACCGGCGCTGCGCCCGGTTCGATCCACCGGCGCCAAAACAAAAGCAAGGGAGGATTACAATGGCCGAAGCGGCAGCAAGCGAACTGGAGCGCGACACCATCCGCCGGGTCTATTGGCGGCTGATCCCGATCCTGTTCGTGATGATGTTCTTCAACTATCTCGACCGCATCAATCTGGGCTATGCCGGGCTGACGATGAACAAGGATCTGGGACTCAGCCCGGCGATCTTCGGCTTCGCCGCCAGCATCTTCTTCCTCGGCTACATGGTGCTCGAGGTGCCGAGCAATCTGATGCTGCACTGGCTGGGGGCCCGGATCTGGCTGGCGCGCATCCTGATCACCTGGGGCCTCGTCGCCACGCTGACCGCCTTCGTCTGGAATCCGCTCAGCCTTTATGTGATGCGGTTCGGCCTCGGCGTCGCTGAAGCCGGCTTCATGCCCGGCGTCGTGCTCTACCTCACCTACTGGTTCCCGTCGCGCTATCGCGCCCGCGCGGTCGCCGGCTACATCATCGCCGGCTCATTTTCCGCGGTGCTTGGCGGGCCGATCTCGACCAGCATCATGACCTTCCTCGACGGCGCAGGCGGACTGCATGGCTGGCAGTGGATGTTCATTGCCGAGGGCGTACCGACCATTCTGCTCGGCCTGTTCACGCTCTATTATCTGACCGACCGACCGGCCAAGGCGAGCTGGCTCACGAACGAGCAGGCAGCCTGGCTGGAGGGCGAGCTCGCCGCCGAGCGGGCCGAGATCGAACGACAAGGGCAGCACAGGTTGATCGAATGCGTCCTCGACATCAGGGTCTGGCTGCTGGCGGCGCTGTTCGGCTGCGCGCTGGTCGGCATCTACGGCCTGTTGCTATGGCTGCCGCAGATCATCAAGGGCATGGGCGACCTCAGCAACATCCAGGTCGGCTTTCTCTCGGCGATCCCGCCGCTGCTCGGGGTCATCGGCACCATCGTGGTCAGCCGCAGCTCGGACAGAACAGGCGATCGCAAGTTTCATCTCGCGGCCGTCTATCTGCTCGCCGCCGTCGCGATGCTGGGCAGCGCCTATGTGTCGAGCCCGGTGCTCGCCTTCGTGTTCCTCTGCATCGTCGGCTTCAGCCTGAACGCCGGCAACCCGCTGTTCTGGAGCATCAATGCCTCGCTGCTGACGGGTGCGGCCGGCGCCGCCTCGATCGCCATGGTCAACACGCTTGCGCAGTTCGGCGGCCTGATCGGGCCGTGGTGCATCGGCCTGATCAAGGACTCCACCGGAAGCTTCTCCTGGGCGCTGGTCGGGATCGCCGGCTTCCTGCTGGTCGCCTCCGCCATCGCCGCCACCATGCGCGTCAAGCCGCGCGAGACCCAACTGACCGGCGCGATCCCGTCATCCCTCGCACACCGATAGCCCTGCCAAGGGGACAACAAGGAAGCCACCATGATCATCGACTGTCACGGCCACTACACCACCGAGCCGGCCAAGCTGCAGATCTTCCGCGACAAGCAGCTCGCCGGCCTCGCCGACAAATCGCGCCGGCCGCTCACCACCAATCTCGGCATCACTGATGACGAGATCCGCAGCAGCGTCGAGGGCGCGCAGCTCCGCCTGCAAAAGGAGCGCGGCACCGACGTCACCATCTTCTCGCCACGCGCCGCCGGCATGGCGCATCATGTCGGCAAGGAAGCCACCAGCCGCGAATGGACCACGATCTGCAACGACCTGGTGCACCGGGTCTGCGCGCTGTTTCCGCAAAACTTCGTCCCCGTCTGCCAGCTGCCGCAGAGCCCCGGAGTGGCGCCCAAGAACTGCATCGAGGAGCTGGAGCGTTGCGTGACCCAGCTCGGCTTCGTCGGCTGCAACCTCAATCCCGATCCCGCCGGCGGCTACTGGTGCGATCCGCCGCTGACCGATGAATGGTGGTATCCGCTGTATGAGAAGATGGTCGAGCTCGACGTGCCGGCGATGGTCCATGTCTCCTCGTCCTGCAATCCCTGCTTCCACGGCACCGGCGCGCATTACCTCAACGGCGACACCACCGCCTTCATGCAGTTCCTGACCTCCGATCTCTTCGAGCGTTTCCCGACGCTGCGCTTCATCATCCCGCATGGCGGCGGTGCGGTGCCCTATCATTGGGGCCGCTACCGGGGCCTGGCGCAGGACATGAAGCTGCCGCCGCTTTCGGAGCATCTGTTGAAGAACGTGTTCTTCGACACCTGCGTCTATCATCTGCCCGGCATCGAGCTGTTGACCCGGGTGATCCCGGTCGAGAACATCCTGTTTGCCTCGGAGATGGTCGGCGCGGTTCGCGGCATCGATCCGGAGACGGGTCATCACTTCGACGACACCCGCCGCTATATCGACGCGTTGCCGCTCAGCGCCGAAGACAAGGCCAAGATCTTTGAAGGCAATGCCCGCCGCGTCTATCCTCGCCTCAACGCCCATCTCGACCGCCGCGCGCATTGAGCGGGCGCACCGCCAACACACCGGAGAAAACGATGGCCATAGGATTTGCAATTCACAAGGCGAAGCGGAAAATCTCGCCCGACCTCGTCGCGCGCTACCGTACGCTGCCGGTCGCCAATATCAGCGATGTGATGTCGCGGATCGCGGGCACCAACCGGCTGCGGCCGATGCATAAGGGCGGCTGGCTCGGCGGTCCGGCGCTGACTGTGAAAACCCGGCCCGGCGATAACCTGATGGTGCACAAGGCGATCGACCTCGCCCAAGCCGGCGACGTGATCGTGGTCGATGCCGGCGGCGTGCTGGTCAACGCCATCATCGGCGAGATCATGTCGACGCTGGCTGAGAAGAAGGGCGTCGCGGGCTTCGTGATCGACGGCTCGATCCGCGATGCCGGCGCGATCCGTGCCGGATCGTTCCCGGTGTTCGCGGCCGGCGTTGCCCATCGCGGGCCCTACAAGGATGGCCCGGGTGAGATCAATTGCGCCATCTCGATCGACGGCATGATCGTCGAGCCCGGCGACCTCATCGTCGCCGACGACGACGGCGTGCTCTGCGTGCCCCATGACGAGGCCGAGGCGATCTGCAAGCTGACCGAGGCCAAGAAGGCGACCGAGGAGAAAGCCATCCAGCAGATCCTCGCCGGCACCAGCGACCGCCGCTGGGTCGATGAGGCCCTGCACCGCCTCGGCTGCGAGTTCAAGGATTGACCTGACGCCGGTCCCGCGTGGCATCACGGACGGGCGATCAAAAACAAAGGCCTCAGCGCGACCGGCGCTGAGGCCCCACGGCGCAACAACCGAAGCGCCGAAATCTTTACTTCATCAGGCGAAGCAGCGCGCGCCCGGCGTGCGACTTCAGTTCCTTCGCATCCAGCGTTCCGTCATTGTCGGGATTGGCCGCGTTGAAACGCTGCTCGACGACGGCAAGATATTCATCCTTCGTCAGGGTGCCGTCATGATCGGGATCAGCGGCAGCCAGCTCCTTCTTGCTCAGTCTGCCGCGCAGCTCGCGCGCATCGAGGGTGCCATCCTTGTCCGGATCGAGCTTGTCGAACAGCGCCGACGCTGCGTTCTTCACCTCGGACAGATCGAGCGTGCCGTCATTGTCGGGGTCGAACATCTTGATGGTGTTGTCGTGGCTCGCAGCGAAGGCCGCTCCCGACAAGGTCATGGCAGCGGCCAGCACCAGGCCAGCCAATGGGCGCGAAGTCATTCTCGGTCTCCCATCCAATTACGTCCGTTGTGGACCTAACAGACGAATTAGCTGGTCGACGCATCATCCTCAAGCAATTATCCCGATATATTCGGGAAAAATTCCCGAATTCGAAGGGAACAATCCCAAAACCGATCGCGCACGGCCTACCCGAGGCAGACCGTGCGCGATCCCTGCGGCATGACCCGTTCAGGTCATGCTATTTGCAGGTCATGCTATTTGCTCTTCGGCCGGATCGCGTCCGCGGTTCCCTGGATGAAGGCCTGGATCTTCACCACGTCGGCCTCGGTCAGCTTGCCGGTGAAGTCAGGCATTCCCCGATCACGGAACGGTCCGTTGAACACGATGTCCTTCAGGTTGGCGATCTCCTCGGCAGGGACGTAACCGAGATTCCTGACATTGCCGCCGCGATCGACGCCGGGAACCCCGTGGCAGGTGGCGCAGGCCGCAACATAGATCGCGGTACCCTCAGGGACGTCCTTCGGGTCGTACTTCACGCCTTGCAGCAAGCCCTCGGTCTGGTACTTCACGAACTCCGGCATCTTGGCCTTGCCGTTGAGCGCGAAGGTGTAGACCGTGCCGGGATTCTGGTATTCGGTCGCGCGCGTGGCGATGCCGAACACGCCGCCCCAGCCGACCGCGATCGAGACATATTGCTGGCCATCGATCGTGTAGGTCGATGCTGCCGCCACCACACCGGTGCCGGTCGGCGTTTCCCACAGCGTCTTTCCGTTCCTTGCATCATACGCCACGAAACGTCCGTCGGCGGTACCCTGGAACACCAGATTGCCCGCGGTAGTCAGCGTGCCGCCATTCCATGGCGACACATAGTCGACCTTCCATGCTTCCTTCTGCTTCACCGGGTCCCACGCGATCAGCTTGCCGAAGGCTGGCGCCTTCGGCGGCGTGCCGTTGAGGACGAAACCGACGTTCCAGCCGGTGGTACCGCCGAACTTGCCGGGGGTCGCCGCATTCTGCGTCAGCGATTTTTCCGACGTCAGATTGACCGGAACGTTCTGCGCCGGCAGGTAAACGAGGCCGGTCTGCGGATTGAACGACATCGGGTGCCAGTTGTGAGCGCCGTACGGACCGGGCACTGCATCAAAGGGCTCGTCGCCGCGCGCCGCCGGCACCTCGATCGGGCGTCCATTGGCGTCGTAGCCAGTCGCCCAGTTCACATCGACGAAGTTCTTCGCCGAGATGAACTTGCCGTTGGTCCGGTCGATCACGAAGAAGAAGCCGTTCTTCGGCGCGTGCAGAATCACCTTGCGCGGCGCGCCATCGATCGCGATGTCGGCGAGGATCATCGGTTGGGTCGAGGTGTAGTCCCAATTATCGCCGGGCGTCTCCTGGTAGTGCCAGATGTATTTGCCGGTGTCGGCGTTCAGCGCGACCAGCGAGGCGAGGTAGAGATTGTCGCCTCCCGACGGGCTGCGGAATTTGCGATTCCACGGCGCGCCGTTGCCGGTGCCGACATAGACCATGTTCAGTTCGGGATCGTAGGTGATCGTATCCCAGGGCGTGCCGCCGCCGCCGTTGAGCCAGTATTTGCCGGACGGATCCCAGGTCTTGGCCGCGGCTTCCATCGAGGCATCCTCGAACGGCTTCGACGGATCGCCCGGCACGGTGAACCAGCGCCAGAGCTGGTTGCCGGTCTCGGTGTCATAGGCCGTGATGTAGCCGCGTGCGCCGTACTCGGCGCCGCCCTGCCCGATCACCACCTTGCCGTTGAAGGCGCGCGGCGCGCCGGTGATGGTGTAGGAGTGCTCGTGATCGATCAGCGTGTCCTTTTCCCAGACCTTCTGGCCGGTGGCCGCATCGAGCGCGATCAGGCGGCCGTCATAGGCGGCGACGAACACCTTGCCCTTGTAGACGGCGACGCCGCGATTGACGACGTCGCAGCACCCCTTGTAGCCCTTCGAGCGGTCGACGCCCGGATCGAACGACCACAGCTTCTTGCCGGTACGCGCGTCGATGGCGTGGACCACGCTCCATGACGCCGACTGATACATGATGCCATCGACCACGACCGGCGTCGCCTCGACGCCACGCGATGATTCGAGATTGTAGCTCCAGACCAGTCCGAGATCCTTGACGTTGTCGGCGTTGATCTGGTTGAGCTTGCTGAATCGCGTCTCCGCATAATCGAGACCGATCGTCGGCCAGTCCTTGGAGGTGGCGGTGTTCGCCTTGATGAAATCGCTGTCGACCTTCGACGTGACTTCCTTGATGCGGTCAGGCGTGGCGTTCTGTGCCGAGGCGGCACCGCAGAAGGCCGAAAGTCCAATTATTCCGGCGAAGACGACCTTCGCAGCCAGCAGCCGTGGAGAGGTTCTCCTCCCGTCTGCAATGCAGTGCGTCAACTCGAACGACAGCAAGCGCTTCATGTGCTTCCTCCAGCGATCTCTAACGGATCTGCTGGGAGCGTAGACGCGCGTTTATGCGACATCAAGATCGATGCATGACGATGACGCGCAACGCGCATGATTTGCGTATGCGCGAGATGACGAACGTCAGGTTATCTTTCCAAGACGAGCCGGGAATTCTTCCCGAAAAATGCGAGAGACAATCTCGTTGATCAGAACAGCGGCAACGATACGATCCGTCTTGCTACTTCCCGCGCATAGCGCAGGATTTATCCCAATGAACTTGTAACCCCGCCTCCTCCGTGAGAGCGGGGTTATTTTTGTCGCTGACGTCAGCAGCGATGCGTTGACGCGGTTCGACGGCGGTCGTGAGAAGGCGTCGCTTCAGCTCGGCAGGTTCATGGACATGCCGGCAGCCAGTTGCACCAATTCCCTCGTCGACCGAACTCCGAGCTTGTGCCGCATGATCGCGGTGTCGTTCGCGACCGTTCCGTAGGAAACGCCGATCAGCTTTGCGATCTCGGCCAAGGTCTGGCCAGCTACGAGCAGGTGAAGAATCCTGGCTTCGCGGGCGCTGATTTGCGCAAGCCGGTTCGCCGCGACCGACGGATCAGCCACCGGCGTATCCCCGCGGCTGCGGGACGGCAGAAACGTGCCACCCTTGCCAACTTCACGGATCGCAACCACCAGATCGTTGGGATCTCCCGACTTGGACACATAGCCCTTGACGCCGACATCGACGGCACGCGCGACGAAGACGGGATCGTCATTGATGCTGAAGATGACGATGCGCGCTCCGGCATCCTTTCCGAGGATCTGCTGTGCGAGTTCGAGGCCGGAGACCGTCGGCAGATTGATGTCGATGACGCAGACCTCCGGCGCCTCGGCGGCAAACGACGCGAGACCTCCCGCCGCATCCGCGGCAGCCGTCACGGTCATTTCGGCTTCATCGGCCAGCAAGGCCTGGCAGGCCGCGATGACGATCGGATGATCGTCGACAATCAGGACTCGCATCGGTCCTCGGAGCAGCGATTGATGGATATTGGAGCCATGTCTACAGGCGCCATCCGGGCGGGAACAAGCGACACTTAATGCGCATTGCGGCGCCGATACAAATCAATGCTGAAAGACCCGGCTTAGGCATGATTTCGTGGCCATGTCCACTCCATTGCCCCCGCGACAACGTACTGATTGCATGAGACGAATCGTCGCGGGCCAGCGGCCAGATTGCCGGCACGACAGCCCTGCGCAACAACCGGGAATTTTTCCCGACCTCCGCTGGAAAACAATCCCGCACGTCCGGGACAAAACTTGTTTGCCAAACTGGCATGCCTCCAGCAGTCTCGAACGCGAATGGTTCGTCGGGGAAAATGGCGAGCCGCGAAAAAAGGGTGGGCGCTATGGCTGGTACGTTGCAAGTCGCAACGCGATTTTCGTTGTCTTCAGCACACACGCGCGGCGCAGCAGCCGTGCTTACGGCGATCGGCGTCGTTGCACCGTTGACGGCGGTGTACGCGCAGACACCTGCCCCGACCGAATTGCCGCCAGTCACCGTGATTGCGCCCTCGCCGCTCGCCGGCACCCGCAGCACCAGGCCGGCCACGCGCCCGGTGGTACAGACATCGCGGACCACCAGAACGCGGGCCGCACCGGCTCGAACCGCGGCGGCGCCGGAAGGTGGCATCGGTGTGCCAAGCCCCTCCGAGCGCGATTCGAGCCTGATCGATCGCGACAAGGTTCCGTCCAACACCGAGGTGCTGACCTCGACCGATTTCAGCCGCAACTATTCGACCAATTTTCTGGACTCGGTGAATCGCAAGCTGCCCGGCGTCACGCTCACCGATCAGACCGGCAATCCGTTCCAGCGCAATCTCGATTATCGCGGCTTCACCGCTTCACCGGTGCAGGGCACGCCGCAGGGCATCGCGGTCTACCAGAACGGCGTCCGCATCAACGAATCCTGGGGCGACGTGGTCAACTGGGATTTCATCCCGGAGAAGGCCATCGACAGCGTCGCATTGTTTCCCAACAATCCGGTGTTCGGCCTCAACGCGATCGGCGGCGCGCTCAGCATCCAGATGAAGAACGGCTTCACCTATCAGGGCGTCGAGGGTGAAGTGTTCGGCGGTTCATACGGCCGTGTGCAGGGCAGCGTGCAGGCCGGCGGCCAGAAGGACAATGTCTCCGCCTACGCCGCTTTCGAATCCGCCTACGACCGGGGCTGGCGCGACTACGCGAATTCGTCGCACGTCAACCGCATGTATGTCGACGTCGGCGCGCGCAACGACCAGACCGAATTCCACATCAATTTCACCGGCGCCAGCAATCTGCTCGGCAACGTCGCCGCCACGCCGGTCGAGATGCTCAACCAGCGCTGGTCGAGCGTCTACACCTGGCCGCAATCGACGCTGCTTCAGCTCGCCTTCGTCAATGCGACATTGAACCATAATTTCTCGGACACCTGGTCGTTCCAGGGCAACGCCTATTTCCGCGGCTTCTGGCAATCCCACGTCGACGGCAACGGCACCGACGTCGAAGGCTGCAACAGGGGACGCAACCTGTGCATCGACGGCAACCACGACAATGACCCGATCTACGGACCGGTCGGCGGTCCGCCGGTCCCGAACACGCTCGGCACCGTCTTCCTGGGCGAGATCGACCGCAACCGGGTCGACACCAAGAGCTTCGGCGGCACCGCGCAATTCACCAACACCGATCAGCTGTTCGGCCACGACAACCATCTCGTGATGGGCGTCAGCGTCGACCACGGCTACACCAAGTTCAACGCATCGAGCGAGCTCGGCACGGTCGATCAAAACCTGTTCGTCACTGGCACCGGCATCTTCATCAACCAGCCCGACGCCGGCCTCAGCCCGGTCGACCTGCACGCAACCAACACCTATACCGGCCTCTACCTCACCAACACATTCGATGTGACGAGCAGGTTCTCGGTCACCGCTGGTGGCCGCTTCAACTTCGCCCAGATCGAACTGCGCGACCAGACCGGGACAAACGACCTGCTCAACAGCAACAACCGCTTCCAGCGGCTGAACCCGGTGATCGGCGGTACCTACAAGATCACGCCGAACCTCACCGCCTATGCCGGCTATTCGGAAGCCAACCGCGCGCCGACGCCACTCGAGCTCGGCTGCTCCGACCCCAACCATCCCTGCATGATCGACAGCTTCCTGGTGGCCGATCCGCCGCTCAAGCAGGTGGTGGCGCACACCGTCGAGGCCGGCCTGCGCGGCAGTTGGGGCCAGGATGCAAGGACCGGCAGGCTGAGCTGGGGCCTTGGTGCGTTCCGCACCCAATCGGACGACGACATCATCCAGGTGGCGAGCCCGCTCGGTGTCAACAATTTCGGCTTCTTCCAGAATGCAGGGCAGACCTTGCGGCAGGGCATCGAGGCCAAGCTCGACTATCGCTACAACCGCTGGAATGCGTACGCCAGCTACACCTATGTCAGGGCAACCTATCAAAGCGACATCACGTTGTTCTCGCCGAACAATCCCAACGCCGTGACCGATCCGAACAACTCCGACGTCTCGTATGTCAATGTCAGGCCGGGCGACCAGATCCCGGGCATTCCCGCGCACCGCTTCAAGGCCGGCGTCGAATACAACGTCACCGATGCGTGGAAGGTCGGCGCCGACGTTAACGTCGTGGGCAGCCAGTGGATCATCCACGACGACACCAACCAGAGCCCAAAGATCCCTGCCTATTCCGTCGTCAACCTGCACACCTCGTACCAGATCACGCCGAACATCGAGGTCTTCGGCCTGATCAACAACGTGTTCAACCAGCACTATTATCTGAGCGGCGCGTTCTACGAGACCGGCGGCTTCGCCAGCACGACGCGCGGGGTGACCAACCTGATGGCGCAGCTGTCCGATCCCCGCACCTTCGTGCCGGGCATGCCGCTCGCTGCCTATGCCGGCATCAGGGCGAGGTTCTAGGGCTTGATCCGGAAAGCTGCGAAGCGGCTTTCCGGAGTGCTTGTACGCAAACGGGGCGACGCGATCACGCGTGCTAGTCCGCGTGATCGTATTTGTGATCTAGCTACGCGACGGTGCCGCCGTCGACCGGCATCGCGATGCCGGTAACGAACGATGCCTTGTCCGACAGCAGGAACACGGCGACCTCCGCGATCTCCTCCGGACGCGCCGCGCGGCCCATCGGATTGCGGGTGACGGCGGCCTTGATCAGTTCCTCCGGATTAGCCTCGTTGTGACCCGGCTGGTCGGGGCGGTTGACGAACACCCGCAGCATCGGCGTGTCGATCGCGCCGGGACAGATCGCATTGACGCGCACGCCATCCTTGGCGTGGCGCTTGGCGAGCGCCCGCGCGAGGCCGATCACGCCGGCCTTGGCCGCCGAATAGGTCGGGCTCCACGGCGAGCCGACCAGGCCCGAGGTCGACGCGGTGAACAGGATGCTGCCCTTGCGCCGCGCCGTCATCTGACCGAGCGCAGCGTTGGTGGTGATCAGCTGCGAACGCAGATTGAGATCGACGCTGAGATCCCAGCCTTCCAGATCGTCGATGACCGAGGGCCCGGGAATGCCGAGATGGTTCCAGACGCAGTCGAGCGCGCCGAATTCCTTCACGGTCGCCGCGACGATATCACGCGAAAACTTGTCGTCGCGAAGATCGCCGGCCAGTGCCAGCGCGCGTCCGCCGCCCTTCCTGATCTCGTCGACGACCGCCTTCGCACCGGCCTCGTTCTGGTCGACGACGGCAACCGCCGCGCCCTCGCGCGCGAGGATCAGCGCGCCGGCGCGGCCGGCGCCCGATGCGGCGGCGGTGACGAGTGCGATCTTGCCCTGCATGTCCATGTTGCGATCCTGACTGTGCCCGTGGCCTCGGGCCTTCTCGGTTTGAGCTCAAGCTCTGGTTGGATCAGGACCGCAGCGCTGGGGTCTTGCGCTGACGCGCTATGTTCGTGTCGCCTAGCGGCCGCCGAACAGGACCGGAGACTGGCCGGGCAGCAGCTGCGAATGAATGTCGCTGTCCATGCGCTCCGCCCCTTGCTGGGTGAAGCTCGCTCCCAATGAAAGGCTGAGATTCGAGGTCGGCCGGAACTCGACGCCCGCGCGCGCCGAATAGCCGGCGTTGACGCCGGGATTGCCGCTGAATGGCGCCAGCGGCCCGCCGGCGCCGGGCGGATTGTACTTCAGGCTGTCGAAACCAGCGAAGAAGGTCACCGGCGTATCGCCGACGCCTCTGAAATTGTAGCCGACCTGCGTGCCCTGATATTCCAGCGAGCCGAACGCGGCCGATTGGCCGAGCGCGCTCCAGCCAGCGCGGCCGCCTTCGCTGCCGACGAACCAGCCGTCGGGCCGGCCATTCAGATATGCGGCGCCGCCTTGCGCGCTGGTGGCATCAAAGCCCGGAAAGTTGCCGTAGGTGTCGGCCTTTTGGCCATCGGCCAGGCTGCCGCCGAAGCCGAACAGCGAGCCCGGCGTCCAGTAGCGCACCGGACCGGCCTGGGCATTGGCCTGCTGGCCGCTCAGGCACAGCACCACGAACAGGGATGCGAGACCAGCTTTGCTTGCGAGGGACATTCCGACCAACCACCACGTACGCGCGCGAATTATACGCCGCGGTGGCCGGGAACGCCAGCGCGCCGCTCCGCGGCAACGCGCCCGCCTCTTGCCAATCGCGTGACCGCTCCTTATGTACACGCCTCCTTTTTGAAAGCGAGCGACCCAGGTTTCCAACATGCGGCAGTCACAGCGAGCATCAGTGCTGATGACGGGAGGGCTAATGCCCTCGTCCGCCGCCATTCTGCTTTGGACCTGACCTCACGTCACACCTGACATTGGACGGCGGCCCGGAGCGGAAGCGGCTCCTGGCGCCGAACGGGCTCTCGCGGTGCCTCGAGTCGTGCAAACCCAGCACGGGAGCTCGAACACCACAGGTGTCCCATGGCCAAAGAGAAGTTCATCCGCCTCAAGCCCAACTGCAATGTTGGCACGATCGGTCACGTGGATCATGGCAAGACGACGCTGACGGCAGCGCTGACGAAGGTTTCAGCCGATCACGGCTGGGGCGCGTTCGTCTCCTACCAGGACGTTGCCAAGGCGTCGGCCGCGCAAGGTACGCGTGACGATTCGAAGATCCTGACGATCGCGACCAGCCACGTCGAGTTCTCGACGGAGACGCGCCACTACTCGCACGTCGACTGCCCGGGCCACGCCGATTATGTGAAGAACATGATTACCGGAGCGGCGCAGATGGACGGCGCGATCCTGGTGGTCTCCGCGGTCGACGGGCCGATGCCGCAGACGCGGGAACACATCCTGCTGGCGCGCCAGATCGGCGTGCCCCGCATCGTCGTGTTCCTGAACAAGTGCGATGTCGCCGACGATCCGGAACTGGTCGATCTCGTCGAGATCGAGGTGCGCGATCTGCTGTCGAAGTACCAGTACGACGGCGACAACGCGCCGGTCGTGCGCGGTGCCGCGATGCAGGCGCTGCGCGGCGAGCGCGGTCCGCTGGCGGATCAGGCGATCCTGAAACTGTTCGAGGCACTCGACAGCTTTATCGAGCTGCCCGAGCGACCGAACGATCGTCCGTTCCTAATGCCGATCGAGGGGGTGCAGTCGATCGCTGGGCGCGGCACGGTGGTGACCGGGCTGGTCGAGCGCGGCGTCGTCAGGCTCGGCGACGAGGTCGAGATCGTCGGTCTCGGCGAGACCCGCAAGTCCGTCGTGACCAGCATCGAGAGCTACCGCAAGATCCTCGATCAGGGGCAGGCCGGCGACAATGTCGGCTGCCTGCTGCGCGGGATCGACAAGGCCACGGTGCAGCGCGGCCAGGTGCTGTCGCACCCGGGCGGTGCGACGCCGCACCGGACCTTCCGCGCGGAGGTGTATGTGCTGACAAAGGACGAAGGCGGGCGCCACACGCCCTTCTTCGCCAACTATCGTCCGCAGTTCTACTTCCGCACCGCTGACGTCACCGGCACCGTCCAGCTCGGCAATGGCGCCGAGATGGTGATGCCGGGCGACAGCGCCGAGTTCACGATCGAGCTCAACAAGCCGATCGCGCTCGAGGCGCGCTCACGCTTTGCGATCCGTGAAGGCAACCGCACCGTCGGCGCGGGTGTCGTGACCGAGATCGTGGAGTAACGGATGGAGGCCTGGTGCGAGCCGGGCCTCCATTCACTTTCGACGCTTGCGCGCCCTGACTCGATGGCCAGCCCGGCGCGAGGCGCATCAGATCCTGCCGCTGCTCCAGGACGTCGAATATTTGAACGCCGGCCCCTTCCTGAGTTGATCGGCCGACGCATTCATGCTGGCGTGCCAGGTTTTGTCGTTGGTGTTGTAGGTAACCTTCACGGCGGACGGGTCGACCGCCACGTCATGGCCGCCCATCCCGAGGAAGCCGCCGACCGAAACGATGTAGGCGGCCTCATGACCACCGGGGCTCAGCGCAATGTCCTTGATCGTACCGATGTCCTTGTTGTCGTTATTGTAGATCCCGAGCCCGATGACCTTCGAGCTGAAGTCATCGCTGGCGGGCACGCTGACGAAATTGGCATCGCTGTTCGCGGCGCCGGCATCCGCCGCGCCCTGGTTCGTGGCGTGCCGAGGTGTCGCGCCGAACGCCGTCACCTCCGTGAACTGGTCGGGACTGATCGACATCACGACGGGATTGCCGTTGTCGTCCGTGGCGCGGACGACGAAGGAGGACGGCGCCACGCGGATGTCGGTATAGCCCGACTTGCGCAGCATCTGGGTGAGATTGCTCCGCAGGTTCGGCGGCGTGGACGGCGCGGTGGTCTCGGCGGCCCAGGCCGCCGTGCTGACAACGGCAAGCGCGGCCACTGCCGCTCCTGCAAGTAAAGTGTTCGAGCGCATCGTCTTGCTCCTTTCAACTGTAGCCTCGATGCTGATTCAACGATGCGCCGCAACGCCAGTTGCATGAACTTTTGCTTAGCCGAGCGGCCGGCGCCGGCCTGTGCCGGCGATGTTGCAAAATCGCCCGGTGCCCGGAAATTCATCGCATCGCTCCAGCAATGCCGATTGACAGGCTGGAGCGTTTTCGAAACTGTGCGGCATTGCGCCGCATGGGGACTGCCGGCTTCGTGCCAATGCTGATCCGGCCCGGCGCGGAATGGCGTCGACATGAACTGGTTTCGCTCGAACATCAGGCACGGGGCTCGGCTGGCGCTGTTGGCGCTGGCGATCCAGTCCGTGCTGTCGTTCGGGCATTTTCATGCCATTGCAGCGGCGCGTCCGTCGCAGGCTTCGATCGGAACCGCCTGCGCCTCGCTTGTTGCGCATGTCGAGAGTGCCTCGCGCGACGAGCCGCGATCAAACCCGGACTCCGATCAGTCCACGGACCTGTGCGCCATCTGCGCCGTCGTTGCGATGGTCAACACGGCCGTGCCGGCGCCGGCACTGCCGCCATTGCAGTTGCCGGATGCCGTCAATCTGCTCCGTTGGCACCTCACCAGCTATGCGGCCCCGGTCGAAACCGGCCGGCTGCATTTTCAGCCGCGCGCACCTCCGATCTCCTGATCTCCCAGCACAACTGAACGTCGAACGCGGCCGCAATCCGGCTGCCGTTTGAGCAATGGGAATCTGGCCGTCGCGCATCGACGGTAGGCTCGGCCGCGTCCTCTTCGGATGGATCCGGATCGCGGCTTGATGAGATCGGGAACCAACATGTCAGGACCTATCAGACGACACGCCAGCGCGAGCGCGGCATCGCTCTTGTTCTGCGGGATGAGTGCAAGCGCATTCGCGCAGACGACGGCGCCGACCACCGAACTTCCGGATATCACGGTGACGGCGCCGCAAAGCCACCACGCACCGGCAGGACCGAGAAAACCGCGGACGCGCGTCGCAACCGGGAACGGACACCGCGCGCGAAGAGCCGGAGCGGTATCGGCCACGCCGGAATCACCCGAGCAGGCCCGCGCGCGGGGAATCGCGGGCCAGAATGAACGGCTCGACCAGGCGCGTGCCGCCCTGCTGGCGCCGACCGGCGCCAACACCTACCAGATGAGTCAGCAATTCCTTCAGTCGCTGCCGCAGGGGACCAACACCACGCTCGACAAGGCGCTGCTGCAAGCTCCCGGCGTCTCGCAGGACTCGGCCGCAAGCGGCGAGCTGCACGTGCGCAACGAGCACGCCAACCTGCAATACCGCATCAACGGCATCATGCTGCCGGACGGCGTCGGCGCCTTCGGCCAGATCATCGACACCGGGATCGTCGGCAGCATGGCGCTGATCACCGGCGCCCTGCCCGCGCAATATGGCCTGCGCACCGCCGGTGTGCTCGACATCCAGACCAAGACCGACGCCTTCAACAATTCCGGCAGCGTCAGCGTCTACGGCGGCAGCCACGGCAACTTCACGACCAGCGTCGACTATGGCGGCACGGTCGGACAGACCCAGTACTACGTCTCGGGGCGCTATTTCGGCAGCGATGTCGGCATCGAGAACCCGACGCCGGCCTACAACGCGATCCATGACAGGACGGACCAGGAGAAGGGCTTTGCCTACGTCTCGACGGCGATCGATCCGACCAGCCGGCTGACCTATATCGGCGGCGTGTCCAACGGCGCCTACCAGATCCCCAACAATCCGGGCCAGCCGCCGGCCTTCACCGCCTATGGCGTCTCCAATTTCGATTCCGCGCTGCTGAACGAGCGGCAGAAGGAGTTCAACCAGTTCAACGTCGTGGCCTACCAGAAATCGGCCGACGGGCTCGACTACCAGATCGCCTATTTCAACCGCTACAGCCAGCTCCACTTCACGCCCGACCCGATCGGCGACCTGGTCTTCAACGGGGTCGCGTCCGACGTGTACCGCCAGAGCTTCATCAACGGAATCCAGGAGGACACCTCCTACAAGCTCGGCTTCGCGCACACCCTGAAGTTCGGCGTGGCCTTCAGCGCCGAGCGCTCGCTGGTCAACAATGGCTCGACCGTGCTGCCGCTCGACGCCACCGGCAATCCGGTCGACGCGCCGTTCTCGGTGTTCGATTCCAGCGCCAAGACCGGCTATCTGTTCTCCACCTACATCGCCGACGAGTGGAAGATCACCAACCAGCTGACGCTCAGCGCCGGGCTGCGCTTCGACCAGATGTGGCAATATGTCGACGCCAACCAGCTCAGCCCCCGGGTCAGCCTGACCTGGAAGCCCTACGACGGCACCACCTTCCATGCCGGCTATGCGCGCAACTTCACGCCGCCCGAGCAGGTGCTGGCGGCTCCGACCAATCTTTCACTGGTGCAGAACACCACGGCACAGCCGGCCACCACCGCCAACGATCCCGTGCTGCCCGAGCGTTCCCACGTGTTCGATGTCGGCGTCACCCAGAAAGTCTATGCGATCCCCGGCCTCGAGGTCGGCATGGATGCCTATTACAAGATCGCGACCGACCTGCTCGACGACGGCCAGTTCGGCCAGGCCTATGTCCTGACCGCTTTCAACTACGCGCGGGGCATCAACCAGGGCGTCGAGCTGACTGCGAACTACAACCACGACAACCTGCATCTCTACGCCAACGTCGCCATCGCCAAGCAGATCGCGACCAACGTGGTGTCGAACCAGTATCTGTTCGATCCGGACGAACTGGCCTACATCGCCAACAACTACGTCAACACCGACCATGCCCAGACGCTGACGGCATCGGTCGGCGGCTGGTATCAGTGGCGCGACACCAAGTTCAGCGCATCGCTGATCTACGGTTCGGGCCTGCGTGACGGCTTCGCCAATATCGGCACCGTGCCGCCCTACACGCAGGTCAATCTCGGCGTCTCGCACGACTTCTATCTGGTCGCGCCGAACAAGCCGACCACGCTGCGCCTCGACGT
Source organism: Bradyrhizobium sp. UBA2491 (assembly GCF_002341725.1). Taxonomy (NCBI): domain Bacteria; kingdom Pseudomonadati; phylum Pseudomonadota; class Alphaproteobacteria; order Hyphomicrobiales; family Nitrobacteraceae; genus Bradyrhizobium; species Bradyrhizobium sp. UBA2491. The sequence goes on from NZ_DDOP01000039.1 coordinate 79,577, forward strand.
CGTCAACCTGTTCGACACCGTCTACCAGATCCGCGACGGCTCCGGCATCGGTGTGTTCGCGCCGCAATACGGCCCGCGCCGCGGCGTCTATGCCGGCATCACGCAGAAGTTCTGACAGCTGATCGCCGAAGAAACCAAATCCGGAGGTCGCCGAAACGCGACGTCCGGATTCAGGCCGACCGCGTCCCCGGTCTGGCCTGCGTCATGGCGACGCCGGAGATCGCGAGCAGTCCGCCGACGATCAACTTCGGGGTCATGCGGTCGCCAAGAAACAGCACGCTCGAAATCAAGGCGAACACCGGAAGCAGCAGACCGAACGGCGCAACGCGGCCCATGGAACAACGCCCGATCAGCCAGAACCAGAGGCCAAACCCGGCAATCCCTCCGATGAAAATCGTGTAGGCGAGCGCGAGCCAACCGCGTTGATCCGCCGCGACAAGGCTCGCGACTTGTCCATGCTCAAGCAGCAGCGACATCAGCATCACCTGTGGCACCGTGAACAGCGAGAACCATCCCATCAACATCAAGGGATCAAAAGGGCCGTAGCGTTTCGTCAAGACGTTGGACACCGCGAACGCGAAGGCTGCCCCGACCACGAGCAGCAGCGGAAGCGCGTCCGCCGACAGGCCAGGCCCCGCTGCCAGCACGACCACCCCGCCGAAGGCAAGCACCACGCCGGCGGACGTGGTGAGCGACGGCCTCTCCGCGAGCAGCGGCCAGGCCAACAGGACGGTGAAGGGCGGAGCGAGTTGATAGGCCACGGCAGAAATGCTTCCCGAGCCGAGTCCAAGGCCAACATAGAACAGCCCGAAGTTCAGTCCGCCCAGGAAGACCGAAATGGCTGCGACAGGACCGAGCTGTTGGCGTGTCGGCCTCTTGACGAACGGAACAAGCAATAGCGCGATGGCCAGGAAGCGCAACGCGAGGAAGAACAGCGGTGGAAACTCCATGACGCCCACCTTGATGGCCACGAACTGATAGCCCCAGAGCAAGGGAACAAGCACGGCGCAGATGATCTGGATGGCAGACATGGTTTTCTTCTTTCAAGACCGATCGGTCCATATATCGGCGCGCGGACAAGAGAGGCGTCGATGGGTTGCTTTACCTGATGAAGCGCTCGAGAAAGGCGTCGACGGTGGCTTGCGAAATGATCCGCGTCGGTGCCGTTTTACCAACCACCCGCAGGCCCTCGACGAAACAGACGAGAATTCGGGCCGCGCTCGAAGGCTCGACGCCATCGGCCAACTTGCCCGCGGCTTTCGCCCGGGAGAGTGCACCAGCCACCCGCGCCTCCATGTCTTTGAAAAAGCGCCCGATGCGACGATCGACGTCGGCATCGCGGCCAGCCAGTTCCATGGCTGTGGCGACCAGCAGGCATCCGCGTCGACCGTTGGCACCGCTATTACGGTCAACGTAGCCGGCAAGGTAGGCCCGCAGGCCCTCGATCGGATCCCGGCGCGGATCGAGTTCGAGATCCATCCGTGTGTGGGCATCGGCGATGTAGCGATCGAGCGCGAGCAAGAACAACGAATGCTTGTCACCGAACGCTGCGTAAAGGCTGCCGCGTGACAGCTTCGTCGCGCGAAGCAGGTCCGGCAGCGCTGTGGCGTGGTAGCCGCGCGTCCAGAACACATTCATCGCGCGCTCGACGGCGGCCTCCGTGTCGAAACTTCTCGGGCGGCCACGGGGCAGCTGCACAGGGGTTTGACGGCTCATCGCGTAAATATAGACCATTCGGTCTTGATATCAAGCGAGCCCGCGCCGCGGCGACCATGCCGGCATCACGCAGAAGCCCGCGAGCACGCTTCGCCGAGGCGAAAGTGCGCGGCTCACAGTTCGGCGACCAGCTTGACCAGCTGGTCGCGCAACCAGACGTGAGCCGGATCGTGATCGTAGGACGCATGCCACAGCAGTGACACGGTGACGTCCTTGACCTTCACCGGTGGCGGACTGAGGCTGAGCCCGAGATCGGCGGCGAAACGACGCGCCAGCCGCGCGCCCATGGTGACGATGACAGGCGCCTGCGCCACCAGATACGGCACGGTGAGAAAACGCGGCGTGGTCAGCACGACGGTGCGATGCAGGCCGAGCTCATCGAGGGCATCGTCGACGAAGCCGCGCACGCTGCGCCCCGGCCGCAGGCTGGTCAGCACGTGCGGAAGCCGGATGTAATCCTGGAGCGAGATCGGCGGCGTGACGCCGGTCTTCTCGGCATTGAACATGCAAAGGAAGCTCTCGGTGAACAGCACGCGCTGCTTGTGGTGCAATTGCCCCTGCTGGATCGGCCCATAGGAGAGCGCGAGATCGAATTCGTCGGCGTCGAGGTCATCGAGCAAGCGGGACGTATCGACATTGTAAAGCCGCAGGTGAATGCCGGGCGCGATCTCGCGCATGCGGGCCAGCAGGCGCGGCACGATCAGGATTTCCATGCTGTCCGACAGGCCGAGCCTGAAGGTTCGCACCGCCGTGGCCGGATCGAAGGTCTGCTCGCGCCGGAGCACCGCCTCGACCTGCGCGAGCGCCATCCGCACCGGCTCGAGCAAGGTCACCGCGCGCGGGGTCAGGCGCATGCCGTCGGCCGCCCGCGTCAGCAGCTCGTCATCGAGCAGTTCGCGCAGGCGAGCGAGGTTGTGGCTCATCGCGGATTGGCCGATCCCGACGCGCGCCGCCGCCCGTGTCACGCTCCGCTCGGTCAGCAGCGCGTCGAGGTGAACGAGCAGGTTCAGGTCGACGCGGCCTAAATTGACGGTATCGATGGCCATTATCGATCTCATCTGTTTGATCGATGATCATAGCCTGACCATCTGCTTCGGCAAGGGAGCCGGCGGCATTGCCCGCCACCCAAGTTCTGAGACCCGAGCCAAAGGAGGATCCCATGTCGATCCGCAGTACAATTCTCGCCGCCGCCTTCACCCTGGCCTCATGGGGAACCGCGCACGCGGATGGGCTGAAGCCGTTCGAGGCCCAAAGCATCCATCTCGGCGACCTCTCCGGCGTCGCCTACTACACGGTCGAACCGGACGGATATCGCGTCGTGACCACGCTCGCGCAGGGCACGGCCGGCACGCCGGTGCGTTTCGTGTCGGTACTGGCGCCGGGTCAGCGTGCGCTGCTCTCGACGCCGACACAGGCCGGTGCAGTGGAGATCAGCCGCACCGGCGACAGCCTGACGGTTCGCAAGTCGCACGCGCTCTACGACTGAGCCGCGCAGCGTCAGCACCGTTCCATCACCCGTGCAGGAGCCAACGATGTCCACGATCCACCTTCACCGGACGACCTGGTTGACGCCCGAGCAATACGTCGCCGGTCTCACCGATTTCGGGCCGGGCCGCTCCAGGCTGTTCAGCAACAGCGCCGATGCCCATCTCAAGGTGCATGATCGCGGCCCGTCGCACGCGGACGTGACGGAGGGCTCGAACGGCATCTGGGAGCGGCTGCACTACGATTGGTCGAACCCCGATCACGTCGTCTTGACCACGACCGACTCCAACGTCTGGGGTGGCAGATCGGGCCATACCTACAGCTTCACGCGCCGGCCCGATGGCACCACCGACATCGACGTGGTCGTGGTGCGCGACGGCAGGAACGTCAAAGGACGGATCCTCGGCCTCGTGCTGCGCACGATCGGCAGCGGCGTCCTGGAAAAAGCCTTCGAAAACTCCGTCAACGCCATCGAACAGCGGCACGCGGATCCGCGCCAGCGGGGCCGGATCGCGGCCTAAACCCGGAGCATTGAAAGTATTGCTCCGAGATCAATGTTTATATTGCACCGAGTAATGTATCGGACCATATCTGGTCCATCGAACGCATTGCACCGGGCCCAAGCACCTCGCCAAGTCTGTGCAAGCCGAATGGAGGCAACTCAAATGGAGTTCAATTATCTCGATACGTTCCTGGCATTCCTCGGAATGACCTTCGGACTGGTCTCGGTGGCGCCCCGCTTGTTCTTCCAACCCAAGGTCGAGCCGGCTAGTGCGAGAACGGCGGCCGCGACCCGCGCCGGCAACCGCGGGCGATGACGCGCCGCGCCTTCTGCGCGGCCATCGCGGAGAAGCCCGACGGGAAATTCGCTCAGCCCGCGACGCGCAGCTTCTCCTTCAACAGCGCCGTCAGCCAATCCGCGAACACCTGCAACCGCCGCGACAAATGCTGGCGATGCGGATAGAGCAGGGTCATCGGCATCGGCGCTGCGCGGTGATGTGGCATCACCTCGACGAGCTCGCCGGCATCGAGATGTCGCTTCACGTCGTAGGCCGGAATCTGGATCAAGCCGAGACCGGCGAGGCAGCAGGCGATATAAGCCTCGGCGCTGTTGACCGTGACGCGGCCGCGCACCGCTGTCGTACGCGAGGCGCCCTGCTCGCACCACTCCCATTGCTCGATGCGGCCGGTTGATGGTGAGGCGTAGTTGACCGCCCAATGCGCGGCGAGCTCGTCAGGTATTCGCGGCGAGCCGTGGCGGGCGAGGTAGGCCGGGCTTGCGACATTGATCAGCGTCAGATTGCCGAGCGGTCGCGCGATCAGTGCGGAATCGCCGAGCGCGCCGACGCGCACGACGCAGTCGGCGCTATCCTCGATCAGGTTGATGGCACGGTCGGTGACGCCGAGATCGATCTCGATCTGCGGATGGCGATCGAGGAAAGCCGGCAGCGCCGGCGCGATGATCAGGCGCCCGATCCTCCCGGGCACGTCGACCCGGAGCCGGCCCGATGGTTCGGCCGCGGCCTGACGGAACAGCGTTTCGGCATCCTCGACATCGGCGACGAGGCGCAGGCACCGTTCGTAGAACGCCGCGCCGTCATGGGTCGGCGATACCTTGCGCGTCGTGCGATGCAGCAGCCGTGCGCCGACGCGTTGCTCCAGCTCCGCCACCGCCGACGAAACCGACGAGCGCGGCACGCCAAGCGTGTCGGCCGCCCGCGTGAAGCTCGAACATTCGACGACGCGGGCGAAGATGCGGAAAAGATCGATACGGTCCAGAATCGGCTCCAATTGTTCGCAATTTCTGACAAGTGAGGTCAGAATTGGTAGCTTTATCTGCCAATCCTAGACGATATCGTCCTCTCCAGAAAGCGGCCGCAGGGCGTGGCCGCACCATCCGGAGAGGCGAAACGCCAATGACCGACCACAGCATCAAGGACAAGACCGTCATCATCGCCGGCGGCGCCAAGAATCTCGGCGGCCTGATCGCGCGCGATCTCGCCGCCCATGGCGCCAAGGCGATCGCGATCCACTACAACAGCGCCGCGACCAAGGCCGATGCCGACGCGACGGTCGCGGCGGTGCAGGCCGCGGGCGCCAAGGCGGTTGCCTTGCAGGCTGACCTCACGGCCGCCGGCGCGATGGCGAAGCTGTTCACCGATGCAGTTGCCGCAGTCGGGCGTCCCGACATCGCGATCAACACCGTCGGCAAGGTGCTGAAGAAGCCGATGGTCGAGATCTCCGAAGCCGAATATGACGCGATGAGCGCGGTCAACGCCAAGACGGCGTTCTTCTTTCTCAAAGAGGCCGGTCGCCACGTCAACGACAACGGCAAGATCTGCACGCTGGTGACATCGCTGCTCGGCGCCTACACGCCATACTACGCGGCCTATGCCGGCACCAAGGCGCCGGTCGAGCATTTCACCCGCGCCGCATCGAAGGAGTTCGGCGCGCGCGGCATCTCGGTCACCGCGATCGGACCGGGCCCGATGGACACGCCGTTCTTCTATCCGGCCGAGGGCGCCGATGCGGTCGCCTATCACAAATCGGCCGCGGCGCTGTCCGGCTTCTCGAAGACCGGCCTCACCGACATCAAGGACATCGTGCCGTGGATTCGCCTGCTGGTGTCGGAGGGCTGGTGGATGACCGGCCAGACCATCCTGGTCAATGGAGGCTACACCACGAAGTAAGGCGCGCCGGCGTTAACTCACGAAAATGAAGCGGGCCGCGCATTGCGTGGCCCGCTGGCAAGTTACCGAATGACGGGCGCCGATGCGCTCAATCCCAGCTCAGCGCGCCGCCGTTCTGGTATTCGATCACGCGGGTCTCGAAGAAGTTCTTCTCCTTCTTCAGGTCCATCGCTTCCGACATCCATGGGAACGGGTTCTCGGCTTCCGCGAACACCGGCGTCAGCCCGATCTGGGCGCAGCGCCGGTTGGCGATGAAGTGCATGTACTGCTCGCACAGCACGGCATTCAGCCCGAGGAAGCCGCGCGGCATCGTATCGCGACCGTAGGCGGCCTCGAGCTCGGCCGCCTCGCGGATCATGCCGCGGATCTCGTCCTGGAACGCCGACGTCCACAGGTGCGGATTCTCGATCTTGATCTGGTTGATGACGTCGATGCCGAAGTTCAGGTGAATGCTCTCGTCGCGCAGGATGTACTGATACTGCTCCGCGATCCCGACCATCTTGTTGCGACGGCCGAGCGAGAGGATCTGCGCAAAACCGGTGTAGAACCACATGCCCTCGAAGATCACGTAGAACGCGACGAGGTCGCGCAGGAACGCCTGGTCGGCAGCCGGCGTGCCGGTCTTGAAGTCGGGATCGTCGAGATGCTGGGTGTGCTTGATCGCCCATGCCGCCTTATCGGTGATCGACGGCACCTCGCGGTACATGTTGAACAGCTCGCCCTCATCGAGGCCGAGGCTTTCGACGATGTACTGGAAGGTGTGGGTATGCACCGCCTCCTCGAAAGCCTGGCGCAACAGATATTGCCGGCACTCCGGGTTGGTGAGGTGGCGGTAGATCGCCAGCACGATGTTGTTGGCGACCAGGCTTTCCGACGCCGCGAAGAAGCCGAGATTGCGCTTGATGGCGCGGCGCTCGTCCTCGGTGAGACCGTCGCGCGACTTCCACAGCGCGATGTCGGCCTGCATCGAGACCTCGGTCGGCATCCAGTGATTGTTGCAGCCGGCGAGGTATTTCTCCCACGCCCATTTGTATTTCAGCGGCAGCAGCTGGTTGACGTCGGCGCGGCAGTTGATCATCCGCTTCTCGTCGACCGAGACGCGGCCGCCATGGCGGTCGATGGCGCCGAGGCCGGCGGCCTCGGTCGATGCGGCAGACACAGCCATGACAGGTGGCGGTGCCTTCTTGGCGGTGGCTGTGGTCTCTGACCAGTCGAGCATGTTTTTTGATCCTTCTTACTGGCAGGCTTCGCAGTCGGGATTGTCGATCGAGCAGGCGATCGCACCCGACAAATCCGGCGCCGGTGATGCCAGCGCCACCGACGACACCGCGTTGAGCTTGCCGTCGGTGCCCTTCAGCGTCGACTTCTCGACATGGGTCGCGCTGCGCGAACGCAGGTAGTAGGTGGTCTTCAGTCCCAGCGACCAGGCCAGACGATACAGCGCATCGAGCTTCTTGCCGGAAGGATTGGCGATATAGAGGTTGAGCGACTGCGCCTGGTCGATCCACTTCTGCCGCCGCGCCGCGGCCTCGAGCAGCCAACTTGAGTCGATCTCGAACGCGGTCGCGTAGAGCGCCTTGAGATCGTCCGGGATGCGGTCGATCGAGCCGACGCTGCCGTCGAAATATTTGAGGTCGTTGACCATCACCTCGTCCCACAGCCCCCGCGCCTTGAGGTCGCGCACCAGATAGTCGTTCACCACCGTGAAGTCGCCGGACATGTTGGATTTGACATAGAGATTTTGGTAGGCGGGCTCGATCGACTGCGCGACGCCGCAGATGTTGGAGATCGTCGCCGTCGGCGCGATCGCCATCACGTTGGAGTTGCGCATGCCGACCGACGTGACGCGGGCGCGCAGGGTCGGCCAGTCACGGGTCGAGGCGCGATCCATCGCGACACCGCCGCGGGCATCGGCAACGAAGTCGATCGAATCGATCGGCAGGATGCCCTGGCTCCACAGCGAGCCCTCGAACGAGGGATAGCGGCCGCGCTCGGCGGCGAGATCGCTGGAGGCCCAGATCGCATGGTAGGAGATCGCCTCCATGCTGAGGTCGGCGAAGGCAACCGCCGCGTCCGACGCCACCGCGATCCGCAGCGCATGCAGCGCATCCTGGAAGCCCATCAGGCCGAGACCGACCGGGCGATGCCGCAGATTGGAGCGGCGCGCCTCCGGGATGGTATAGAAATTGATGTCGATGACGTTGTCGAGCATCCGCATCGCGGTCGTCACCGTCGCCTTCAGCCTGGCGTCGTCGAGCTTGCCGTCCTGAATGTGGTTGGCGAGGTTGATCGAGCCCAGATTGCACACCGCGGTCTCGTCGTCCGAGGTGTTGAGCGTGATCTCGGTGCAGAGGTTCGAGGAATGGATCACGCCGGCATGGCGCTGCGGCGAGCGCAGATTGCACGGGTCCTTGAAGGTGATCCAGGGATGACCGGTCTCGAACAGCATGGTCAGCATCTTGCGCCAGAGATCGACGGCGCGAATCTGCTTGAACACCCGCATCTCGCCGCGCGCGGCCTTGGCCTCGTAATGGGCGTAGCGCTCGGCGAACGGCTTGCCGTAGAGATCGTGCAAATCCGGCGTCTCGTCAGGTGAGAACAGCGTCCATTCGCCGTCGGCCTCGACGCGCTGCATGAACAGGTCCGGCACCCAGTTCGCGGTGTTCATGTCGTGGGTGCGGCGGCGGTCGTCGCCGGTGTTCTTGCGCAGATCGAGGAATTCCTCGATGTCGACATGCCAGGTCTCGAGATAGGCGCAGACCGCGCCCTTGCGCTTGCCGCCCTGGTTGACCGCGATCGCGGTATCGTTGGCGACCTTGAGGAACGGCACCACGCCCTGGCTCTCGCCATTGGTGCCCTTGATGTGCGCGCCGAGCCCGCGGACGCGGGTCCAGTCGTTGCCGAGCCCGCCGGAATATTTCGCCAGCAGCGCGTTGTCCTTGACCGACTTAAAGATGCCGTCGAGATCGTCGGCCACGGTTGTCAGGAAGCACGACGAGAGCTGCGGCCGCTGGGTGCCGGAATTGAACAATGTCGGCGTCGAGGCCATGAAGTCGAACGACGACAACAGATTGTAGAACTCGATCGCGCGGCCCTCGCGGTCGATCTCGCGCAGCGCCAGGCCCATCGCGACGCGCATGAAGAACGCCTGCGGCAGCTCGATGCGGTTGCCGCGGACATGCAGGAAATAACGGTCGTACAGCGTTTGCAAGCCGAGGAATTGGAACGACAGATCGCGCTCGGGCTTCAGCGCCGCGGCGAGCCGCGCCAGGTCGAAGCGGCCGAGTTCGGCGTCGAGCAGTTCGGTCTTGATCCCGGTCTTGATATAGGCCGGGAAGTACTCGGCGTAGCGGCTTGCCATGTCGGCCTGCGAGGCGCTGGTCGGCACCTCAAGCACATAGGACAGCACCTCGGTGCGCAGCTTGTCGAGCAACAGGCGCGCGCTGACATAGGTGTAGTTCGGCTCCTGCTCCACCAGGGTGCGGGCGGCCATCACGGAGGCGAGCGCCAGCTCGTCCTGGCTGATGCCGTCATAGATGTTGCGCTGGGTCTCGGCGACCACGGGCGCCGCATCGACGCCGTCGAGGCCGGCGCAGGCCTCGTTGATGATCAGCGCCAGCCGCGCGTGGTCGAGCGGCACCTTGCTGCCATTGGGCAGCGTGACGTGAATGGTCGGACCGGCCGCGGGCTTGGCAACAGCCTTTGCCGCGTCCTGCTCGGCACGCTGCCTGGTGCGTTCGTCGCGATACAGCACATAGGCCCGCGCCACCTTGTGGTGCTCGCTGCGCATCAGCGCAAGCTCGACCTGGTCCTGCACGTCCTCGATGTGGAAGGTGCGGCCCTCGCTCATGCGTCGCGACAGCGCGGTGACGACCTCGGCGGTGAGCTGCTCGACGATCTCATGCACCCGGCGCGACGCGGCGGCGGTGTGCCCCTCGACCGCCAGGAACGCCTTGGTCATCGCCACCGAGATCTTGCTGGCGTCGAATCTCGACACCGTGCCGTTGCGGCGGATCACCTGCATCGGCGGCGCGGCTTCCGGCGCGGCAAGCGCTTCCGGACGCAGCAGGACAACTGACGCTGGCTTTGTTTCGCGATCGAGAGAGAGAGACATCGTGCAGACCCCGTGATGTTTGTTGGGACTGGATGTCAGGGGACGCTGCATCACCCGGCGGCTGGCGCCACCGGCACGGCTCTGCATGCGACCGCCGGGACACCCCGCCCGTGGACGTAATTTCGGTGTCGCGGCAGGTCTCCTGGCTCGCAGGTCGTCATTGCTCCCTCGTCTTCCCAATGCCTTGCGGCATCAGTGACTTAGCTATCGGGAACAACTCACTGCTTACAGTTGCGGGGGCAGCGCCGGGTTTTTACGGATCAACCCGTAGTTCACCGGCTTCCCTCTTAGCCACCAAATCTAGGGATATGGCAGACCGTGACGCCTATATCTGGTGTGATTTGGGCTGGGGTGTCAACGCCCACCAGACGGCCTATCCAAAATATTTCGATGCTTATCCAAAGCCTCGTTAAGGGTCTGTGGATGAATCATCCTGGAACCCCGTAGGGTTACTACGGCAGCCGCACCGCGCGTCGGCGACCAAACGGATTGAGCAAGCGGACGATTTCGCAGGCCGCAACCAAGCCGGCAAGCCAGAGCGCGCTGCGCAACCCGATGCGCGCAACGATGGCCGGGGTGAATGCCCCGGCCCCGCCGAGGACCGGCGTGGCGGCCAACAGCGTGATTTCATAGCCAGCATAGGCGCCGACGAAGGCGAGCAGGAAGGTACCCACCACGCGGTTCCTGGGCAGTTGGCGAAAGACGGCGGATGCCGCCGCGGTGCCGGCGAGGGCCGCAGCCCCGATCACAAAACCCCAGGCGATGGTCTTGGCATCGACGGGATAGTGCAGCACGCCAAATCCAATGGTCTGGTTGACCAGCCACGTGCCGAACACCACCAGCATGGCCCCGCGCAGCGGCAACACGGCCGCAGCGATCACGGCGAACGCGGCAAACGGCGTCGCGCAGGCGAACACGAAGCTCGCGAGCGCGGATGCGGCGGTCGAGAGCGCAAAGCAGAACATCGGCGCATAGCGCGGCTCGACGGGATGCAGCCGGAATCGATCACTGGAAGGCAGATCGTTCAAAGCCATGGCGTATCTCCTTCCGGCAATTTCTCACGTCCCATGCCGCTTGGCCTCAATGCGGCGCTTCCATCGGGTTCTCGGAATCTACCAGATCGAGCCGGTCGTGCACAGCAAGCCATTCGACAAGCACCGGCGTCAGTTGTTCCGTCGCCCCCAATTGTCGAAGGGCAACCCGGACGGTCGCCCTAGCGAAACGGTCGCCCGGCAAGACCACTGCATCTGGAGCCTGTCCGGCGGCGACGGCCTCGATGACCCTGCGCTTCAACGCCAGCAGTTCAGGCAAGCCGAAGCGCGCGAGCAGTGCCTGGAATGCGACGTGATGCTCGCGCCGAAATTCACGTTTGCGGCCGAGCTGATCGCGGAGCGGATGTGCCGGATAGAGATGCGCGCAAGGGATCCAGCCATCGGGCAACGGCTCGGTCGCAGCATGCGTGCGGCCATGCGCCAGCAGTTTGGGCAGAACATGGGTGTGCGGACCGTCCGGACTCCTGCCGCCCGGGGGCGGGATCGGTTGAAACACCTCGACCCGTCCGATACGGCTGGTGAAAACGCGATGCGGATTGGCGCCGAGGATGATCCCCATCGCATCGTTGCCCGGCGCGAACAGCGATTTGCCAACACGGCTCCGGAGGGCGCGGACGGTGTCCTCGTCGTCGAGCCGTACGCAGGCATCGATATGCAGTACGCCCAGGCCGAGGTCGAACAGCACGCTGTTGCGATCCCGGCTGCGCAACGCGTCGTGATCCGGGCCGACTTCGGTCAATTCTGTCCTCCCACCCATGGCGCATCCATGTTGTGGAAGGCAGAGCGCGACGCGATGCATCCAGCTATCCGTGGTCGGCGATTCCGACGCGATCAGACGCAGGCCGGCGTGAGCAACGATCCTGATCGCGCCCTTGTCAGTCACGGCAGTGATCCCGTCGCCGGCCCGTGTCATCCGCACGGGTTCGTCGGGCTCGCGCGTGAACTCGGCGATGGCGCCGAACGTGCCGACGCTCCAGCCGGCCTGTGGATCATCAAGCTGCGCGGCGAGCATGACCATGGTGGCAGGATCTGTTGTCATATCGGCCGATCAAGCTCGCGCGACTGCTGCGCTCATTTCCGACTCTCTCATCCATCCACGACAGGAATGGTTCCAGAATGCCTGCGTCGCTCGTGCCGGCATGAAGATATTATGTCAGACCGCGGCAACTTCACGACAGGATTATCTCGGCACGGCACGCGGCCAGTCACGAATGTCCAATCCGGACCATGGCTTAGATCGATCGCGCCGCGGGATGACCGCGGCAAGGTTGACGTCACCAGCCGATAGCCGCTAATCAGGCTCGTCGAGGTTCTCCAGGTCCCGATTGACCTGGAGCTAAGAGGGAAGCCGGTGTGATGCCGGCGCTGCCCCCGCAACTGTAAGCGGCGAGCTGTTGTCCATCCAAAGCCACTGAGGCGCGAGCCTCGGGAAGGCAGGACAAGAGCGACGACCCGCGAGCCAGGAGACCTGCCCCGACAACATACACGTCCTCGGGCGGGGTGTCCCGGTGGTGCGGTTGCGACCCGCTAGCGCCTTGGCACGTGCGGAGTCCAGACGTGTCACTACGGCCTTTGCCCCCAACTGTTTGGGGTTAAGCCAATGTCTACCAATCTCTCCTCTCTTCCGGTTACCACACTCGGCACGCCGCGGATCGGTCCGCGGCGCGAACTCAAGCTCGCGCTCGAAAGCTTCTGGTCCGGCGCGTCAAGCCAGCAGGTGTTGATCGACACCGGTATCGGATTGCGCGCCGCCAATTGGGCGCGCCAGAAGAAGCTCGGCGTCTCGGTGATCCCGTCGAACGATTTCTCGTTCTACGACCAGGTACTCGACACCTCGGTGATGGTCGGCGCGATTCCCGCGATCTATGGCTGGAGCGGCGGTCCAGTACCGCTTGCCACCTACTTCGCGATGGCGCGCGGCGCGCAGGGTGACACGCACGACGCGTCGTGCGGCCACGCCCATCATGGCCACGGTCATGGCGTACCGGCGCAGGAAATGACCAAATGGTTCGACACCAACTATCACTACATGGTGCCTGAGCTGTCGAAGGATCAGCAGTTCACCCTCGCCTCGCGCAAGCCGATCGAGGAATATGAGGAAGCCAAGGCGCTCGGTTACCAGACCCGCCCGGTGCTGGTCGGTCCGGTCACCTTCCTCAAGCTCGCCAAAAGCAAGGACGTCAGCTTCGAGCCGCTGTCGCTGCTCGACCGGCTGCTGCCGGTTTACATCGAGGTGCTGCGCGAGCTCGCCAAGCGCGGCGCCGATTGGGTGCAGATCGACGAGCCTTGCCTGGTGCTCGATCTCGACGATGCCGCGCGCAATGCGCTGCGCCACGCCTATGCCGAGATCGCCAAGGCGGTACCGCAGGTCAAGATCATGCTGGCGAGCTATTTCGGCAGCCTCGGCGCGAACCGCGACACGGCCTTCGCGCTTCCGGTCGCCGGCCTGCATTTCGATCTGGTCCGCGCGCCGGAGCAACTCGACGATCTTGCCCGGCTACCGGCCGACCGCGTCGTCTCGCTCGGCGTGCTCGACGGCCGCAACATCTGGCGCGCCGATCTGAGCAAGCTGCTCGACCGGCTCGAACCTGTGGTCGCCAAGCTCGGCAAGGACCGGGTGCAGATCGCACCCTCCTGCTCGATGCTGCATGTGCCGATCGATCTCGCACTCGAAGCCAAGCTCGATGCCGAGGTGAAGAGCTGGCTCGCCTTTTCGGTGCAGAAGATCGAGGAACTGGCCGCGCTCGGGACCGCGCTTGCCGCCGGCCGCGCGTCGATCGCGGATGCGCTGAAGGCCTCCGATGCAGCCGCCGCCGCGCGCAAGACCTCGCCGCAGATTCACGATCCGAAGGTGGCGAGCCGCCTTGCTGCCGTCGACGCCGCGATGCGCTGCCGCGCCAGCCCGTTCGAAGAACGGGCCGACGTTCAGCATGCCCGCTTCAACCTGCCCGCGTTCCCGACCACCACCATCGGCTCGTTCCCGCAGACGCCGGAGATCCGCAAGGCCCGCGCCGCGCATGCCAAGGGCAGCTTGAGCGACGCCAACTACAAGACCTTCCTGCGGGAGCAGACCGCCGAGACCGTGCGCTGGCAGGAAACCATCGGCCTCGACGTGCTGGTGCATGGCGAGTTCGAGCGCAACGACATGGTGCAGTATTTCGGCGAGCAGCTCGCCGGCTTCGTGTTCACCGAGCACGCCTGGGTGCAGTCCTACGGCTCGCGCTATGTCCGGCCGCCGATCCTGTTCGGCGATGTGTCGCGTCCGAAGCCAATGACGGTCGAGTGGTGGCAGTATGCGCAGTCGCTGACCAAGCGGCCGATGAAGGCGATGCTGACCGGGCCGGTCACCATCCTGAACTGGTCGTTCGTCCGCGACGACATCCCGCGCAGCGAGGCCTGCCGGCAGATCGCGCTGGCGATCCGCGACGAGGTCACCGACCTCGAGACGGCCGGCGCCGGCATGATCCAGATCGACGAGGCGGCGCTGCGCGAAGGCCTGCCACTGCGTCGCTCGGAGTGGACAACCTATCTCGACTGGGCGGTGGAGTGCTTCCGCATCTGCTCGTCCGGCGTCCGCGACGAGACCCAGATCCACACCCATATGTGCTACTCCGAGTTCAACGACATCATCGACGCGATCGGCGCGATGGATGCCGACGTGATCTCGATCGAGACCTCGCGCTCGAAGATGGAGTTGCTGGATGCGTTCCGGAACTATCGCTATCCGAACGAGATCGGTCCCGGCGTCTATGACATCCACTCGCCGCGTGTGCCAGAGGTGACCGAGATGACCGAGCTGCTCAAGCTGGCACGGGAGCGCCTGACCGACGGCCAGCTCTGGATCAATCCGGATTGCGGCCTGAAGACCCGCAAATGGGATGAGGTCCGCCCGGCCCTCGTCAACATGGTCGCCGCGGCCCGCGAGTTGCGCGAGCTGGCCTAGAACATGATCCGGAAAAATGTGAAGCGGTTTTCGGGAAAGATCATACTCCTATGAAAAGCCAAGGCGCGATGACATTCACCCGAACGTCATCGCGCCTTGAAAAACCCTGCCCGGGTCGAACCCGGACATCGAAGGAGACACCATGCGTTTCTGGATCGAGTGCACGCGGTTCGACAACGGGCAGGCCATTCACATCAACATCGCGCTGGTCGGCTCGATGCTGCGCGACGGCGAGCGCACCGTGCTCGCCTTCGTCGGCGGCGACGGACAGACGATGGAGGTCCGCGAGACACCGCAGCAGATCATGGAGCTGCATCTCGGGCCGACGACGAAAGCATAACG
Organism: Bradyrhizobium sp. UBA2491; assembly: GCF_002341725.1. Lineage (NCBI taxonomy): Bacteria > Pseudomonadati > Pseudomonadota > Alphaproteobacteria > Hyphomicrobiales > Nitrobacteraceae > Bradyrhizobium > Bradyrhizobium sp. UBA2491. Next base: position 94,919 of record NZ_DDOP01000039.1, read on the forward strand.
GGAGACTGACGATCAGACCTGAATTCGGGCCGTCCGCACCCACGTCCGCACCTGATCTTCGCAAGATCGCCGCTCATCCGGATTAATGAGACCGGCCCGGCCAGTCGCCGCCTGGTCGATCCCCTGAACCGAATTTGACCGCTGGTTTTGCCGGCGGTATCGTTCGGGCGCCGGGCCCTTCGCAGTGGCAATCTATTCGAGGCGCTCATGGAATGGTCGACCAGGCCGGCCCGTCCGGATCAGCCTTTCGGAAGTTGGGCCGACGACCTCGCGGCTGCTTTCGTGCGGCTGGAGCCGCGCCGGATCGCCGGGGAGTCCTTTGCAGGCGCGATCTCCAAGGTCGACGCCGCTCCGGTTCAGATCTCCCAGGTCACTGCGAGCGGACACACCGTGGTCCGGCTCCCGTCGCACATCGCCGCAAGCACCGACGATCTCTGCTTTGTCAATCTCCAGCTTGAAGGCCTGGGACGGACCTCGCAGCGCGGCCACGAGCAGATCTGCGCACCCGGCGACCTTGCGCTTGCGGATACGACCCAGCCGTTCGAGATCGCCCATCGCCGCGATTTCAAGCTGTTCTGCTTCGCCGTGCCGCGACGCCTGTTGCCTGATGCGCTGTTCGATCGACCGCGCCTCGGCCTGTCGGCGACCGAAACCGGCCGCACGCTGTCCCGGACGCTGGCGAGCTACGCCGAGCTCTGCCTCAATGGCCGCCAGCGCGCAACGACCTCGACGATGATCGGCACGCACATCGCCGAGTTGATCGCGCACGCGCCGGACATCCTCACCGACATGCCGGCGGAGCGCGTGCATACGCCCGTGCTGCTGTCGATGATGCTCGATCATATCGCCCGCCGCAGCGACGACCCCGATCTCGGCGCGCTCGCGCTCGCCACGCAATTCCACTGCTCCGAGCGTTACGTGCACCGCCTGTTTGCGACCACCGGCCGCTCGGTGGGCGAGCACGTCAACGCGGAGCGGATTGCCGTATGCACGCGCGCGCTGCTCGATCGCAACTCCGCCCACAGGACCATCGCCGAGATCGCCTTTGCGGCGGGATTCCGCGACATCTCGCATTTCAACCGCCTGTTCAAGCGCCACAATGGCCTGGCCCCCCGCGAGTTTCGCCGAACCGCCTTGAGCTGACGCACGACGCGGCCAGCCAGTCCGGCGGACGCCGCGAAGACCGGAAATCGCGATGGCTCGGACTCCCGCCTCATCCCCTCAAGATCTGGATCGATGCGCACGCTCGCGCAACTTCGCTTCGGCAAGCTCAAGGTGACGACGCATGGCGGCCCCCATGGCGCCGCATGCCGTTCGCAAGATGGATGGTGTCGACCATTCGACACCTCCAACGCGGGCAATTCCGGCAGGTTTGGCGGCTCCGCTGCGATCAGGCCGGCGCGAGCTTGGGCAATTCCTGCATCGGACCACCGAGCTTGTCGCAAAGAAACGCGAGCGTATCGCAGTCGCGGTTGATCGATTTGCTCAATGCATTGCCCTCGCCGTGGCCGGCGCGGCGCTCGACGCCAAGATATACGACACTCTCCGGAGAGAGGGCATTCAGCGTCGCCACGAATTTGTAGGAATGGGCCGGCGCTACCCGGTCATCATTGTCGGCAGTGAGAACCAGAAGCGGCGGATACTTCACGTCCTTGCGGATATTGTGAAGTGGTGAATAGGCGAGCAGCGTCTTGAAATCCGTCTCATTGCTTTCAGCGTCACCGTACTCCGGAATCCAGTTGATGCCGAAGGTGAATTTCGGGAAACGCAGCATGTCAGTCACGGGAACGGCCGAGACGACTGCGCCGAACAGGTCGGGTCGCTGCAACATGGTCGCAAGCACCAGCAGCCCGCCATTGCTGGCGCCGTTGATGCCGAGCCTCTCGGTTCGGGTGTAGCCGTTGCCGATCAGCCATTCCGCCGAGGCGATGAAATCGTCGTAGGAGGACTGCTTGTGGGTTCGCCGCCCGCCGTCATGCCACGGCTGGCCGTATTCGCCGCCGCCTCGAATGGAGGCAAGGGCATAGACGCCGCCCATCCGGACCCAGGCGGCAATCCTGTCGCTGTAATAGGGCCACAACGCGTATCCGAAGCCGCCATAGGCGGTGAGCAGCGTGCGATTGTTGCCGTCGCGCGCAATCCCGGGCCGATAGATCAATGTCATCGGAACTCGCGTGCCGTCCTTGCTGGTCACGAAGACCTGGTCGACGACGACATCGGCGAGGCTGTGCCTGGCGGCCGAAGCGCGAAACAACGACGGCTTGCCGCTCTCCAGATCCAGCCATTCGATGCGGCTGGCCCGCTTGTAGTCGTTCACCTCGAGCAGCAGATGGTCGTCGCCCCTGAAATAGCGCCCGAACGCGACGCTCTCAAGGCCGCCGAGATCGATCGTCGAGAGGTGCTGTCCGTTGAGATCGTGGATCGCCACCCGCTGGTTGACATCTCGATAGTGCTTGACCACCAGCTTGCTGTCGAACACCGCCGCGGCGTTCAGCGCCGCATCGCTTTCGGCGATCACGGTATGCCACCGGTCCGGCTTCGGGTCGGCCTGATCGATCCGCACCAGTCGAAAGTTCGGCGCGTCGAGATTCGTGATCGCGTAATGCGTCGCTCCGACATTGGCGATCGGGTAGAAGCCGGCTATCCCGATCGGGAATATCTCCGTGATGTCAGATGCGTCGTGAAGGGGAGCGACGTAGTAACCCGCCTTTTCAGACGTTCCGATGCTCACCACGATCTTCAAGAGATCGGCTTCAGGCGATGCCGTCACCTGACAATAGTAATCGTGACGCGCCGACTGCCGAAAGATCACTCGATCTGCCGACTGGGGCTCGCCGATCCGGTGCTGGCACACGATCTGGCTGCGGCGGTACCAATCGGCAGGCTCTGTGTCGCCCGGATAGCGGGAATAGTAGAAGCTGCGTCCGTCGCGGGCCCAAGCGACGGTCGTGTGCTTGCACCATGCGAGCACGTCCGGCAGGTCCTGGCCGGTCTCGACGTCACGGACATGCAGCGTCTCCCGATCGCTGCCGGCTTCGGACAGCAGATAGGCGACCTTGCTGCCGACCCGATCGGGGAAGAACGACAGGATCGCAACCGTTCCATCCGACGACAGCGCGCCGGCGTCGATCAGCGTCTTGCGCGGGCCGGCCAGGTACTCCTGAAATCCGACACTGCGTTGGTTGACGAGGCCATCGGAGAAGAAACTGAAGTAGCGCCGGCCATACTGGCCCGGGATCGTGGTCCTCGGGTAGTCCAGCGCCGCGTTCATGAAGTCCTGCAACCGCTGTCGGACCGGCAGCGCGTCGATCATGCTGCGCGTGCGCGCGTTCTGGCCTTCGATCCAGGTTTTCACCTCGGCCCGGGCGGTATCCTCAAGCGGCCGATAGGGATCGGGAATGTTGATGCCATGAAAGGTCTGCACCACGCTGTCGTCGCGCGGAGGCGCAAGGCTGATCGCCGCAACGAGCCCGTCGGCGGCCTGTGCGAAGGCTGGCCCCGCGATCGCGAACGCGCCAGACGCCAGGCCGCCGATCAAGGCGTCCCTGCGCGTCGGCTGGAAATTGTCGTCGAGTGCCACGTCTGCGTTCCCCTCGAGGTTAAGAACTTGACGCTCTCTTTTTGGTTTATGCTTTGAGCAACAGCTACCAATGATTATGCCCAAATCATAACGGCGACTTGAGCCTTGGGAACACTCACTTCCTCGTCAACACCCCGGCAGTGTCGTTCGCCCCATCGTTGCAAACCTTGTCTCGGCCGATCCCGACAACAAGCCAGGCGGCTGAAAGATCGAGTGCAAGGCCGCGGCCCGTCCGTGTCCGACGGCCGCTCCGGTTCACTCTGCGCCAAGAAATCTGGCGCTGCTGTCCAAGATTTCCCGACCACATCGGGATAGCCATTTGCCCCAACGGCCGACACAGAGGGCATTGACATGGCGATCGATTTCACGCTCACCGCACAGCAGCGCGAACTGCAACTCGACTCTCGCAAGTTTGCCAGGGAGGTGCTGGCCGATGCCAGGGCCGCCGAACAGCTGCCGACGCCCGAGCAGCGCTTTCTCGCGACCAAGCCGACTTATGAGGCGATGGTCGCGGCCGGCTATTTGCGCAAGTGCATTCCGGCGCCGGCGGGCGGCGACAACGCCGGCATGGTCGACATGGCGATCCTGGCCGAGGAATTCTATAGCGTGAATCCGAGTGTGACCCTCACCATGCTCGGCAGCGTGCTCGGCCTGCTGCCGCTGCTGCTCGGTGGCACGCCGGCGCAGTGTCAGCGGCTGCTTGCGCCGTTCCTGAAGACCAATGGCGCGCCGCTCGCCGCCTTCTGCTCCAGCGAACCGGGAGGCAGCGCCAACGCCGCCGCGCCGCCGCCCGGTGAAGGCGTCCGCACCACCGCGCGGCGGGAGGGCGACAATTGGGTGATCAACGGTCGCAAGAAATGGGTGTCCTCGGCGACAGGCTGGAATAGGGATGGCGCCGATCTTCTGACCATCGTATGCCGGACCGATCCGGCAGCCGCGTCCGATGCGGCGATCTCGATCATTGCCGTGCAAGGTCCGGTGAGCGGCCTCGTGTTCGAACGCGCGATCGACAGCATCGGTCATCGCGCCCATCTCGTACCGCAATTTGGCTTCCAGAACGTGCAGGCGCCGCACCACAATCTGCTCGGACAGCAGGGTGCCGGCCTGGCGCTGACCGCAGCGGCGTTCACCGGCACCGCGGCACTGGTCGGAATCTTCGGCGTCGCGCTGATGCGCGCTGCCTTCGCATTCGCGCTGGATTTTGCTCGTACCGAAAAGCGCGGCGGCGTTCACCCCATCATCGAGCATCAAGCGGTCGGATACGCGCTCGCCGATGCCAAGACCACGATCGAAGCCGCGCGTTATCTCAGCTGGCGCGCCTGCCATGCCCTCGACACCCAATCGCCGGCCGCAGAGGAGCTTTCAGTGCAAGCCAAGATCTTCGGCTCCGAGGCCGCCGTACGCGTCATCACCGATCTGATGCGGGTGGTCGGGATCGACAGCTACGATCATGAGACGCCATTCGGCAGCTTGCTCCAGGACGCGCTCGCGCTGCCGATCTTCGATGGAGGCAATCTGGGCATCCGGCGGCGGCAATTGCACACGATGTTCAAGAGCCACGACTACGATCCTCTTGCCGCAAGCGGAGCGGCATGATCTGGCGGAAGTTCCGGGAGAGCGAGACCTCCCTCGACCGCTATTCGCTTTTTCCGAATTTCCTCTTGACGCGGCCCCCAACTCAGTTGTCTAATGCTGCCGTCTCACCCGATCGAGGGGCGCTT
>NZ_DDOP01000039.1:100525-302698 GCF_002341725.1 Bradyrhizobium sp. UBA2491
ATCGGCACCCGGCTTTCCCTGTGCCCTCTTCGAGATGAGGGCGAGACAAGAAGCAAACCTCGGGCAAATCATGTCGCGAGAATGCGAAGTTGTGATTCACCGGCCGTGCCTCACATTCACCGTCGTCCCGGCGAAGGCCGGGACCCATTACCCCAAATGAAAATTGTTGCGCGATGCCGGAACGACGAGTCTCGCCGACAACGTCCGCTGCGGCGTATGGGTCCCGGCCTGCGCCGGGACGACGCGGGGAAAAAGTCTCGTCCCACGCACGTGTCATCGCCCGCGGATACTTTTCGCGGGTGACGGCACTGAGAAGTCTCCGCGACATTGCGCCGCGAACCGCGCTGCGGCGCAACAATCAAAATGAGACTGCCCGTTAAGCACTCCCGCGGCGACGACATCCGCGCCGCGCCTGCCTTCGGCTAGCTTTGCCGGCAACAACCGGACGCCCATCAGCCTTCGTGCCGCGTGGACGCCGGTGACAACACAGAGGGAGGAGAACGATGTTGAAAGGCAGTTTGGGACTGATTGCGTTGAGCAGCCTGTTGCTATCAGGCACGGCGTTCGCCCAGGAGAAGATCAAGGTCGGTGTCACCGCGACGCTCGAGGGCACCTACACCGTGCTCGGCGAGGACGGCATGCGCGGCTTCCAGACGGCACTCAATGTGCTCGGCAAGAAGATCGGCGACAAGGAACTCGAATTCGTGGTCGCCTCGACCGACGCGACGCCGGACTCCGCGGTGCGCGCGGTACGCAAGCTGATCGAGCAGGACAAGGTGCAGATCCTGCTGTCGCCGCTGTCCGGCGACGAAGGCATCGCGGTGAAGAACTTTGCGAAAACCAAGCCCGAGCTGACCTTCGTCAACGCCGCCTCCGGTGCGCAGGAAGCAACCTATGTCGATCCGGCGCCGAACTTCTTCCGCTACAACATGGACGGCGCCCAGTGGCAGGTCGGCCTCGGCAAATACGCCTATGAGACCAAGGGTTATCGCAAGATCGCGACCGTCGGCGAGGACTATTCCTTCATCTACACCCAGGTGTTCGGCCTGGTGCTCGAATTCTGCGGCGCCGGCGGCCAGGTCACGAGCCGGCAATGGGTGCCGCTTGGCACCAAGGACTTCGCCTCCGTCATCGCAGCCCTCCCCGACGATGTCGATGCGATCTATCTCGGCCTCGGCGGCGCCGACGCCGTCAACTTCCTCAACCAGTATCAGCAGGCGGGCGGCAAGGCGCATCTGATGGGCGGCTCGATCATGATCGACCAGACCATCCTGTCGTCGAAGGGCAGCGCCAAGAACGCGCTGGTCGGCACCATCGCCGCGAGCGGTCAGGCCGATACCTGGGAAGATCCGGGCTGGCAGAAATTCGTCAAGGCCTACCAGGACGCCTTCCCGCCGGCCAAGCGCTTCCCGAGCCCGTCGCTGCTCGCCACCAACTATTACGACTCGACGATGGCCCTGATCCTGGCGCTGCGTCAGGTCAATGGCGATCTCTCCAACAACCAGGCCAAGCTCAAGGATGCGCTGGCGAAGATCGAGATCGACGCGCCGAACGGCAAGATCAAGCTCGACGCCAACCGCCAGGCGATCGGCACCAACTTCGTCACTGAAGTGGTTGATGACGGCAAGGGAGCGCTGTTCAGCAAGGTCGTGAAGGTGATCCCGAACGTCAACCAGACGCTGGGTTACGATCCGGCGGTTTTCGCCAAGATCGGCCTGCCGAGCCGCACGGTCCCGGAGTGCAAGAAGTACTGACGTATTTGTTGCAGTGCAGGCAAAGTGGCCGCGGCATGATGCGCGGTTGCATCAACGGCCCTGCTCGCCCTTGCTTTCCGCGGGCGGATGATGAACGCTTGTCGAAAAGACAAGAACATCCCGCGGGAGGGGAGGCATGAGCAGGGCGCTTGCCGTCTTCCACGGCCGGTTTGGTCGCGCGACGGTCTATCAGTTGAACCGTCCCTTCAACGTGCACGCGCACCGCGAAGGTCACTTGATCTTTCATGTCGGCGGGACGCCGGCGCAGATCGACGTCTCCGATCAGCGCCTGCTGCTCAAGGACGACACCGTGGTTGCGGTCAACCCGTGGGAACCGCATAATTTTCTGCCGACCGACATGGCCCATGGCGCGATCTTCTTCGTGCTCTATGTCAACGCCGAATGGTTCACGCCGACGGCGAATGCGCAGGGGATGCGGTTCGGCCGCACCTTCTTTCCGCGCACCGAGGCACTCGACCGGCTGATCCGCCGCACCGCAGCGCTGGTGTGCGGTGCGCCGTCGCTGCGCAGCCTCGATTGCGAGCTCCGGCAACTGATCGATTCCTGCTACGAGGAGAGCTGGCAGACCGCCGGGAGTGCGCCAACGGCCGCCGCGGTAACCGATTTTCGGGTCCGCAAGTCGATCCGGCTGATGTCGGAAAGCCCCGGCGCCGAGATCGAGCTCGATGCGATCGCACGCGAGGCCGGGCTGTCGCGGCCGCACTTCTATCGGCTGTTCCGCACCCAAACCGGCGTCACCCCTCACCTCTACATGAACACGCTGATCATGGAGCAGGCGCTCGACGCGCTGGTGGCGACCGAATCCCCGATCGCCGATATCGGCTTCGATCTCGGCTTCTCGTCGCAGAGCGGCTTCACCCGCTTCTTCGCCGCCAATGTCGGCATGGCCCCGACCGACTATCGCCGCGCCGCCAAGGTGTTGCGGCCGTGAACGAGTTCCGCGCAACGATGGAGCCGCGATAAAAGATACTCTCGATCAAATCCGGAGCTTTCGCCCTCGGTAGGATGCGCGGCACGCGACCCGACAGACGGTCGCGACGTCAGAGGGAAACGCGACGGAGATGGCCAGGTTCATCGAACGCCATCCGGCCTGGGCGCTGATCGTGATCATCGCGGTCGCGGTGCTCGCGTGGCTGGTGTTCGCGATCTGGCCGCCGGGACTGGAAGCCGCTGTTGGCCGCAAGCGCGTGTTCCTCAACGCCGTGCTGAACGGCATCACGCTGGGCGGGCTGTATTTCCTGGTGGCGAGCGGCTTCACGCTAATCTTCGGCCTGATGCGCAACGTCAACCTCGCGCACGGCTCGCTCTATCTGTTCGGCGGCTATGTCGGCTATGCCGTCAGCACCTGGACCGGGTCCTGGATCCTGTCCTTCATCGTCGCCTTCATCGCGGTGGCGCTCGTCGGGGTGATCCTGCAAATCGCCGTGTTCCGCCGCATGGAGGGGCAGGACCTCAGGCAGACCATGGTCACGATCGGGCTCTCGATCGTGTTCGCCGACCTGATGCTGTGGGTGTTCGGCGGCGACTTCTACCAGGTCCAGACCCCGAGCTGGCTGATCGGCCCGGTGCAGCTGCCGCTGCTGACCGCGTTCAAATCCTCCGGCGAGCCGGTCTATCTGCAATATCCGCTGGTGCGGCTCGTTATCCTCGCCGCGTCAGTCATGATCGGGATCGCGATGTGGCTGGCGCTTAACCGCACCCGGATCGGCATGATCGTGCGCGCCGGCGTCGATGACCGCGACATTCTCGCTGCGACCGGGGTACGGATCCAGCTGGTGTTCGTGCTGGTGTTCGCGCTCGGCGCGGGGCTTGCCGGCATCGCCGGCGTCGTCGGCGGCACCTTCCAGTCGCTGTCGCCGGGCGAGGACACGCGCTTCCTGCTCGCCTCGCTGGTGGTCGTGATCGTCGGCGGCATGGGCTCGATCCCGGGGGCCGCGCTCGGCGCCGTGATCATCGGGCTCGCCGAGCAGCTCGGCTCGGTCTACATCCCGACCTACGCCATCGTCGTCACCTTCCTGATCATGGTGCTGGTGCTGGCGCTGCGGCCGCAGGGCCTGCTCGCGAGGCGATGAGATGTCGTTGCTGCAGAGCACCCAGCTTCGTCCCGACCGATCCGCCAACGCGACCCGCCGCGCGCTGATCGGCGCCTGGCCGGAATTCCAGAACCCGGCGGCCTGGCTGGTCGCGCTGATCCTCGTGATCATGCCGCTGATCGCCAACGGCTTCTTCCTGATCGAGATCTTCGCCACCACGCTGATCCTCGGCATCATCGCATTGAGCCTGATGTTCCTCGCCGGCTATGGCGGCATGGTCAGCCTGATGCAGCTCACCATCGCGGGCTTCGCCGGCTACATGGTCGCGGTGTTCGGCGTCAGCGGCAGCACCAATATCAGCCTCGGCTGGCCGTGGTGGCTGGCAACGCCGATGGCACTGGCGCTGGGGACGCTGTTCGGCACGCTCGGCGGCGCGCTCGCGGTGCGCACCGAGGGCATCTACACCATCATGATCACGCTGGCGATCGGCGCCGCGTTCTACTATTTCACCAATCAGAACTGGGCGATCTTCAACGGCCATACCGGCCTCAACACCGTCGCGACGCCGCATTTCTGGGGCGTCGACTGGCGTTCCGATATCGCCTTCTATTATGTGACGCTCGGCGTCGCCGCGGTCTGCTACTTCGCGGTCCAATATGTCTCGCGGGCGCCGTTCGGCCTCGCGTTGCAAGGCGTGCGCGACAACTCGCGGCGCATGGCGGCGCTCGGCTTCAACCCCAATGCCCACCGCATCGCGGCCTACGCCTTCGCGGCCTTCATCGCCGCACTCGGCGGCGTGTTGCAGGTCTGGAACTACCGCCAGATCTCGCCCGGCTCGGTCAGCGTCGGCGCTTGCATCGATGTCCTGATCATCGCCGTGGTCGGCGGCATCACGCGGCCAATCGGCCCGTTCATCGGCGCGCTGATCTTCGTGCTGCTGCGCACCTTCGCGCTCGACGTGCTGATCAAGCTCGGGCTCGACGGCAACCGCTTCCGGCTGCTGATCGGGCTCGGCTTCCTCGCCATCGTGTTCTGGTCGTCCGACGGCGTGATCGGGCTGTGGGAGCGCTGGCGGCGCCGCAATACGACCTCGACGCAACGTCCGGGCGGAGGCCGCCATGGATAGCGTCGCGCAACGGCTATCAGCGGTCGGCGCCGGCGCAGCGCTGGAATTGCGCGGCGTGACGCGGCTATTCGGCGCGCTGGCGGCGCTGACCGACGTCACCATCACGGTGCGTCCCGGCGAACGACGCGCCGTGCTCGGCTCGAACGGCGCCGGCAAGACTACGCTGTTCAACTGCATCACCGGCGACTTCCCGCCCTCCTCCGGCACGATCCGCTTCTTCGGCGAGGACATCACCCAGTTCCCGCCCTATGAGCGCATCCGCCGGGGCTTGCGCCGCACCTATCAGATCTCGGCGCTGTTCCCCGGCCTCACCGTGCAGGACAACGTCTACCTCGCCTGCCGCGGCGTCTCGCGCGGCCGCTTCTCGTTCCTGCGCCCCGGACAGAACGACGCGCTGATGCACGCAACCGAGACGCTGGTGCAGGCCGTGCACCTCACCGGCGTCAAGGACCAGCGCGTCGCCGAGCTCGCGCATGGCCAGCAGCGCCAGCTCGAGATCGCGTTGGCGCTGGCCGGCGCGCCGCGCTTCATCCTGTTCGACGAGCCGGCTGCCGGACTGTCGCCGACCGAGCGGCGCGAGCTGATCGAGATCCTGACCTCGCTGCCGGCGCATATCGGCTACATCATCATCGAGCACGACATGGACGTCGCGCTGCGCGTCGTCGAGAGCGTGACGATGATGCACAATGGCCGCATCTTCAAGGAGGGCCTGCCGCGCGAGATCGAATCCGATCCCGAGGTGCAAGAGCTTTATCTTGGAGGCGGCCATGAATGACCGCCGCGCCGCGCACGCGCTCGAAGTGAAGGGCCTCGACGTCTATTACGGCCATTCGCACGCGCTACAGGGCGTCGATCTCACGCTCGACACCGGGGTGTTCTCGGTGGTCGGCCGCAACGGCATGGGCAAGACCACGTTGTGCAAGGCGATCATGGGCCTGGTCCGCGCCAACGGTGGTTCGATCCGGATTCGCGGCGAGGAAGTCACAAAACTCAATCCGGCGCGGATTGCCCGGCTCGGTGTCGGCTACGTGCCGCAGGGACGGCGCCTGTGGCGCTCGCTGACCGTCGACGAACACCTTGCGCTCGCCGGCGGCCTGCGCCGTGGCGCCTGGACCATCGAGCGCATCTACGACACGTTCCCGCGGCTCGCCGAGCGCAAGACCAATGGCGGCAACCAGCTCTCCGGCGGCGAGCAGCAGATGCTGGCGATCTCGCGCGCGCTGCTGACGAACCCGCAACTCCTGATCATGGACGAGCCGACCGAGGGCCTCGCGCCCGTGATCGTCGCGCAGGTCGAGGACATGCTGCTGCGGCTCGGCGATGAAGGCGACATCTCGGTCCTGGTCATCGAGCAGAATATCGGCGTCGCAACGGCGGTGTCGCGCAACGTCGCGATCATGGTCAATGGCCGGATCAATCGCATCATCGACTCCGCCCGCCTCGCCACCGATCGCGAGTTGCAGCAGCGGCTGCTCGGCGTCGGTACCCACGGCACGGACGAGACCGACGCCGGGGCTGCTACCGCGAAAGCGGAAGCTGCCAGCGCACCGCAGCCGGAGCGCAAGGGACCGGTCCGCATCTACATCTCCAATCCCGTGCTGCCGACGCGCTGGTCGCAGCCGGTGCCAATCGCGCGCATCGAAGCCGCAGCGCGGACGCAGTCGACCGGCGTCGCACGGCTTGAAGAGGCCACGCGGCAGCGACGCGAGCCAACGGCGACAAGGACGTCAGGACCACCGGTCGTACTGGTAGTCGGCACGCTAGACACCAAGGGCGCAGAGCTGCGCTTCATCCGCGATATCATCACGGGTAGCGGCCTGCGCACGCGACTGGTCGATGTCTCGACCAGCGGCAAGGCGGCGAGCTGCGACGTCACCGCGCAGGAGATCGCGCTGAATCACGGCCGCGGCGGCTCCGGCGTCTTCGGCGCCGATCGCGGCGCCTCGGTGACGGCGATGGCGGACGCGTTCGAGCGGTGGCTGCGACGGCAGGGCAATGTCGCCGGCATCATTTCGGCCGGCGGCTCCGGCGGCGCCTCCCTCGTCGCCCCCGGCATGCGTACGCTGCCGGTCGGCGTGCCCAAGCTCATCATCTCCTCGGTCGCCTCCGGCGACGTCGGTCCCTATGTCGGGCCCGCCGACATCACCATGATGTATTCGGTCACCGACGTGCAGGGCCTCAACTCGATCTCGCGCGCCGTGCTCGGCAACGGCGCCCATGCGCTGGTCGGCATGGTCAAGGCTCGGCTCGACGACCAGGCCGGCAAGCAGCGTGAGACGAACGCCGGTCTTCCTGCCATCGGCATCACCATGTTCGGCGTCACCACGCCGGCCGTGCAGAAGATCGCGGCCGACCTGCGCGAGGATTTCGAGTGTCTCGTGTTCCACGCCACCGGCGTCGGCGGCCGCTCGATGGAAAAGCTGGTCGAATCCGGACAGCTCGCCGGCGTGATCGATCTCACCACGACCGAAGTCTGCGACCTCCTGATGGGCGGCGTGTTCCCGGCCACCGAGGATCGCTTCGGCGCCATCATCCGCAACCGTGTGCCCTATGTCGGCTCGGTCGGCGCGCTGGACATGGTCAACTTCGGCGCGCCTGACACCATCCCGGAGCGTTACCGGCAGCGCAAATTCCACGTCCATAATCCGCAGGTCACCTTGATGCGGACCACGCCGGAAGAGAACGAGCGGATGGGCCGCTGGATCGGCGAACGCCTCAACCAGATGGATGGGCCGGTGCGCTTCTTCCTGCCCGAGGGCGGCGTCTCCGCGCTCGATGCGCCGGACCAGCCGTTCTGGGATCCCGATGCCGACGCCGCGCTGTTCCGCGCGCTGGAGCGCACCGTGCGCCAGACCGGCAACCGCCAGATCATTCGCGTCAAGCGCAACATCAACGATCCCGAGTTCACCGCTGCCATCGTCAACGCGTTCCGCCCCTTGCTCGGACGCTCCGGTGGCCGGCGCAGAGTGGCGAGGTGACCCATGGCGAGGTTTGAACGCGCGGCACTGTTGAAGAAGTTTCACGCCATGATCGCACGCGGCGAGCCGATCGTCGGCGGCGGCGCCGGCACCGGACTTTCGGCGAAATGCGAGGAAGCCGGCGGCGTCGACCTGATCGTGATCTACAATTCCGGGCGCTACCGCATGGCCGGCCGCGGCTCGCTGGCCGGACTGATGCCCTACGGCGATGCCAACGCGATCGTCATCGAGATGGCCGCCGAAGTCCTGCCGGTCGTGACCAGCACGCCGGTGCTCGCCGGCGTCAACGGCACCGACCCGTTCCGCGACATGGACGTATTCCTCGACCAACTCAAGGCACTCGGCTTCGCCGGCGTGCAGAATTTTCCGACCGTCGGCCTGATCGATGGCACCTTTCGCGCCAATCTCGAAGAAACCGGCATGTCCTACGCGCTCGAGATCGACATGATCGCGAAAGCGAACGATAAGGACATGCTGACCACGCCCTATGTGTTCAGCGAGCAGGAAGCGACCGCGATGGCGATCGCGGGTGCCGACATCATCGTCTGCCATATGGGCCTCACCACCGGCGGCACGATCGGCGCCCAGACCGCGCTCAAGCTCGCCGACTGTCCCGCCCGCATCGAGGCCTGGGCGGAGGCCGCGCTCAGCGTCAATTCGAACATCATCGTGCTCGCGCATGGCGGTCCGATCGCGGACCCCGCCGACGCCGATTTCATCATGAAGAAGACCCGCAACTGTCACGGCTTTTACGGCGCTTCCTCGATGGAGCGCCTGCCGGTCGAGCGGGCGCTGACGGAACAGGTTCGCAAATTCAAGGCGATCGGCGCGCGCTAGAGCCGCCGTGACCAAGGGAGGAAGAGATGTCGGGGATGCTGGTCGGTGAATTGATCCTCTGGCTCATCGTCGCAATCGTCGCGATCATCATCATCGTCTATGTCGTGAACTGGCTGTATCATCGCTCATCGAAGGAGGTCTCCTTCGTCCGCACCGGTTTCATGGGCGAGCGGGTGGTGATCAATGGCGGCGCCTTCGTGCTGCCGTTCATCCACGACTATACGCCGGTCAACATGAACGTGCTGCCGATGGGGATCGTGCGTTCCCGGCAGGATGCCGTGATCACCCGCGACCGCATGCGCGTCGACATCGAGGCCGATTTCTATGTCCGGGTCCAGCCGACCCGCGACGCCGTCTCGATCGCCGCCGCGACGCTCGGCCGCCGTACCATGGAGCCGGAGCAACTCCACACCCTGCTGTCAGGCAAGTTCATCTCCGCGATCCGCTCGGTTGCGTCAGAGATGACGATGGAACAGATGCACGAGCAGCGCGGCGACTATGTCGCGCGCGTCAAGGCCAATGCCGCCGAGGCGCTGGCGCAGAACGGCCTGGAGTTGGAGTCGGTCGCGATCACCGATCTCGACCAGACCGACCTCGAATATTTCAACCCCTCGAACCGCTTCGATGCCGAAGGCTTGACCCGGCTGATGGAGGACATCGAGGCCAAGCGCAAGCTCCGCAACGACATCGAGCAGGACTCGATGATCAAGATCCGGTCCCGCAATCTGGAGGCGGAGCGTCAGGCGCTGGAGATCGAGCGCGAAAGCGAAACCGCCCGCCTCGAACAGGAGCGCGACATCGAGATGCGCCGCGCTTTGCAGCGCACCGAGGTGGCCCGCGAGCGCGCGCTACGCGAAACCGAGGCCGAGCAGGCCCAGATCCTGGCGCGGGAAGCGATCGAGAAGTCGCGCATCGCCAACGAGCAGGCGATCACCGAAGCCCGCATCGCCTCCGAACGCGAGACCCGGCACAAGGAGATCGAGCGAACCCGCGCGGTCGAGGAGAAGGAGCTCCTGGCCCGCGAGGAGATCGAGAAGGTCCGGATCGCCAACCAGCGCTCGGTCGACACCACCCGCATAGCGTCGGAGCGCGAGGTACGCCAGCGCGAGATCGAGCGGATGCGCACGGTCGAGGAGGCCGAGATCGCCGCGCGTGAAGCGATCGAGAAGGCCCGCATCCAGCAGGACCGCGTCGTCACCGATGCTCGCATCGCCAATGAGGAGGAGACCCGTCGTCGCGAGATCGAGCGCACCCGCGCGGTCGACGAGGCCGAGATCGCGGCCCGCGAGGCGACCGAGAAGGCGCGCATTGCCCAGACCATGACGGTCAATGTGGAACGCATCTCCTCCGACGAGCGCACCCGCGCGCTGGAGATCCAGCAAGTACGCACCATCCAGGAAGCGGAGATCGAGGCGCAGAAGGCGGTGGAGGCCGCCCGCATCATCAGAGAAAAGACACTGGCCGCCGAGCGCATCGCGGCCGACCACACCACGCGCAAGCTGGAGATCGAGCGCAACCAGGCGGTCGAGATCGCCGGCATCAGCGCCCGCGAGGCCACCGAAGCGTCGCGGATCGCCCAGGAAGAGCATGTCCGGGCACTCGAAATCGCCCGCACCCGCGCGATCGAGGAGGCCGACATCGCCTCGCGTGAGGCAATCGAGGCAGCGCGCATTACGCAGGAGAAGTCGGTCGCCGCGCAGCGCATCCGTGCAGAGCGGGACACGCGCGGGCTGGAGATCGAGCGCACTGAGGCGATCGAGGCCGCCGAGCTGAGGCGCCGCGACGCCATCGAGCGGCAGCGGATCGATGTCGAGCTGACGCTGGAGAGCGAGCGGATCGCCTCCTCCCGGACCCGCGAGGTGCTCAACATCGACCAGAAGAAGACCATCGAGCTCGCCGACGAGGAGCGCGTGATCGCGCTGGCCGCCAAGCGCTCCGAGCGGATCGACGCCGACCGGCAGGTCCGGCAGGCCGAGATCACCGCCCGCAAGGAGGTCGACACCACAGACGTCTCGCGCGAGCAGGCGCTGGAAGCCGCGCGGATCGCACGACGGCGTGCGATCGAGCAACTCGAAGTCGCCCGCAACCAGTCGCTGCAAGAGGCCGAGATCGCGGCCCGCGAGGAAGTGGAGCGCGCGCGGATTGCCTCCGACCGTGGACTCGACGAGGCCCGCATCGGCCGCGAGCGCGAGCTGCGCAAGCTCGAGGTCAATCGCGAGAAGGACGTCGAGACCGCGCTGATGGAGAAGGCCATCGCGCTGCATCAGAAATCGTTGGAGGAATCCGCGGCGCGCGCCGCGGCCGAGGACGCCCGGATCCACGCGACGGAAGCGGCCGAGCGCGTCGTCACCGCCCGCGAGAGCGAGATCGCCAAGCGGCGCAAGACGGTCGAGGTGCTGCTGGCCGAGAAGCAGGCCGAGGAGACAAGGATCGCGGCCGAAGCCGAGCGCGTCCGTGCCGCGGTCGAGGCCGAAGCGCAGCGGATGCTCAACGAGGCCGAGAACGTGCTGACCGATCAGGCGCGCTACTCGCTGTTCCGCCGCAAGCTGCTCGATCGCATCGAGGGCATCGTGCGCGAGAGCGTCAAGCCGATGGAGAAGATCGAAGGCATCCGCATCCTCCAGGTCGATGGCCTCAACGGCAACGGCCATGGCAACGGCAGCGGCCGCAGCGCCACCGACGAGGTGATCGACTCGGCGCTACGTTATCGGGTGCAGGCGCCGCTGATCGACTCGATCCTGTCGGATATCGGCGTCGAGGGCGGTAGTCTCGCCAAGATGCCCGGCCTGATCCGCGAGGCCCGCGACATGCAGGGCATCAAGGATGCCGCGCGCAAGAGCGATGGCGATGCCAAGCCCGCAGCGCCCGAGGGCGGCGGCGAACCGCGCTCCGAACGCCCGTCACGCAAGAAGGACTGAGCCCGCGCCATGGCACGAGTCTACGTCTCCACCGTCGTCAACGCCCGCAACGACAGGGTCTGGGCCCGCGTACGCGACTTCAACGGCCTGCCGAACTGGCATCCCGCGATCGCGGAAAGCCGGATCGAGGGCGGCGAGCCCTCGGACAAGATCGGCTGCGTCAGGGATTTCCGGCTGCGCAACGGCGATCGCATCCGCGAGAAGCTGCTCGGGCTGTCCGACTACGACATGTTCTGCACGTACTCGATCCTCGAATCGCCGATGGGCGTCGAGAACTACGTCGCGACCCTGCGGCTGACGCCGGTCACCGATGGCGACCAGACCTTCCTGGAATGGACCGCCGAGTTCGATTGCGCGCCGGAGCGCGAGGCCGAGCTCGTCAACAATATCGGCGGCGGCGTGTTTCAGGGCGGCTTCGACGCGCTGAAACGGGCATTCGGGGGATGAAGACGTGATCGCGACTGCTCCGATCAAGGCACACTGCGCCCCCTCGCCCCGCTTGCGGGGAGAGGGTTGGGGTGAGGGGGAGTCTCCACGGGGACGGCAGCAGTTTGGCCCGTGGAGAGTCCCCCTCATCCGGAATTTGCGCGGCGCGCAAATTCCGACCTCTCCCCGCAAGCGGGGCGAGGTGAAGAAGCCCGCTCGAATCGGAAACGGTGGGATGTAGCCGTGCCGCATATCGTCAAAAGCACCATCCTGGAAGCACCGACCGATGCGGTGTGGGCGGTGCTGCGCGATTTCAACGGCCACGATCATTGGCACCCGACGGTCGCGAGCAGCGGCATCGAGCGCGCACAGCCGTCCGACAAGATCGGCTGCGTCAGGCGGTTCAAGCTGAAGGACGGCGCCGAGCTGCGCGAGCAGTTGCTGGCGCTGTCCGATCTCGAACAGAGTTTCAGCTACTGCCTGCTCGATACGCCGGTCCCGATGTTCAACTATGTGGCACATGTCCGCCTGCTGCCGGTCACCGACGGCGACCGCACCTTCTGGCACTGGGAATCGCGCTTCACGACGCGGACCGAAGACCGGGACCGTATCACGCAGATGGTCGCCGAGGATATCTACCAGGCCGGGTTCGAGGCCATCCGCCGGCATCTGAAGGAGGCCGCGTAAGCGGGAAGCACACCATGCCAGTCACGGTGAAGACCTTCACCAACACCCATGACGCGGCGGCGGCGCTGTCGTCGGATCGCAGCGCCCGCTATCTCGGCGGCGGCACGCTGGTGATGCGGGCGCTGAACGAGGGCGACATCTCGATCTCGACCGTCGTACGCGCCAGCGACCAAACAATGACGAGGATCGACGCCACAGGCTCACGCATCACGCTCGGCGCTGGAGTGACCTTCGCGCGCATCCTGGCCGAACGCGATCTGGGCTTCCTGCACGCTCCTGCACGCTCGATCGGCGGGCCGGCGGTGCGCAACATGGGCACGGTGGGCGGCAATCTGTTCGCGCCAGTACCCTATGGCGACTTCACGGTTGCGATGCTCGCGCTCGATGCCATGGTGTCGGTCCAGGGCGGCCTCGGCGGCCGCGAGATCCCGATCGACGAGTTCCTGCAATCGCGCGACCGGCAGACCGGCGTGCTGGTGCTGGCGATCTCCTTTGCCAAGCCCGGCAGCGCCGATGCCTTCCGCTATCGCAAGATCGCACGGATCAAGCCCAAGGGCGGCGCCGTCATCACGCTCGCAGTGCATCTGCCGGTCAATGGCAGTCGCATCGTCGGCGCCCGGGTCGCGCTCGGCTCGATGGCACCGACCCCGATCCGCGCGCGTGCCGCCGAACGCGCATTAGAAGGCCGATCACTCGATAGCTCCACGATCAACGCGGCTGCCGCGGCGGCCGTGGAAGGGACTTCGCCCGGCGACAATGCGCTCGCCAGCGCCTGGTATCGCCGCGAGATCGTCGGCGTGCATCTCCGCCGCCTGTTGTCCGGTCAGGAATAATCGTGATGGCCAAGACTGCCCTTCAATTCCAACACAACGGCCGCGACGTCGCGATCTTCGTCGACGGTGGCACCAACCTTTTGGTCGCACTGCGCGAGCTGATCGGCGACATGACGCCGAAATTCGGCTGCGGCCAGGGCGGCTGCGGCACCTGTAGCGTGCTGATCGACGGCGAGCTGCATCTGTCCTGCCTGACGCTGGCCGAAACGGTCGCCGGCCGGTCGGTCGAGACGCTCGACGGCATCAAGGACGGCCCCAATCTGCATCCGTTGCAGCGCGCCTTCGCCGAGAATTTCGCCGCGCAGTGCGGCTACTGCACGCCGGGCATGCTGATGGCCGCGAAGGCGTTGCTCGACCGCAACCCGCAGCCGAGCCGGGCTGAAGTGGTCGAGGCGATCTCCGGCAACATCTGCCGCTGCACCGGCTATGAGCCGATCATCAACGCCGTGCTGGCTGCCGCATCCGGCGGCCGCGCTCGCGCGTAAGGAATAGTGCCATGCTGGAATTGCGCAAGGACCTGTTCGCCGACGAGCGCGACGATAACCTCAAGGAAATCGGCAAGGGCACGCAGCGCCAGGACATGCTCGGCCATGTCACCGGCACCTCGCCCTATTTCGACGATCACAAGCTTCAAGGCATGCTGCACTTGAAGGTGGTCCGCAGCGCGCATCCGCATGCACGGTTGCGCCGCATCGACACCACGGAGGCCGAGCGGTCGCAGGGGGTGCGGCGGGTGATCCGCGCTTCCGACGTGCCGCGCAATCTGAACACGCTGCTCTCTCTGATCAATTTCGGCAAGGACGACGAGCCGTCGCTTGCGGTCGACAAGGTGCGCTACAAGGGCGAGCCGATCGTGGCCATCGTCGCCGACAGCCCGCGCGAAGCCTATGAGGCGATCGCCAAGGTCAAGATCGACTACGAAGTGCTACCGGCGGTGTTCGACGTCGAGGATGCGCTGAAGTCCGGCGCGCCCGTGGTCAATGAGGTCTATCCCAAGAACACCTTCACCTATCACGAGACCTACGACCGCCAGCAGCTCCGCTTCGGCGACGCCGACCGCGCGCTCGCCACAGCCGACCATGTGCTGGAGCAGCGCTACCAGATGTCGCCGATCGAGCACGCCCCGACCGAGACCAACGGCTCGATCGCGGCGCCCGACACCAATGGCCGCTATATCGTCTACACCTCGACGCAGGCGCTGTTCTTCTCGGTCGACACCTGCGCCAAGATTCTCGACGTGCCTTCCAACACCTTCCACTTCATCGGCGGCACCGTCGGCGGCGGGTTCGGCGGCAAGGTCGACACGCTGACCGAGCCGCTCTGCATCCTCGGCGCGATGCTAACCGGGCGCCCGGTGCGCTATGTGTTCGGGCGCGAAGAGGAGATGCAATATGGCCCGCCGCGCGGCGCCGAGCGCATCTACATCAAGGACGGCGTGATGCGCGACGGCCGCGTCGTTGCCCGCAAGGTGCGCGCCTATTTCGACAGCGGCGCCTATACGCGGCTGTCGAGCTATGCGGCGGTGAAATGCGCCGCGCATCTGCCCGGCCCCTACACGATCCCGAACGTCCATGGCGACGTCTATTGCGTCTTCACCAACCGGACGCCGGCAACCGCGATGCGCGGCTTCGGCGTCACGGCGATGGATTTTGCCATCGAATGCCAGATGGACAAGCTCGCCCATCTCGTCGGCATGGACCCGATGGAATTCCGGATCCTCAATGCCTATCGCGACGGCGACATGAAGGCGCATCGCCGCGAGGCCAAGAACACCGCGCTGATCGAATGCGTGCAAGTTGCCGCCGAAAAGGCAAAATGGCCGCTGCGCGAGGACTTCAAGCGAATGTCGTCGCGCAAGGATGGCGGCGGTGCGCGTGCCGCGGTGTCGCCGACGCCGCGCGAAACATATGCGCCGCTGCCTGCACCATCGCAGCAGCGTACGACCTATGATCGCGCCCCGGCTGCGAGCCGCGAGCCGCCGCCACCGCCGCCCCCGTCGTCGCCGCCATCCCCTCCGCCACCGCGGCCGACCGCGCCGTCACATGGCGCCACCCGCTTCTCTTCCGTCTTCGGCACCAGGAGGCGCTGACCATGACCCGGCATCGCGGACGCGGCATCGCGTCAGTCAACTATCCCATCGGCATGAATCTCGGCGGCGATCCGAGCCAGGCGCTGGTGCATTCCAACCCGAGCGGCAAGTTCACCGTCGCATTGTCCTCGATCGATCTCGGCCAGGGCATGAAGTCGGTGACCCGGCAGATCTGCGCCGAGACGCTTGGCGTCCCGGTCGAGGACGTTTATGTCGACACCGCTGATTCCGACACCGGCCCGCATTGCATGGGCTCGTTCGCCTCGCGCGGCACCCATCGCGTCGGCAACGCCGTGATGGCGGCCGCACGGGAGGCACGCGGCGTGATGATGGAGGCGGCCGCCGAGGAGTTGGAAGTGAATGCCGCGGATCTCGAGACCGACGGCCGCGGCAATATCCACGTCAAGGGCGCGCCGCATCGCTCGATCTCGACCAAGGACGTCGCGATCGCCGCACAGTTCAAGCAGGGCAAGACCATCTCCGGCCGCGGCATCTTCCTGGTGCCGCTGTCCGACGTGAACCCGGAGACCGGTGAGATGTCGCCGGCGACGTGCTACGCCCATGCCTGCCTGGTCGCCGAGGTCGAGGTCGACGACGAGACCGGCGAGGTCGACATGGTCAGGATGGACTCGGCCTATGAACTCGGCCGCGCGCTCAATCCGCGGCTGGTCGAGCAGCAGCTCGTCGGCGGCGCCTGGATGGGCGTCAGCCACGCGCTCTACGAGACGCCGGAGCCTTACTATCCGGAGCCGGTGCACGGCCCGCGTGACTTCGTGGAATATCTGATGCCGGGCCCGGGCGACATCTGCCCGCATGACATCGCGGTGCTGGAACGCCCGGCGCCCGATGGTCCGTTCGGCGCCAAGGGACCGGGCGAGATGTGCGCCAACCCGGTGCTGCCCGCGGTCGCGAATGCGATCTTCAACGCGGTGGGCGTCCGGATCGACGATCTGCCGATCACGCCGGAGAAGGTGCTGCGCGCGATCAAGGCGCAGGGCGGCGCGCGGCCGCAGCCAAGGCGTTGAGGTTTCGGCATGCCGGTTCGCAGCAACATCGTCGGTATCGACAGCCCCGAGGCGCTGGAGAAAGCGCTGCGCGCGGCCTACTACCTCGCCGACGACGGCATCGCGACGGCCTCCTACCTTTCGCTCGCGCTCGGCAAGCCGCTGCTGTTGGAGGGCGCGCCGGGGGTCGGCAAGACCGAGGCGGCGAAGGCGATCGCCGCCGTGCTTGGCCGCAAGCTGATCCGGCTGCAATGTTACGAGGGTATCGACGCGTCCGCTGCCCTCTATGAATGGAACTACCCGCGCCAGATGCTGGCGATCCGGCAGGCCGGCGAGGAGAGCATCGACATCTACAGCGAGTCGTTCCTGATCGAGCGGCCGATGCTGGCGGCGCTGCGCGCACCTGATGCGACGGTGCTGCTGATCGACGAAATCGATCGCGCCGACCAGGAGTTCGAAGCCTTCTTGCTCGAATTCCTCTCCGACTTTCAGATCTCGATTCCGGAGCGTGGCACGATCCGCGCCGCCGAGCATCCGGTGGTGGTGTTGACCTCGAACCGGACCCGCGATCTGCACGAAGCGCTGCGGCGGCGTTGTGTGTATCACTGGATCGACTATCCGAACGCCGAGCGCGAGGCGCGGATCGTAATGATGCGGGCCTCCAGCGTCGCCGAAGCCACCGCCCGCGCCGTGGTTGCCGCGGTTGGCCGGCTGCGCCGCGAGCCGCTGAGCAAGGCGCCGGGCATCGCCGAAGCAGTCGACTGGGCGGAGGCCGCAACCCTGCTCAACAAGGGCGGCGCGCGCTGGCCCGATGCGTTCAAGCGCTCGATCGGCGTCGCGCTAAAGGACGAGGAGGACCTGCATTTCATCTCGCCGCGGCTCGATGCGATCATCGCGGAGGCGGCGGCGTGAGCGACGACCTTCAGCTGCCGCGCGCAGCGCAGATCTTCGTCTCCTTTGTCGCGCTGTTGCGCGCCAACGGCTTCTCGGTTGCGCCGGAGCAGACGACGAGCTTCCTGGCGGCGATCGAACTGCTCGGGCCACAGAGCCTCGAGCACATCCGCCGCGCCGGGCTTGCGACCCTGGCGCCGCCGCCGGAGCGCCGCGCGACCTACGACCGGCTGTTTGACATCCATTTCCGCGGCGCGGAGGCGATCGAACAGGCCGAAGGCGAGGACGAGGAGACGGTCCGCCTCCAGGAAGAGAGCCGCGGCGACGACGAACCACCGCTTGCCGACGAGGCCAATGAATCCGGGCTCGCGGCGGCGCGGGCCGAGGCGCTGGTCGAGCGCCGCTTCGCGCAAGTGCCGAGCAGCGATCCGCTCCGGCAATTGTCGCGCGAGGCGGCCCGGCGGCTGCCGCGGCGACGCGGCCACAGGCGACGCCGGGCGCGCAGCGGTCCGTTCGCCGATCTTCGGCGCACCTTGCGAGAGAGCGTCCGCAATGACGGCGAGGTGTTGCGGCTCGGGCGGATGCGCCGCCGCCAGCGCCCGCGCAAGATCCTGTTCCTGATCGATGTCTCCGGCTCGATGAAGGCGCGCACCGAGGAGAACATGCGGATCGCGCATGCGCTGGTGCAGTCGGCCGGCACCGTCGAGGTGTTCACCTTCGGCACGCGGCTGACCCGCGTGACGCCGGCGCTGCGGCTCAAGCGCCGCGAGCAGGCGCTGAACGCGGCGGCCTTCCTGGTCAGCGATTGGGACGGCGGCACCCGGATCGGCGATGCGTTGCAGGCCTTCCTCGCGGTGCCGCGGTTCGGTGGCTATGCCCGTGGCGCCGCCGTCGTGATCGTCTCCGACGGCCTCGAGCGCGGCGATCCAACGGCGCTGCGCGATGCGGTGGCAAAATTGTCTCGCCGGGCCTGGCGGGTGAGTTGGTTGACGCCGCTCGCGACCGCTCCCGGCTTCAAGCCGCAAACTGAGGCGCTGCTCGCGATCCAGCGCTTTGTCGATGATCTCGTGGACGGCGGAACGAGCGCGGCCGTGGTCGCGCATCTGCTGTCGCTTGCAACAAGGAGAGCTGCGTGACCGGCATCGTCGACGGACATCATCACATCTGGCGGCAGGCCGATCTGGCCTGGCTGTCCGGGCCGATGCAGCCGCGCATCTTCGGTCCCTATGAGCCGATCCGCCGCGACTACCCGATCGAGGAATATCTCGCCGACCTCGAGGGCACCGGCGTCACCCGCTCGGTCTATGTCCAGACCAACTGGCCGAACGGCCAGTTCGAGGACGAGGCAGCCTGGGTGCAGCAGACCGCGGATCAGCATGGCTGGCCGCATGCGCTGGTCGCCTATGCCGACTTCTCGGTCGACGATGTCCGCCCGCAGCTCGATCGCCTCAAGCGCTATCCGCTGGTGCGCGGCGTGCGCATGCAGCTGCACTGGCACGAGAACCCGCTCTATCGGTTCGCGGCGCGCCCCGACCTCTGTGCGGATCCCGTGATCCGGCGCAACGTCGGACACCTCGCGGACTATGGCTGGAGTTTTGATCTCCAGGTGTTCGCGCCGCAAATGGCCGACGCCGCCGGTCTCGCCGAAGCCTGCCCGGACGTGACCTTCGTCCTCCAGCATGCCGGCATGCTGGCGGACCTGTCGCCGCAAGGCCGCGCTGCCTGGCGCGCCGACATGGCACGGCTGGCGCAATGTCCCAACGTGGTATCGAAGCTGTCCGGGCTCGGCACCTTCATCCATCGCAACGATCCAGCACATATCGCCGGCATCGTGACCGACACCGTCGCGATCTTCGGCGCGGACCGCTGCCTGTTCGGCTCGAACTTTCCGATCGAGAAGCTGTGGACCAGCTATCGCGATCTGATCGACGCCTTCAAGGCGGCCGTCGGGCCGCTCAGCCCCGCGCAGCGCGACGCGATCTTCAGCACGACGGCGGAACGGGTCTATCGGCTGGGGCCATCGGCGCCGCGAGCACGAACATGACAATGAACAGGAATTGGGAGGGAAAGCGATGCCGTTGGAGATCAAGATCCTGGACTATGGCGATATCGAGCTGGAATCGAGCTTCCTCGTGCTCGGGCACAATTGCGGCCGCACCCGCCGCGTGCTGACGCTCGGCTTCCTGATCCTCGGCGGCCCCTATCCCGTGCTGGTCGACACCGGCTACCGCTCCAACCAGATCATGGAGACGCTCGGCATGCGCGGGCTCCAGTTCCACGAGAACATGATCGAGAACCAGCTCGCCCGCCACGGCGTGCGGATGGGCGACGTCCGTTTCGTCTGCCACACCCATCTGCATATCGACCATGCCGGCAAGGACGATCTGTTCCCGATGAACACGACTGTCGTCGTCAACCGCAAGGAGTTGGAATATTCGGTCTCCGGCCTGATGCACCCGCAATATCCGGCGCCCGACATCAAGCACCTGATCGATCGCCTCCACACCAAGAGCGCGCTGCGCTTCCTCGACCTCGAGATCACCGGTCCGGTCGAGCTGATGCCCGGCGTCTATTGCGATGCCGCCAATGCCCATACCGAGGGCTCGATGAACATCCACGTCCACACCGCCGACGGCATCGCCACGATCTGCGGCGACGTGATCTATGATTTCAACGACCAGATCATCAATCCGTTCAACGAAATCCACGATGCCGAACCGCGCACCACCGGCAACCACGGCACCAGCAAGCGGGCGGAGAAGGCGTCGATCAAGAAGCTGCTTTCAAACTCGCGCTATTTGCTGCCGGTGCATGATCGCCCGGCCAAGATCGAGGGCGGCACGGTAGTCGGCCGGTTGCACGACCAGGTGCCCGGGCCTGTCGTGCAGAGCCTGCCGCAGCGCAGCTGGTTCCCGGCATAGCCGCGAAGGTCCGTCACGATGACGCATGTCACGCTGCGCAGCGAATTCGAAGACCTGATCGATCCTTACGCGCCGGTCGGCCAGGTCGGGACCGGCTTCGATTTCACCGAGGGACCGATCTGGCACCCGGTCGATCAATTCCTGCTGTTCTCCGACATGCCCGGCGACGTGCGCCGCCGCTGGGATGCGCGGCGCGGCGTAGTCGAGATCAAGCGTCCGTCGAACAAATGCAACGGGATGACCTATGACGCCGACCTCAATTTGATCGTCTGCGAACACGCCACGTCCTCGCTGATCCGCGAGCGGCTCGACGGGCGGCGCGAGGTGCTGGCCTCGCATTACGAGAACCAGGAGCTGAACAGTCCGAACGACGTCTGCGTCCATTCCTCCGGCGCGATCTATTTCTCCGATCCCTGGTACGGCCGCATGCCGGTCTATGGCGTCGAGCGGCCGCGCCAACTCGGATTCCAGGGCGTCTATCGCGTGCCGCCGGGCGGCGGCGCGCCAAAGCTCCTGGTCGATCGCTATCTGTTCGATCAACCGAACGGGCTGTGCTTCTCGCCCGACGAGCGCATTCTCTATGTCAACGACACCGTGCAGGCGCTGATCCGCGCCTTCGACGTCGGCGCCGACGGCGCGCTCGGCAATCCCCGCGTGTTCGCCTCGGGCATCCGCTCCGAACTCGAACCTGGTCTGCCCGACGGCATGAAATGCGACCAGCGCGGCAATGTCTGGGTCACCGCCCCCGGCGGCGTCTGGGTCTACACGCCTGGCGGCGACCTGCTCGGCAAGGTCCGCCTGCCCGAGCTCGTCGCCAATCTGGCCTGGGGCGGCCCCGATTTTCGTACGCTCTATCTGACCGCGACCCATTCGGTCTACGCAGTCCCCACAAAAGTCGGGCCGCGTCATGAGCCCTATATGAGCGGCAAGCGCGCCGGGACGAGTGCAGCAACATCTTCCGCCGCGCCAAACCTCGCGGCCGGCGAGATGCAGATCGACCCGCAGCGCTGCGCGATGATCATCCAGGACATGCAGAACGACGTCATCATGGACGGTGGCGCATTCGCGGACTCGGGCGCGCCTGCGCATGCACGCCAGCAGCATGTCATTGAGAATGTCCGTCGCGTGGCGGAGGCCGCGCGTGCCCGCGGAGTGGCGATCATCCATGTCTGGTTCGTGGTCGAGCCAGGTGCGCCGGGCGTGACGCTGAATGCGCCGCTGTTCGAAGGGCTGGTGGACAGCAAGGCAATGGTGCGCGGCAGCTGGGGCGCGGCGCCGGTCTCCGGCCTCGAGCCGCGCCCGGGCGATTTCGTGGTCGAGAAGATGCGGATGAGCGCCTGGGAAGGCACGCGGCTGGAAACCATCCTGAAGGCGACCGGCCGTGACATGATCATCAACACCGGGGCCTGGACCAACATGTCGGTCGAGCACACCGCCCGCACCGGCGCCGACAAGGGCTATTTCATGATCGTGCCGGAAGATTGCTGCTCGACCATGAACGCCGACTGGCACAACGCCGCGATCAATTTTGCACTCCAGAACGTCTCCGTCGTGACCAACTCCGACACCGTCATCAAGGCGCTTGGCTGAAAGGCGGAAGCGGTGCCGAAACTGCTTCACGTCGCCTGCTCTCCCCGCGCCGATTCGGAATCGGCAGCGGGTGCACGCGTGTTTCTGGACCAGTTCAACAAGGTCCGCCCGGACTGGGAGATCGATGCGTTGAACCTGTGGCGCGAACGGTTGCCGGAGTTCGAAGGGGACGTGCTGGAGGCCAAATACGCCCGGATCGGCGGCAGGGCGTTCAGCAATGCCCAACGCGACGCGTTCGCGGCCGCCGAGCGTCTGGCGCTGCGGCTGTCGCTGGCGGATCGCGTGCTGATCTCGACGCCGATGTGGAATTTTTCGATTCCCTACAAGCTCAAGCAGTGGCTCGACCTCATCATCCAGCCCGGGCTGAGCTTCCGCTTCGATCCCGCGCAAGGCTATCTGCCACTGCTCAAGGACCGCCCGACGCTGGTGATCATCGCCAGCGGCAGCGATTTCGTCACCGGCATGAACCGCGGCCGCATCGACATGGCGACGCCGTATCTGCGCGAGGCGCTGCGCTTCATCGGGATCAGCGACGTCCGCTTCGTGCCGATCGGCCCGACCGCCGGGCCCACGGAGCCGGCCCACGCCGCGCGCGAGGCGGCGCATCGGAGGCTCGTGGACATGGCGGTGAGGTTTTGACACCGAGGCTTGCGCGATCGCACAAATGGCAGGAGGCGCGCTTGTCCCTCGTCATTCCGGGGGCAGCCCGAGGGGCTGAGCCCGGAATCCATTGAACCGCATCACGCGTGGCGAAATGGATTCCGGGCTCCCGCTCCGCGGGCCCCGGAATGACGGGTGAATTACATTTCCGCCGCGGGAAACACGAGCCGGCACAGCAATCCCGGCGCGTTGTCGCGCAATTCGACCTCCGCGCCGTGCAGGCTCGCAACGGCTGCAACCAGGCTGAGGCCGAGACCGTTGCCCGGGGTGTAGCGGCTCTGCTCGAGCCGGTAGAAGCGCTTGAACACGTGATCGCGCTGGTCGGCGGGAATGCCGGGGCCATTGTCGGCGACCGCGATCACCGCGCCGCCCTCCTCATTGTCGCAGGTCACGGTCACAAGGCCGCCCGGGCGGCCATGCTTGATGGCGTTGTCGACGAGATTGGCGATGGCGTCGAACAACAGATCGCGGTCGCCGGTGACCAGCACCGCCGGATCGCCGGCCAGACCGAGGCCGGTGGTGACCTGTTCGGCGGCAGCATCATAGAGCTCGACCACCTCGCCCGCGATCTCGGCGAGATTGACGCTGCGAAACGCACCCTTGCGCGCCCGCGTCTCGATTTCGGAGATCCGGGTGATCGACGCGAACATTCCGAGCACCGCGTCAAGATCGGCGATGGTGTCGCCGATCAGCACCGCGTCGGCGCCGCCGTCGCGCGAGGAGTGATAGGCCTTCTCGAGCCGGCCGCGCATCCGCGTCAGCGGCGTGCGCAGGTCATGGGCGATATTCTCGCCGACCTGCTTGACGTCTCCCATCAAAGTCTGGATGCGATCCAGCATCAGATTGAGATTCTCGGCGACGC
Source organism: Bradyrhizobium sp. UBA2491 (assembly GCF_002341725.1). NCBI lineage: Bacteria > Pseudomonadati > Pseudomonadota > Alphaproteobacteria > Hyphomicrobiales > Nitrobacteraceae > Bradyrhizobium > Bradyrhizobium sp. UBA2491. The sequence continues at coordinate 124,156 of NZ_DDOP01000039.1, forward strand.
GATCCCATTCGTCATGGCTGCCGCGGAGCGGGATGCGCTGGTCGAGGCCGGACAGCATGATGGCGCGGCTGGTCGCATTGATCGACTCAATCCGGCCGACCGTACGCCGCGTCACTCCGATACTGGCGGCGGCCGCAAGCACGATGATCAGCACGACGACCGCGAACCCTGCGGCCCTGATCTGCGCCATGAAGCGATCGAGATCGCTGATGTCACGACCGACCAGCAGCCGGTCGCCATTCGAAAAGGTTTCCGTCATGGCGCGCACCAACGCACTTCCACGGGTGGACTGTGGCAGCGAGACGCGAAACTCGGCCCAGCCAGGCCCAACAACGTCTGGCGGCCATTGCCGGAGATTTCCTGCAAGCACCGCGGAGCCGGGGCCGGCCAGCAGATAGACATGATCGGCAAAGCCCTTGTCCGCGATGCGTTGCGTGATCAGCGCGGACAGGCCGTCGCGTCCCGACCGCGCATAAGCCTCGTCGAGACGTGCCTGCTCGATCGTGATGGCGCGGTCGGATCGATCCCGCACATAGGACAGTGTCGACCAGTAGACGTAAGCGAAGATCGCGGACACGATCAGGCCGAATACACCGATGGCGATCAGGGCCAAACGGAAGGTCGATGAGCCAAGGGTCTTAGCCAGGAGCACGGAGGCAGTATCCGATGCCGCGGATCGTATGGATCAGCGGATAGGCTTGCTGGTCGTCGACCTTGCGGCGCACGCGCCCGACATAGACGTCGATGATGTTGGTCGACGGATCGAAATGCAGGTCCCAGACATGCTGAAGCAGCATGGCGCGCGACACCACGCGGCCCTCGTTGCGCGCGAGATATTCGAGCAGTTGAAACTCCCTCGGCAGCAGCGGAATCTTGCGGCCGCGGCGGCTGGCCGTCCGCGCGATCAGGTCGACCGCGAGATCGCCGACCCGCAGGATGGTCTCCTTGGCAACGGTCTCGCTGCGGCGGCCCAGCGCCTCCAGCCGCGCCAGCAACTCGACAAAGGAGAACGGCTTGACCAGATAGTCGTCGCCGCCGGCGCGCAAGCCCCGCACCCGGTCGTCGACCTCACCGAGCGCACTGATGATGAGGAACGGCACCGCGATGCCGTCGCCGCGCATCTGGCGCATCACGGTGATGCCATCGATGTCGGGCAGCATGCGATCGATCGTGATCACCGCATAGTCGCGCGCCGCTCCCCGGCTCAGCGCCTCGCGGCCGCTTGCCGCCAGATCCACGTCATAGCCGCTGATGGTGAGCTCCTCGACGAGCTGATCGGCGGTTTCAGGATCGTCCTCGACGACGAGAATGCGGCGATGCGCTCCGGTCATACTCTTGAACTCTCCGTGGCGTCCTGAACTCTCCGAGTTCTCCAACTCTCGAGTGCCCCGCGACAGTCGCCGCCAGACTATCCCATTCCGGGGCTGGATGGAACGTCTGGCGACGGCCGCGACAACGGTGCGGGTGGTTGGGCGATCACCAATAGTCCCCGCACACATTGACCCATTGCAGCCCATAGGACGTCCAGGCCCTGCGCCAGCAGCCATCGTCATAACCGGCATAGAGATAGGGCGCGCCGAAGAACGCGAAGCGATGGAAGCGGTGATGATGGAAGAAGCCGCCATGATGGAAGAAGCGCGCGCCATGGAATCCAGCGCCGGCAAACCGCGGCCCAAACGCGCCGGCACCCGCGAAGCGGGCACTGCCGAAGTGACCGCCTGCAAAGTGCCCACCGCCACCCATCGCGGCGAACGCCATGCCACCGCCATGCATGCCGCCGCCGAAGCCGCCGCCATGACCACCGCCACCGCCATGTCCGCCGCCGCCACCACCTCTGGCGAAAGCGGCCGGAGCAAGCGCTACGCTGACAGCGAGTGTCGCCGTCGTGAGAAATCTGAACACCCTGTTCTTCATGAAACCCTCTCCCTGATTGGGACCGCGGCGCGCCTGATGTCGCCGCCAGCAGAGGAGCGTCAGAAGACGCGCGCGCAAGACCGACTTCAACTGACAAATGCGCCAGATTCTGACGCCGGATTTAGAATCCGAAAGCGACCTCACGACATGATCGCGTGCTTGTGGGCGAACGTGATTTCGCACGATCCATGACGTCCGCAGAGCAATTCCCTGTCCGATTCGCACCTCGACCTGTCCGCTTCGCACCTCGGTGCTGCTCCATTCGGGAGCCCGCCCGCAACGGGGGCCCATTCGAAACTCCCTATCCGGTTGCGACCGAATTCTTGTTGACGCAGTATGCTCGAACCGCCGTTGCCATGCTGACGTGACGTCGAACGCGCATCTGCTTGCACACAGACATCACGTGAGCGCGTCAGTATCTCCAGAGACCACACGTTCAGCACCTCAACGTTGCGCCGCCGACGCCGATCTTCTGCTTCGAACATGGCTCGGAAGGCGAGGTGAAGGGCATTGTGAGGGAGACGATTCCGCGCACCTGATCGAGGACCAGACCGAGCACAGCGACGTCGAAGCGGCGAGGCACCTAAAACAAACCGCCCGCCAATCATATCAAGGAGGACCCCCATGGCCGATCCCATCACCGACAAGCTCAGCGACAACATCGGACGCGCTCGCGGCACCGACTATTTCCTGATGAAGGAGCAATTGACGGCTGAGGAGGTCGACATCCTGGCCAAGGTGCGCGAGTTCGGCGAGAGCGAGGTGCTGCCGATCGTCAACTCTTATTGGGAGCGCGGCGAGTTTCCGTTCGAACTGGTGCCCAAGATCGCCGCGCTGAACATCGTCGGCGATCACAACATGCGCGAGCACGGGTGCCGCCCGATGACCGCGGTCGGCGCCGGTCTCGTCATGATGGAGCTCAGCCGGATCGATTCGAGCATCGCGACCTTCTTCGCGGTTCATCTCGGGCTGGCGATGCAGTCGATCAACCTGCTCGGTTCCGAAGAGCAGCGACAGCGCTACCTGCCGCAGATGGCCCGGTTCGAGAAGGTCGGCGCGTTCGCCCTGACCGAGCCCGATCATGGATCGGATTCGGTCGGCCTCGAAGCGACCGCGAAGCGCGAAGGCGACGAGTGGGTGATCAACGGCCGCAAGCGCTGGCCGGGCAATGCGGTCTGGTGCGACTACATCGTGGTCTATGCCCGCGACGTCGCCGACAAGCAGGTCAAGGCGTTCGTCGTCGAGAAGGACAATCCGGGCTACAAGGCGACCAAGATCGGGGGCAAGGTGTCGCTGCGGATGGTGCAGAACGCCGACATCACGCTCACCGACTGCCGGGTCCCGGAGGACGCGCGCCTGAAGAACTGCAATTCGTTCAAGGATTGCGCCAGGGTGCTGATGGGCACCCGCAACACGGTGGCCTGGGCGTCGCTCGGAAATGCGGTTTCGGCCTACGACATCGCCCTGACCTACGCACAACGCCGGATCCAGTTCGGCAAGCCGATCGCCAAGTCACAGATGATCCAATCGATCCTGGTCAACATGCTCGGCGACGTCACCGCGATGCAGCTTTACTGCATCCGGCTCGGCCGCCTGATCGACGACGGCAAGCTGGAGGAGACGATGGCCGCACTCGCCAAGTACTATTGCAGCGTCAAGGGACGCGATGTGTGTCGGATGGCGCGCGACGTGCTCGGCGGCAACGGCATCACGCTCGATTTCCACGTCATGCGCCACATGTGCGACATGGAAAGCCTGGTCACCTACGAAGGTACCGCCGAAATCCAGTCCCTGATCGTCGGGCGGGACATCACCGGGCTGAGCGCCTTCGTTTGATCGCGCCGGGCGCCGAGACGGCGCCCATTTGCGGGGTTGCCAGAGCGAGGCGTGATCGGCCGACGAGCCGGCGCGCGGCGCAGATGGTTGATCGGAGACCGCGGCCGGACGAGCCGCGCGAACCGTTCGGCCGGACGCCGCCGGCGGGGCTGAATCTCGGCGCAGAAACCCTGCCTGAAATCGTCGCCTGCTGCGTTACAGAGGAGAACGCTTGGAATACCCCCGCTGGCCGCGCGCTCGGCAACCTCCGCCGCGGCAGGGGGCATTATACGAGAATACCGAGATGCCCTTGGGCGAATTCATCGAGCCGGATCGCAGCCTCGAAGACATCGCCAATCCGGCGGAGAAGCTCGGCATCGAGCTGTTCAGCGGGTTTCGCGCCCTCTACACCAGCGCCATCCAGCGCGGGCAAAACCGGATATTCGATCGGATCATCGATCGGCAGCAACAGCAAACGGATCTGCCGTACGAAGACCAGTGCTCCAGCCAGTACTACTTCGATCTGGTGCGGACGCTGCGCGATTTCAACGGGCAGTACGACCGGGTCGCCGAGGTCGGCGTCTACATGGGTGGCGCGTCGGCGTTCATCGCGGGTTGCATGGGTTCGTTCGATTTCGATCTCGACCTGATCGACCTGCACGCGCCCTATCTGCAATTCACCCATGAGCGGGTTCGCCGGCTCTATCCGGAGGCGGCCCGGCGCATCCGCCTGTTCCACGGCGACCTGCCGTCCTACGTCCGGCGCGTCATCATGAAGGAAACCGGGCACAATTACGTTGTGCATCACGACGGCGCGCATGATTTCAACGGCGTCGTCAAAGACATGGCGTCGCTGTTCTACGTCAAGGACAGCATCACGGCGCTGATCGCACAGGATACGCATCTGCGCGGGACGCTCAAGTATATGAACTTCGTCGATCTGGCGCTGCACGCGGTGTTCGGCACCGACATGAGCTATGCGCCGATCGGCACGTCCTACGAACCTGGTTCAGCGATGGCGCTGCCGAACCAGTACCAGGGCAATTATTTCGTACCGGGTGCACCGGAAGGCATGGTCCTGCCGATGTCCATGAACACGTTCAAATACCCGCATCCGCTGTTGAACATGGACGACTTCCTGCCCCCGGAGGCATGAGCGCTACTGCCACGCCCCCGGCGTTGATGCAAAGCTGGCGCATCGCACAGTGGCGATGCGCCACGAGATGGGGCGTTCCGTCAGGTCGGCTTGCCGCGCCCGCTTTTCTCGGCGGCGCGGCGTAGCGCCTCGGCAAGCGCGCCGCCGCCGGACTGCTCCTGTGGACGACGCGGCGCGGACGAAGACATCTTGGCCGAGCCGCGCGAAAAATCGCGTGACGGCCCGGCATTGTCCTTCTTCGGCCCGATCTCGTCGTCGAGCCGCAGGGTCAGCGCGATGCGCTTGCGCGCGACCTCGACGTCGAGCACCTTGACCTTGACGATATCGCCCGGCTTCACCACCTCGCGCGGGTCCTTGATGAAATTGCGCGACATCGCCGAGATGTGCACCAGACCGTCCTGATGCACGCCAATGTCGACGAAGGCACCGAACGCTGCGACGTTGGTCACGGTGCCCTCGAGGATCATGCCCTTCTTGAGATCCTTGACCTCCTCGACGCCGTCCTTGAACACCGCCGCCTTGAACGCGGGACGTGGGTCGCGGCCGGGCTTCTCCAACTCACGCAGAATGTCGGTCACCGTCGGCAGACCAAAAGTGTCGTCCACGAAGGATTGCGGCTTCAGGCCGCGCACGATCTCGGCATTGCCGATCAGCGCCTTGATGTCGCTCTTGGTCGCTTCGAGGATGCGGCGCACCACCGGATAGGCTTCCGGGTGCACGCCGGAGGTATCGAGCGGATCGTCGCCATTGGTGATGCGCAAAAAGCCGGCGCACTGCTCGAACGCCTTCGGTCCGAGCCGCGGCACGTCCTTGAGCGCCTTGCGCGACTTGAACGGACCGTTGGCGTCGCGGTGCTGCACGATGCTCTGCGCCAGCCCCTGGCCGATGCCCGACACCCGCGCGAGCAGCGGCACCGATGCGGTGTTGGCGTCGACGCCGACCGCGTTCACGCAGTCCTCCACCACGGTATCGAGCGAACGCGCCAGCTTGGCCTCGCCGAGATCGTGCTGGTACTGGCCGACGCCGATCGCCTTCGGATCGATCTTGACCAGTTCGGCGAGCGGATCCTGCAAGCGCCTTGCGATAGATACCGCGCCGCGAATGGTGACGTCGAGATCAGGCAATTCGCTCGAGGCGAAGGCGGAGGCCGAATAAACCGACGCGCCGGCTTCGGAGACCACGATCTTGGTCATCTTGCGCTCGGGCAGCCGCTTCACCAGTTCGGTGGCGAGCTTGTCGGTCTCGCGCGACGCAGTGCCGTTGCCGATCGCAATCAGCTCGACGCCATGCTCGATCGCAAGCTTGCCGAGGATGGCAAGCGACTCGTCCCAGCGCCGCTGCGGTTCATGCGGATAGATCGCCGTATGCGCCACCACCTTGCCGGTGGCATCGATCACCGCGACCTTGACGCCGGTGCGATAGCCGGGGTCGAGCCCCATGGTGGCGCGGGCGCCGGCCGGCGCGGCGAGCAGCAGGTCGCGCAAATTCGAGGCGAACACGCGCACCGCCTCGGTCTCGGCCGCAGCCCACAGCCGCATCCGCAGATCGATGTTGAGATGGATCTGGATCTTGGTTCGCCAGGCCCAGCGCACCGTCTCCGCCAGCCACTTGTCGCCCTTGCGCCCCTGATTGGAGATCGCAAAGCGGTTCATGATCCGCAATTCGTAGAGGCCGGGCACACCGACGGCCGGCGCCTCGGCCTCCGGCTTGATGGTGAGGTCGAGGACCTCTTCCTTCTCGCCGCGGAACAGCGCCAGGATGCGGTGCGACGGCAGCTTCGGCAGCGGCTCGGAGAAATCGAAATAGTCCTTGAACTTCTCGCCCTCGGTCTTCTTGCCGGTGCGGACGGTCGAGGCCATGATGCCGTTCGACCACATCTCCTCGCGCAGCGCGCCGATCAGATCGGCATCCTCGGCGAAGCGTTCGACCAGGATCGCACGCGCGCCTTCGAGCGCGGCGGCGACATCCGCGACTTCCTTGTCGGCATTGACGAAGGGTGCGGCGACCTCCTTCGGCTCGTTCTCGGGCTTCGCCAGCAGCATGTCCGCGAGCGGCTCGAGCCCGGCCTCCTTGGCGATCTCGGCCTTGGTGCGGCGCTTCGGCTTGTACGGCAGATAGATGTCTTCCAGACGGCCCTTGCTGTCGGCCGCCATGATCTGGGCTTCGAGCGCGGCATCGAGCTTGCCCTGCTCGCGGATCGAATTGAGCACCGCGGTGCGACGCTCCTCGAGTTCGCGCAGATAGGTCAGCCGTTCTTCCAGCGTGCGCAGCTGCGCATCATCGAGCGCGCCGGTAAGCTCCTTGCGGTATCGCGCGATGAACGGCACCGTGGCGCCACCGTCGAGCAGCGTCACCGCCGCCTCGACCTGCTCGTCGCGAACCCCCAGCTCCTGCGCAATCTGATGATGAATCTTGGCCACGCTTCTCTCTCTGATCCCGTTGCGCCGCCGGCTCACCGATGGCGCGGACGCCGCTTATGAACCATCCCGGATTGATTCATCAAGGCGCGCTGTGGATCAAATGAGGCGCCCCCTGCAATCTATTTCAGGGCTGTCGGCCGTCCGCGGCTTGACAAATAGACGCGCGCCGCATTGCCGCCGAAAATCGCGGCCTTTGCCTCACTTGACAAATCGGCAAGCAGGCGCTCCGCAGCCGCCAACCAGTGCCCGTAGCCGCCGGCAAGATTGATCACAGGCCAGTCGCTGCCCCACAGCATGCGCTGCGGCCCGAAGCATGCGAGCGCATGATCCACGGCCTCGCGGAGATCGGCGACTTGCCAGTTCGCCGCCGCCTCCGTTGCCAGCCCCGACAGCTTGCAGACGACGTTGCCACGCGTGGCGAGGTCCGCAATGTCGTTCTTCCAGGTCGCGATGTCGCCGCTCGCGAGCTGCGGCTTGCCGAAATGATCGAGCACGAATTGCAGGTCGGGATGGCGATCGACCACCTGGACGAGCCGCGACAGATGGCGCGGCAGCACCAGCGCGTCGAACACCAGATCGTGCCGTGCCATCGCTTCGAGCTGTGCCACCAACTCCGGCCGCAACAGCCAGTCGTCATCGGCGATGTCCTGCACCATCGGCCGCAGGCCGACCAGCAGCTCGCGTCCGGCGATCGCGTCGATCCGTGCCACCGCGTCGGATGCGTCGAAGTCGATCCAGCCGACGACGCCGCGCACCAGCTCCGAGCCCTTGGCGACGTCGAGCATGAAAGCTGTCTCGGCCTCGGTTGGCGCCGCCTGCACCAGGATGGTGCCCTCAATCCCCGCCGTGGCGAGATGCGGCGCGAGATCAGCCAGACCGAAGTCGCGGTAGATCGGCCCGCGCTCGGGTGTCAGCCAGCCATAATCGGCTCGCGCCAAAGTCCAGACATGGTGATGGGCATCGATCCGCATCATGCCGGCACCGGCGCATGCTGATCGAGCAGCCCTTCATTCTTCAGGTCACGCCACAGCGCGGCGGGAACGGGTGACGACAACGCGGCGACGTTGCGCTCGACCTCCTGCGGCGTCTGCGCCCCGAGCACGAGGCTCGCGACCGCCGGATGGCCCAGCGCGAAGTGCAGCGCGGCGGTCGGCAACGCCACGCCATGACCACGGCAGACGCGTTCGATGGCGGCGACTTTCTGCATCACGTCCGGCGGCGCGTCCTTGTAATTGTACTTGGCGCCGGCGATCGCACCGGTCGCCAGGATGCCGGAGTTGAACACGCCACCGAGCATGACGCCGATGCCCTGGGCCTGTGCCAGCGGCAGGAACTCGGCGAGCGCCGGCTGCTCCAGCAGCGAATAGCGGCCGGCGAGCAGCATGGTGTCGAACGTGCCCGCCTTGGCGAAGCGCACGCACATCTCGGCCTCGTTGACGCCGATCCCGATCCCCTTGACCACGCCCTCGCCGCGCAGTTTGTCGAGCGCGACATAAGCACCCGCCATCGCCTCGCGGAACCGGGCCTCGATGGCGTCAGCGCCATGGGTCCAGACGTCGACGTCGTGGATCAGCAGCAGGTCGATGCGGTCAGTGCCGAGCCGCAGCAGCGACTGCTCCACCGAGCGCATGGTGCCGTCATATGAATAATCGACCACGGCGCGATGCGGCTGGCCGCCGACGAAATTGGAGCCATCGCCGCGTCCCTTGAAGGGATCCATCCAGCGCCCGACCTTGGTGCAGACGACGATGTCGTCGCGCGCGACCCGGCGCAGCGCGGCGCCGCAGCGATGCTCGGCGAGACCATGCCCATACAGCGGCGAGGAATCCAGCAGGTTCACGCCCAGCGCAAAGGCCCGCTCCGCCGTCGCGATCGCGGTCGCATCGTCGAGCCGCGCAAAGAGATCGCCGAGCGGCGCGGTACCAAAGCCGAGGATGGAGACATCGAGCCCGGTACGGCCGAGCCTGCGGCGCGGCAGCGCGGCGGAACCTGAGGATCGCTGTTGGGTCATTGCGGCCTCCCGCCGTGCGTTTCTTGTTACCCTTTCTCCAGACTAGCGTCGTCGGCCGGGATCGTGAAGAGCTCTCGACGCACACATCACGCCCGCCGATACGCCGAACAACTTCACGTTGCCTGTCGGTGAGAAATGGGCTATGGGAGCGCTCCGCAATTTCAATCAAGGAGGCGACGATGTTCAGGTCTGCGCGCTTCCCGGGCTTGCCGCGCGATATTTGACGTGCGTCCCGGGATCGGATCCCGGGTGAGATTCTGACACCCACACACAAATCAAGTCTGTCTCGAGCTCCGCGTCTGCGGAACCATTGTCATGACCTCATCGCTTCTGCTGGCCTCTCGTCGGGAGGCCACACGCTCCGCGCTGCCCGAACGTCAGCTGCGAAGATATCATCCGGACGTTCAGGGAAAGGTCCGCGCGCTGGCCATGCAGCACACGCGCGTGGCGGACCTTGCCACGAGCTTTCCTGCGCTGTTGTTCGCGCTGGCGGTCCCGCGAGCCGGGCTCGACCCAGCGGCCGCGCTCGCATGCGTCATCGAAGGACGCTCCCTCGTGGACGCCGCAGCCGCGGCCAGTATTCCGCTGTGGCTGCGGAAACTGCCGCCGGAAACGTTCACGCGGCCAATCACGCCATTGCCTGATGATGACCTGTTTCGCCGGCAGATCGCGAACCATTTGCCGCCATCATCCAGGCTCGCGCCGATCTGGCTGAGATCCGTCGCCACCGTTGCCGAGGTCGCGCATGGACCGGCGGCGATCTGGATGGCGCGCGAACTGGTCCGGGCACCGCCGCGCGTCGATCCCGCACGATTGCGGCTCGTCGGCCTGTGGGTGTGGTTCTCGACCCAGCCGGCGACGTTGGGACACGCGTTGATCGACCGGAGGTGGACGCCGGGCATGCAGTTCAGTTCGGCGCTGGCGGCGACCGACGCATGGCGCACCATGATTGCGTTGCATGTCAGCCTCGGCTCACAGCCGATCGCGGACATGTGGTTGCAGCCAGGCCGCGTCGATGGGTACGACTTCATCCCGCTGAACTCGACCGCGGACATCGCGGAAGAAGCGGAAGCCATGCAGAACTGCCTCCGCACCTACGGCCACAATCTCGCTCACGATCGCTCGCGGCTCTGGAGCGTCAGGCAAAGCGGGCGACGCGTTGCCACCTTAAGGGTTGCGGCGCGCTTTGAAGGTCCGTTGCCCGGTATCGCCGAGCTTGCCGGTATCCGAAATACCGAGATGCCCCGCGAGGTTTGGTGGGCCGCGCGCCAATGGCTGCACACCCATGACCTGTTGCGGATGGAGATCCGGCATCGCGGATGGGGCACCGCGCCGCTCGATCGCCCGACCTGGCGCGCGATTTGGCGGCCATACTGGCTCGCCAGGCGACAGATACCGGAATGGCTACCGCTCGCTCCGTCGCACAAAGCGCTCAATGCGCTGTGATGCGTCTCCGCCATCGCTGCCTTGCGGACGCCCTGCTACTCGTCGGCAACGATCTGCCGGGCGACGTTGTCGACCACCACGGGACTTTCGAAATAGCTGACCGTCGGATCGGCGCCATACTTTTCCCGGGCACGGGCGCGCCAAGCATCGGTGTAGAGCGCTTCGGCCTCCGGCCTCGAGTTCCAGAAGTAGATGCCGCCGGCCGTCATGCCGTCGTCGGACAGCACATAGGTCTTGCGAAACAGCCCCGGCACCTCCCGATAGATCGGTGCGGTGCTCAGGAAGAGGCTGCGCGCTTCCTCGCGAGTGATCGGCTTCGGGAACTTGAACGTCGTGACGGCGGTGATCATGCAGAACCTCCTGGGACCTCGTTCTTGACATGAATGTCAACTTTGACGATGATGTCAAGAATGACATGGAGGAGCGAACCCGATGGTGGGCGTGCGTCAATTCGACGAGGACGAGGTAATCGCAACCGCGCTCGACGTGTTCTGGCGCAAGGGCCTGCACGACGCGACCATGCAGGACCTCGCGGCGGCGACCGGCGTGCAGCGCGGCAGCCTCTACAACGCCTATGGCGACAAGGAAGCGATCTTCCTGCGCGCCTTCGACCGGTATACAGAGCAGTTCCTGGAGGGGGCCGGCAACGCGCTGTCCCACGGCGACGCCGCGGCCGGGCTGCGCAATTTCTTCGACATGATCATCGTCAGCATGACCGACGGATCGCCGCAACGCGGCTGCCTGACCACGCGCACGGCGCTCGACGCGGCGATCTCCAGCGGGGATGTGCGTCAGCGCGTGCAAGCCGTGCTGAGCCGGCTCGAGCAGCTGATCGGCAAGACCATCAGCATGGCGCCCGGCCGGCGGAGCACAGCCGATGCAAACCGGCTGGCGCGCGTCATCGTGACATTCACGCGCGGCTTGGCCGTGATGGAGCGCGCCGGATACAGCCGCAAGCAGTTGAAGGAGTCAGCTGCGACCTTCATCGACGCGGTAACCGGCAATCTCTGAGGCTTTCGGTTTCGGTGACCACGACCGCAAAGGAGACGACGTGATGCAGGATCGAGAAGGCGGCTGTCTCTGCGGAGCGGTGCGCTATACGGTGAAAGGAGAGCCTCGGGGTACCGCAATCTGCCATTGCACGCACTGCCAGAAGCAAAGCGGGAGCCTGTTTTCGTTCAACCTCGTGGTCCGCGAGGCCGACTATCAACAGTCCGGCGAGACCGTGGTGTTCATCGACGAGGGCGACAGCGGCCATCCCGTCCATCGCCATTTCTGCGGACGCTGCGGCTCCCCGCTGCTGGCGAAGACCGCATTGATGCCCGGAAAGGTCGTGGTGAAAGCCGGCACGCTCGACGAACTGGACGGGCTGCGGCCTCAGATCGAGATCTACGCCGATCATGCCGTGACATGGCTCGCGCCGGTGCCGGGCGCTGCGCGCTTTGGCCAGAACGTGTAGCCGCCCGGGTCGGGCACAGACACGCCGAATGAGCCGGCGGCTGCCGAGCTCAGCGAACGATCTGCCGGAACTTGTCGGTGAGGCCGTCGAGATAGCCGACCCATGTCGAATTGATCGGCTGGTTTTCAATCAGGGCGTGAAAGCGGATCATCATGCAGATCAGGAACAGCGGCTGGATGAAGGCTGCCCGCACCGTCACCGCCAACAGGGCCGCGATGCAGACGGTGACGATCGCGCCATACTCCCTGATAGCTTCCGGAAGCCAGACCGTCACGAGGCCGGCCGGGACCAGCAGCAGCAGGCAAAGCAGGATGCTCAGGATCCGCTCGACGATGACCATCCAGACCGACGTCGCCAAAATCGGCTTGGCGTTCTGGCAGTAATAGACCAGTCCATCCTGGACGTTCCGCTTGGGGTCATCGCCGCCGCGCGCCAGATCGTAGGACAACACCACCTTGTCGAGATAGCGCGTGGCCGCCGACAGGATGGTGTTGAGCAGACCGACGACCGCCTTCATGCCGGGGGCCGGCAGCCAATCGCCAAGCGTATCGAGCGCATTGTGAAACGCGCGCAGCACGGCCCGGATTAGCGCGCCGAGCCCGAACAGGATCGCGACCTCGCCGAACCGGTCCATGACGATGCGACGGCCATAGGCGAACTGGCCTTCGCTGCCATTGCCGATGCTGCCGCGCGTGATCAGCTCGGTCAGCACGGCGACGTGGCCACAGGCGATCATGTGCAGCGTATAGCGCAGGATCGTGCCCCAGATCCATCCGCCGACGAGCAGGACGCCGAGCAGCCAGCAATAGCCGAACACCGTCGCAACGTGGGTGCCGAGCCACACCGCGCCGCCAACGGCAACGAGAGCCCAGAGCGCGCAAGCCGTGGCAAAGCCGAGCAGCACGCTCCACCGCGCCAGCGCGTAAGGCAGGGTTTCCAGCAGCAGCTTCAGCGCGGTGCCGAGACCGTGATCACGCACCAATAGCGGATAGGAATGCGACGGTCCGCCTGACGGCGGTCCGGCGCGCCATTCGGCCGAACCTTTGTCACTCCGACCGCCATCATTGGCGAGACTCATGTCAGACACGTGTTGCCTCTTCGGTTGTCGTGATCGATTGCTGGATCGGCCCGACGGTGGTTGTGCGGGAGCAGGTCGCTATTCATTCTGCCGGGCGTCACAGCGCCAACACCTCCGGGGCTGGCAGAGGATTGGTCCGTTGGCGCTGTGAGCCGGCACGGCCGCGACATCGATCAGGGAAGAAGCGCCGATGTCGCGGCATGCGATCATTGACCGGCGGCCGGCAGCTCGGCGTAGTTGCCGTCCTTGTCGCGGCGGTACACGACATAGTCGATCAGGGTGATGTCGCCCTTCGGCGTGTAGCTGATGTTGCCGAGCACGGTGTCCCAGCTACCGGCCTTGATGGCGACCGCGACCTTCCTGGCATCCGTGGTCTGGGCGCGGGCAACCGCCTGGCTCCAGATCTGGAACGCGGCGTAGCTGTAGAGCGTGTAGCCGTCGGGATCGATGCCCTTGTCCTTGAACTTCTTCAAGGTCGCGGCCGCGGTCACCTTCTTGCGCGGGTCGGGCGAGAAGGTGAACAGCGATCCCTCGGCAAGCGGCCCCGCGATCGCGGCGAACTGCTTGTCGACCAGGGCGTCGCCGCCCATCAGCACGGCATTGACGCCCTGCTCGCGCATCTGGCGCAGGATCAGCGCCGCTTCGGCATAGTAGCCGCCGACATAGACGAAATCGATCTGTTCCTTCTTGAAGCGGGACACCAGCGCGGCAAAGTCCTTGTCGCCCTTGGTGTAGGCTTCATAGAGCTTCTCCTTCACCCCAGCCGCGTTGATGGCGCTCTTGGTTTCGTCGGCAAGGCCTTTGCCGTAGGTCGTCTTGTCGTGGATGATCGCGACGTTCTTGGTCTTGTAGTTCTTGATGATATAGGCGGCCGCGACCATGCCCTGCTGGTCATCCCGGCCGCAGACGCGGAACGTGTTCCACAAGCCGCGCTCGGTGAACAGCGGGTTGGTCGAGCCCGGCGTGATCTGCAGCACGTTACCCTCGGCATAGGCATCCGAGGCGGGAATCGAGGTCGACGAGCAGAAGTGCCCGACCACGAACGGAATCTTCGCCCCGGCCATCTTCTCGGCGACCGACACCGCCTGCTTCGGATCGCAGGCGTCGTCGCCGACCTCCAGCTTCAGCTTCTTGCCGAGCACGCCGCCCGCCGCGTTGATATCGGCAATCGCGAGATCGGCACCGTTCTTGAATTGCTGGCCGAAGCTCGCCTCCGAACCGGTCATCGGCCCGACCACGGCAACGCTGATATCCTGCGCCATGGCGGCGCCGGACAATGCCAGGCTCACGCCAACCGCAAGGCAATATCCTCGAAGTGCAAACGTCATCACATTCTCCTCGATGGTCTCAAGTCGCCTCAATGCATCACAATCGACTCATGCGGCCGGATGTAACGATCACCGGGGGCTGCCTTTTATGCGCGCGCTGGCCAGCAGGCTCGGACTGAGGCGACGGGGGATTGGACATATGCGACATCGGACAACAATCTGAAACACGTTGCCGTGCATTGGTGTTTGGAATCGGTCACGCGATGATCGAAGGGACGCTGCGTGACCGACCGCACACGGGCGAAGTGCTCGACCTCCACCAATCGCGGAAGCCGGTTGAAGGCGGCTTCCGGACGTGATTAGCAACACAGCGCGACAGCGAGTGCTGGACACATCGCAGTGGCAGAGCCGTTCAGCGCGGGCTGATGACGCGAGAGGTACGACGATGGGCAGCCAGGAACGACCGACGGTTCAGGCGCGCGTGGCAAGGTTGGTGTTGGTGACGCCTGACGGCTCGGTGGTCGGTTGCTTGCCGCCGATTCCTGTCGCCCTCCCATGGTGGCAGGAAGTGGAGTCAGTCGTGCAGGCTGCCCGCGAACACCATGACATCGAGGTGACGATCCTGCGTCTGCTCGAATCGGCGCGCGGCCGACCGCAAGGCGGCGAAGTCACCTATCTGGCCGAGGTTGCGAAACCGGTGCCGGCAGACCGCTGGGCAGGAACGATCGAAACACATTCGCTCCGCCGACATTACGCCGAGCCGGGCGGTCCGGCCACCGATCTCGATTGGGCAATGCGGGTACTTGCCAGCCACGGCTTGGCACCGACCGCAAAGCCGGTCCAGGTTCGCAGTTGGAACCTGTCGAGCGTCTGGCGTATCCCGATCGGCGACCAATCGGCGTGGCTGAAAGTGGTGCCGCCGTTCCTGGGGCACGAGGGCCGCATCATCGCCGCGCTGGCCGGCCGCTCCGTTCCGACGCTGTTGGGTCGGGATGATAGCGGACGCATCCTGCTTGCCGAAATTCCGGGCGATGACCTGTTCGAAGCTGCGTTGCCGCAGCTGCTTCGCATGGTGACGTTGCTCGTCGACATCCAGGCCTGGTGGATCGGCCGCGTCGACGAGTTGCGCGCGATGGGGCTGCCCGATTGGAGCGGCCCGAGCTTGTCCGCCGCGATCGCCGACGTCGTACAACGAACGAGCAACGGATTGTCCGCAGATGAGCGCACGACGCTGTCGCGTTTTGTAGGAGGTCTTGAGGCGCGGTTCGCCGAAATCGACGCTTGCGGATTGCCGAACACGCTTGTCCATGGCGACTGCCATCCCGGCAATTTTCGCGGCGCAGAACAGCAATTCACCCTGCTTGACTGGGGAGACAGCGGCATCGGCCATCCGTTGCTCGACCAGCCGGCGTTTCTCGACGGGGTCGCGCCGGAGCACCGAGAGACGATCAGGCACCACTGGTACCACGAATGGTCGGCGAGAGTGCCGGGATGCGACCCTGTGCGCGCCTCTGGTCTCCTTGCACCGATCGCAACAGCCAGGCAGGCTGTGATCTACCAGCGGTTCATCGACAATATCGAACCGTCGGAGTGGGCCTATCATCGTGACGATCCGCTCGACTGGCTACGCCGGACGACGGCGCTGGCTTGATGGCAGGGCGTGGCGGCCAGCCCCGATTGGTAACGAAGATGAAGATATTCAGATCCCGCGACGGCGCGCCGTCAGCGCAGAAACTGACAAAGCTCGCCGTGGCGATGGCGGGCTGAAAGCCGCCGATCGAAGGCGGCCGGTACGTTGGCGATCGAACGTTCACAGCGCAGGGGATCGGGAACGCGCTTCATCGCGATCATCCGAGAACAGCAATGGCGTCGACCGCATGTCCACGCCGAGATACGCCTGACCTGCCATCTGATAGTTGGCTGGCGCCAAAGCCAGGTGCTGGACGGCGGCATGGACGTCGCGCACGCAACGTTCGAGCCCGCAGCTCACATCGAGCGACGCCGAGCCGCCGGCTTCGAACATCAACTCGGTCGCCTGCTTGGCCGCGTTGGCCGCGTGGGTCGATGCCAGCCACAGCGTGGCGCGCTCGGCAACGCTGAGCACCTTGCCGGCGCTGACGGCCTGCCACGCCTCCGCAAGCTTGCCGTGGAGAAACGCCCGCCCCGAGCCCAGCAGGGCCTCGGCGCGTCCGAGGTCGGCCTGGACCAACGCATCCTCACTGAGCAGCTTGCGCGAACGCGACGCGATCTTTCGTCCGACAAGCCCGACCAGGATATCGATGGCGTGGCGGGCGATGCCGAGCGGCACGGCCGCGAGCGCCGCCCCGAACAGCGCGATGGTCGGGAACGCATAGAGCGGCCCCTGCTCCACCGGCAGCTCGCGGAACGAGAGCGACCGCGCGGACGGCACGAAGGCACCGGCGACCGCATAGTCATGGCTGCCCGTGCCGCGCAGCCCGATACTGTGCCAGGTGTCGAAGATCTCGCATTGCGCGGTCGGAAACAGCATGATGCGCATCACCGGCATTCCGTCGGGCTGCAAGCGCGGCTGATCGCCGTCGAAGATCCGGCAATTTCCGATCATCCAGCCGGAATGCTGGCAGCCGCTTCCGAGCGGCCAGCGGCCGGTGACGTGATAACCGCCATCGACGACCCGGGCAGTGCCCATCGGCCGCAAGGCACCCGCGGTGCGAACCGTTGGATCGCTGCCGTAGATCTCGTGCGCAGCGTCCTTTGCGAGATAGCCGCCGAACACGCCATAGACGCCGCCGATAGCCATGCACCAGCCCGCGGCGCCATCGGCACGCGAGATCTCCTCGACCACCCGAACGAGGGTCATCGGGTCGGCCTCCGCGCCACCGATCGTGCGCGGCATCCAGAGCCGGAAGAGGCCTGCCTGCGCCATCGCCTCGACCAGTGGGACAGGCAGCCGCCGCGACCGCTCGCTCTCTTCTGCAGATGCCTGCACCAGCGGCGCAAGCGCCGCAGCGGCATCGACGAACGATGAAGTGACGTCAGTCATTGGAGGCCTCGCTCGGTCGCTATCGGTGGTTGGCCAGCGCGGGATGATCGGCGGGGCGCCTTTTAGGCGCCTGTGCGCCGCGAGGCTCGGACGGATGCGACGGGGATTGGGACCGATGCGACATCACACAACACCTTCGCAATCACTGCATGCTCTGCAACCGCGCTAGTTCGGGCTCGGAACGAAGATGACGATCTTCAGATCCCGTGACGGTGTGAAGTTCACATGCCGAACCTCGAAGCGGGTCGGTCCGGTCTTCCTGACGCCGTCGGCGCAGAAGCTGACGAGATTATTGGGATCGCCCTTGTCGATGGTGAGATGAAAGTCGCCGATCGGCGTCGCCCAATTGGCGCCGGTCGAGAGCACATAGGCGATCGACCGTTCGCTGAACGGGGGATAAGGTGTGCGCCTCGTGGCACGCGCGCGTTCGATCGAATGGATCAGATCGTCGTCGATGCAGTATGACGCCAGGAAGCCCTTCGCTTCCGGATTGTTGCGCCAATTGTCGGCTCCGATGATGGTCTGCACGGAGCCGCCGACGCTCGGACGATAGGTCTGCTCGAAGGTGAGCTCGCGACCCGCGGGGAAGGTCTGCGTCCAGGTGTAGGCCGAACGCAACGTCCAGGTCGGCACCAGGTGATCCTGCATCGGACCACCGCTGCCGTAAGTCTCGATGGCTCCGATGCCGAGCTTGACGAGCTCCGGCCAAGTCGACTTCGGTACCTGGTCGAGCAGCTGGCCCGCGGGTCCCCTGATCGGCATCAACGGGATCCTGAGCTTCCGCAGCAGCGCCGTCTGGTCCACACCATTGGCCAGCGCGGTCTGCTCGAGATGCGGCGACGCCGCCTTGCCATCGACAGTGACATGGAAATCAAAGATGTTCTTGGGATCGTCGGTCGGGATTCCGATATTCTCGTCGGCCGCCGTGCCGACGATGTCGGGCATCGGAAACGCGATCATGATCGTCTTGTCGGCGGCCGACGTGTTGAAGAACCGGTAGACGATCCGGATCTGCTTCTCGGAGATGAGCAGGTCCTCGGAGCGCATCACGATATCGGGATCCTGCTTGAAGCGAAGTCCGCCGGTTTCCAGCGCCGCCGAGGTGTCATTCGCCCGCGCGCACCAAGGCGTCAGCATGGCAAGCAGGACCAGAACGGCGCGGTTGGCCATCGTTATTCCTTCGTTTTGTCGCGGGGATTTGTCTTTGGATTGTTCGAACGAGCAAAGCCGACATGAGCGCAATCCTTCCTGAATGAGTACGCGCAGAACCGATCAGGTTCGATGCGTCGTGGTCTCCCCGCGATCCAGTATCGATGCATGGGCGCCCGCGGCCTTCGCCGCGAACAACATCGAGAGGAAAAGCCCTTCCTATCGCGCAACGATCACGTTCCACGCCGTCTCAGGCTCGGGACGATGGATCTCGACGGTTCCGAATCCCGCCTGCCGCAAAGCATGTCCGACATCATCGGCGGCTCGAAAGGTGAAGATATCCTCAGGGAATCCCAAGCGCTCCATCGCATCACCCGGCAGGAAGCCGAGCGCGAGCACGCCACCCGCCTTGAGCACCCTCCTGATCTCGCCGGCACCTGCGGGCAACGATCGCCAGAAGTACACCGTGTTGACGCTGCATAACTTGTCGAACTGATCGCTCTCCAGCGGCAAGGCCTCGATCTCTCCAATGAGAAAGTCGGCACGCCCGGCATCGATCGCAGACCGATATCGCGCTCTCGCCCACGCCACCACATCCTGCGAGCGATCGACCGCCGTCAGATGAGCTGCGCAACCGAGCAAAGGGGCGAGCGTCACCCCGCCACCGAACCCGATCTCGGCCACGCGATCGGAGGATTTCACATCGAGCAACTCCAGCGCAAAGCGGTTCATCCGGCTGTTGTGCCGATTCATCAGGCTGCCAACAAAGCGGCCGAACACGCCGCGAGGATGAGCGAGATGGCGAGCGATCAAGCGAGGCGGAGCCATAATGTTTCCCGAAGCGGCTTCAAGATCGTGACGCAAGTGGCTGATATCCACGCAACCGGCCAATGACCGCCAAGCTCCGGAGCACGGGGCCAAGCAGCCACTGCGGACCGGCGAGACGAAACACGTCGCGATAGGCAGTCAGATACACGCCGAACGCCAACAATCCGGGCATCCCATCGCGGCCGACGCGCCCCGCACGCTGCAGTCCGTCCAGCGCCATGAACCATTCGAGCGTTCGCATCGGCGGTGTGGTGACCCAGATTGCGTGAACCGGCTCGCTGCCGGCATTCCACATGCGGTGCGGCGTGCCCCGCGGCACGTCCCATGTTGCACCCGGGCCGAGTTCGGTCTTCCGACCATCGATCACGATGTGAAGACGCCCGGCAATGATCTTGAAATGCTCGTCCTGCGCGGGATGGAAATGCGCGGGAGGCAGCTGCCCGCCCGGCGAGTAGACGACGTCGACGGTTAGATGATCGGGACCCAGTTCGCGGACGGTCACGGATTCATGCGGGTTCAGCTTGAAGGTTCGAGCGTCAATGAGCGGTGGGACGATGGCGTCAGGCATCGATTTCTCCGTCGCATTCCACAGGCATGGCTCCGCTTGAGACTTGTCTCGCAATCGTGGGGCCGCCCCAAAGGCAAACTCAGGCGGAAGCTGCCTTTTACGTGCTTGGTGGATATGCAGCACGGACCGGTGCGACAGCGACTTGGACAAATGCGACATCGGTCGATGACATGAAGCAGCTCTGTCACTGCGGGTCGCATGGCTGCCCCGGGGCAGCATTGTGTGCAGGCCGGCCCCGCGATAATGATCGCCGGCCTTGGACGCCGCGTATCGTCGACGAGCGCTCCATAAGGATGGACGAGCGGCATGCGCGAATCATATCGTCGGCACATATTCGGATCGCTGCTGTTGATTGGAGCGACACTTGTCGCGACCGCCGCGTCGACACTCATGCCCGAAAGCGCGATCCTTTGGGATGCGAAGAACGCTTACCTCAAATGCGACGGCGCGATCGACGGCAGCATCGCATGGCCCTCCACGCCAGCGTCCGCCTGCGTCGCCATGCTGATGTGCGCGAATGAACGAGCGCTCTCCACAGAGCGTCACCAGCGGCTGATCGAACAGATCCGGCGAGTACCCGGTTGCGGCGAGCCGTAGGCAAGCGCGACGGCGCCACAGGGATTAGGGAGCTCGATCAGGAGCGCCGCGGCCCGGCGCGGATTTCCGACGGCGTCGCGCCGAAATGCCGGCGGAACGTGCGGTTGAAATAGGAGAGATCACCGAACCCCGATTCAAACGCGATGGTGCTGATGCTGCTGGCGGTTCGGCCGGGGTCGGTCAGCAACCGATGCGCGCGGGCCAGGCGCTCGCCGAGGACGAACTCCGAAAAAGTCGAGCCCGCGCGTTCGAACAAGCGCTGGATGAGGCGCGGCGTGAGCTTCACGCGTGCCGCCACGGCAGGCAGCATGAGATCGCCATAGCAGAGATTGTCGCGGATATCGGCCTTGACCGCCGCGAGCCGTGCCGCCGCCAATCCGCCATCCTCGGCGGCGATCGTGCCGTCCCGGTTCGCGCCGACGATCAACTCCGCAAGGTCGACCAGATGCTTGACGACAGAGCCGCGCAGTTCGGGCGCCTCGAGGCGATAGTCGTCGTCCAGTTCCCTGACGTAGAACGCAAGCAACCGCAGGGCCTCGGAATTGGCCGCCCATCTGCGCATCATCGTGTCCTCGATGTTGGAGCCGAGCGCCGTTCGTGGCAGGCGGAGCGCCAGGAATCGGCCTGAAGTTGTTGGCACGGCGATGTCGCCGGTCTCGGCGCACGACATCAGCACGGCTTGCCCCGCATGGAGCGCGACCTCGCGACCACGTTGCGACGCGCGCGCCTTGCCGCTCGTGATGATCGTCAGGAGCAAGTCGTCACTGCCGTCGAGCAAGCTGCGCGGCCGCGCGATCCGCAGATTGCTGCAGGCCCAGGAGCAGATGCCGAGCCCGGGCAACTCGCGCACATTCGCGGCCGCATGGTACGCGCCGGCTGCGAGCGGCTCCGGATCGAGCTTCACCATCATCCGGCCGACCTGCTCCCGGAAAATTGGCAAGCGGTCGCGCTCGATCCAATCCGCGGTGGAGAACCGAAGGCCGGTGATATGCGGTTCCACAATCATCGGCTCACCCTCACCTGCAGACGCGCGACACGACTATCAGCAGAAAATCCTGCTTAAGGGAGACGAAATTCTCATCAGGCGCGCCGCGGCACGGCGCGGATTTCCGACGGCGTCGCGCCGTAGTGGCGGCGGAACGTGCGGTTGAAATAGGAGAGATCGCCGAACCCCACCTCGAACGCGATGGTGCCGATGGTGCTGGTGGTCCGGCTCGGGTCGTTCAACAGCCAATACGCACGCGCCAGGCGCTGGCCAAGCACGAACTCCGAGAAGGTCGAGCCGGCGCTCTCGAACAGCCGCTGGATATGACGCGGCGTCAGCTTCAATCGCGCCGCCACTGCCGGCAGCGTGAGGTCGCCATAGCTGAGATTCTTGCGGATGTCGGCCTTGACCGCCGCAAGCCGCGCCGCCGCCAATCCGCGATCCTCGGCGACGACCGTTCCATCCCGGTTGGCGCCGATGATCAGCGCCCCGAGATCGGTGAGATGCGTAACCACAGCGCCAGCCAGTTCGGGCGTCGCAAGCTGATAGCCTTCATCGAGCTCCCTGACATAGAACGCGAGCAGGCGCAGCGCTTCGCTATTGGCCGACAGGGTCCGCATCATCATGTCTTCGGGCGCGGAGCCGAGCGAGGCCAGCGCCTTGCGTGGCAACCGAAGGCCGAAGAAGCGGCTCGGCGACAGTGTGGTGGCCATGTCGCCTGCCTCCGCGGCCGACATCAGTACCGCCTGGCCCGGACTAAGTTCGATGTCGCGGCCGCGTTGCGACGCGCTGACCTGACCGCTCGTGATGATCGTCAGGACGAAGTCGTCCTTGCCGTCGGTCAACATCGCGCGCGGCCGTGCGATCCGCAGATTGCTGCAAGCCCAGGATCCGATGCCGAGCCCCGGCAGTTCGCGCACATTCGCCTCGGCGTGAAACGCGCCATCGGTGATCGGCTCCGGATCGAGCTTCACCATCATCCGCCCGATCTGCTCCCGGAAGATCGGCAGGCGCTCGCGCTCGCCGAACTGGGCGGTCGAGAACCGGAACTCGGTGATATCCGGCGACTGCATTGTCATCGGCTGATCCTCATGGCGGCGGGAGGTCGCCGGTCATATGCGGCCGATTTGTGGCGTCACCACATCGATGATGCGGTAGCACGCACGACAAAACGCATCTCTCGCTGGTCTCATCGGCCACCAGGCGATCGAGCGCACGGAACCGTGCTTATGCATGCATTTTAGTGCAGCAGGCCGGTAACGGCGGAGACCCGGCGGGCCTCCAGGTGCATCGCAGGTGATCGTGCGGATATTCATAATTGACTGACCGGACGGTCAATAGTAATTCAGCACCAGGGCGCCGCGACCTTCGGTCAACAGAAGCCACAACGGGAGGCACTCATGGCCAACGATCTGGTGTTGACCGATATCCGCGCCGGATATCGTGTCCTGACACTCAACAGGCCCGACCGCCTGAATTCCTTCAGCGTCGACCTGCATTCCGCATTGATGGCCGCGCTGATCGCGGCCGAACAGGACAAGTCCTGCCGCGCACTGATCCTGACCGGAGCCGGACGCGGCTTCTGTGCCGGACAGGATCTTTCTGACGGCGTCTTCACCCCGGGCAAGACGCCGGATCTCGCAGCAACAATCGAAAAATACTACAACCCGCTGGTGCGCAAGCTCCGCAGCCTGCCGCTGCCGGTGCTGTGCGCGGTCAACGGCGTGGCCGCGGGCGCCGGCGCGAACGTCGCCCTTGCCTGCGATATCGTGATCGCCGCGCGCTCGGCCAAGTTCATCCAGGCCTTCGCCAAGCTTGGTCTCGTGCCGGATAGCGGAGGCACCTGGTTTCTGCCGCGGCTGGTCGGCCGCGCACGGGCGCGCGCCTTGGCGATGCTCGCCGAGCCGGTCTCCGCGGAACGCGCGGAAGCCTGGGGCATGATCTGGAAAGTGGTCGAGGATTCCGAACTGATGACCGAGGCCCACGCCCTCGCCGCCGCGCTCGCGACGCAACCGACCGATGGACTGGCGTTGATCAAGCATGCGCTGGACGCCTCCGAGACCAACACGCTCGACGCACAGCTCGACCTCGAGCGCGACTTGCAAGGACGCGCCGGCCGATCGGCTGATTACGCCGAAGGCGTCACCGCCTTCCTTGAGAAGCGCGCGCCGCGCTTCACCGGAAGGGCCTGACCCGCGAGTTGCACGTTCCGTCGGCAAGCAAGACGCATCATTGATCACAAGTCAAAGGGTTCAACTTCGATGACACAGCCTGACACCAGCAATACGCGGACAGTGGACGACATCATGAAGCTCGACAGTTTCGTCCGCGGCAAGTGGGCCGGTGCCGGCGAACCCGCGGTCGAGATTCACAGCGCCGTGAGCGGCGACGTGGTGGCAGTTACGACCAGGAGCGATCTCGACATGCGCGAGATCCTCGCCTACGGCCGCACGGTCGGCGGCAGCAATCTCCGCAAGCTGACCTTCCACCAGCGCGCGGGCCTGCTGAAGGCGCTGGCCGACTATCTCGGACAGCACAAGGACCGGCTTTACAAACTGTCTCTCCATGCGGGAGCCACCCGCACCGACGCGATGATCGACGTCGACGGCGGCATCGGCACGTTGTTCGCCTATGCCGGAAAGGGGCGCCGCGAGCTTCCGAACAACAAATTCCTGCTCGACGGCGGCGTCGAAGGCCTGTCCAAGGGCGGCGCGTTCGCCGGCCAGCATATCGTCACCCCGTTGCGCGGCGTCGCCGTGCACATCAATGCGTTCAACTTCCCGTGCTGGGGCATGCTGGAGAAGCTGGCGCCGGCACTGCTCGCCGGCGTTCCGGTCGTCACCAAGCCCGCGACCGTCACCGCCTATGTCGCCTATGAACTGGTGCGGATGATCACCGAATCCAGGATGCTGCCTGATGGCGCGCTGCAATTCATCGTCGGCTCGACCGGCGACCTGTTCGAGCATCTGACCTGCCAGGACGTGGTGTCGTTCACGGGCTCCGCCGACACGTCGCAGAAATTGCAGCGGCATCCGGCCATTGCGCGGGAAGCCGTGCGATTCATCGCCGAGCGGGACTCGCTCAATGCAGCGATCCTCGCGCCGGACGCCGTGCCGGGGAGCCCGGAGTTCGACCTCTTCATCAAGGAAGTGGCGAAGGAGATGACGGTCAAGGCCGGTCAGAAATGCACCGCGATCCGCCGTGCGTTGGCGCCGGCAGCGCAGGTCGATGCCGTGATCACGGCGCTGCGCGAGCGCCTGGCAAAGGTCATGATCGGCAATCCCGCAAACGACAAGGTGCGGATGGGACCGCTGGTCGGGCTTGGCCAGCGCAGCGACGTGCTTGCCCATGTCGCGAAGCTGCGCACCGAGGCCGATCTGGTCGCCGGCGATCCCGACAATTTTGCGCTGGTCGATGCCGACGCCAAGCGCGGCGCCTTCGTCCCGCCGCTGCTGTTGCATTGCGCCAACCCGGTCGCGGCAACCGCGGTGCACGAGATCGAGGCGTTCGGTCCGGTCTGCACCGTGATGGGCTATGACGATCTGGACCAGGCCATCGCGCTGACCAATCGCGGCGGCGGCAGCCTCGTCGCCTCGGTCTACACGCACGATATCCCGACCGCGACCGAGCTTGCATTCGGCATCGGTAGTTTCCACGGCCGCGTCGCGATCATCGATCGCGCTTGCGCCGTCGAGCACACCGGACACGGTTCGCCGATGCCGCAGATGGTGCATGGCGGCCCCGGCCGCGCCGGCGGCGGCGAGGAATTGGGCGGCGTCCGCAGTCTCCAGCACTACATGCAACGCACCGCGCTGCAAGGCTCGCCGGCGATGCTGAGCGGCGTCACCGGCCGCTGGTTCAAGGGCAGCCCGGTGCTCGAGGGCGACCTGCACCCGTTCCGCTATCACTATGACGATCTCGAGATCGGCCGCACACTGGTCTCGAAGGCGCGGCAGATCACGCTCGACGACATCGAGCACTTCGCGCATTTCACCGGCGACACCTTCTACGCCCACATGGACGAGGAGGCGACCAAGGGGCATCCGTTCTTCCCCGGCCGCGTCGCCCATGGCTATCTGCTGCTGTCGTTCGCGGCCGGGCTGTTCGTCGATCCGGACTATGGACCGGTGCTGGCGAATTACGGCCTCGACTCGCTGCGTTTCGTCAAGCCGGTCCAACCGGGCGAACAGATCCAGGTGCGGCTGACCGCCAAGGAGAAGACGCCGCGCAACAAGCAGTATGGCGAAGTCCGCTGGGACGTCGAGATCACGACCGGCACCGGCGAGACCGCGGCGACCTACGAACTGCTGACGATGAACGCGATGCGGGCGTAGGATTTCAGCTCAGGACAAAGCGGCCTGCCGGCTCCGGCCGGCCGCTTTCGTCTTGCCGCGCGGCCGGGTGACCGCCGCCTCCTCCGCACCGGCCAGCACCAGCTGCGCGACGAAATCGGCATAGTCGGCGCGGGTCATCGGCCCGCCCTCGCGAAACCACATGTAATGCCAGTTCAGCATGCCGAAGACGCTCATCGTCAGCGGCTTGAGGACGCGCTTCTGCTTCGCCGCAGGGATTGCGGCCGCCAGCGCATCCGACATGATCCCGACCAGGACGCGTTCGCTCGCCAGCAGCGGCTGCTGCTTCTCCTTCGGCAGCAACTTGAGACTTGCGATCTGGACCTGATGCTCCGCGTCGGCATGCCGGTAAAGCTCGAGTAAGGTCGCAACGATGGTCCTGAAGCGCTCGACCGGATCGCCGGCCGCGGCACTCGCCTTGCGCACCGCCTCCACCAGCGTCTCGAGGTGCGACGACAGGATGTCGAACAGGATCGCTTCCTTGTCGGGATAATAGTGATAGAGCAGCGCCTTCGAGACGCCGCACGCATCGGCGATGGTGTTCATCGACGTGCCGACATATCCCGATGCGGCAAACAGCTCGGCTGCACGATGCAGCATCGAGAGGCGCTTGTCGTCGTAGTCCTTGGCGCGCGATCGGGCCATATCTCTCCATTCCACCGGCCGGCATCCGGCCTGTCGTCCAAATCAATCAGGCCGCGGCCATTTATCGACCATCCGGTCAGGCAATTCTACGGCGCATTTGGCATGGCGCCCCGTTTTTCGATCAAGCCTTGCTCACCGCGTGTTCCGCGAGCGGCGCAAACGCGCAAGCTCCCCGAAAGCAGTGGCGCAATCGAGGAGCTCGGATCAAGGAATAGGCGCGTTACTTCTTGCCCTCACTGGCGCCCTTGGCGGCCTGCTCGATGACGGCCGCGACGGCTTGCGGCTGCGAGACGTAGATGGCGTGGCTGCCGGCCTGATCGACGGTCTTGGCGCCGGCGCGCTTGGCCATTATCCGCTGCGCGTCGACCGGGATCATCTTGTCGTTGGTCGCGACCAGGTACCAGCTCGGCTTGCTCTTCCAGGCCGGCACTGTCACTTCGCCGTTCAGCGCGGCAACGCCCCACGGCACCTGCGAGTCGGCCATGAACGCGGCGACATCGGGCTTCACGTCGGCGGCAAATGACGCGGCGAACTTGGCGCGATCGAGCGACAGGAAGCCGTCCTGCGGCGGCAAGATCGGCGGCACCGGCGCGCCGGGCGGAGGATTGGCGATCAGCTTGCCGACCGATTCACCCTGGTCGGGCGCGAATGCCGTGATGTAGACCAGACCTTCGGATCGGTGCCTGCCTCGGTGACCACGACGCCACCATAGGAATGGCCGACCAGGATGACGTTGCCATCCGCGGCAGCGATCGCGCGCCTGGTGACGGCGACATCATCCGCCAGCGTGGCGGTCGGGTTCTGGACGATGCTGACCTTGTAGCCGTCCTTCTTCAGGATCTTGTAGACGCCTTCCCATCCCGAACCGTCGACGAAACCGCCGTGGACGAGCACGATCGATTTGATGGGAGCGGATTGGGCGTGAGCCGCGGGGATGGTTGCAGAGGCGAGGCCCAGCGACGCTGTGGCGGCGAGCAATTTGGTGGTGATCGACATGGAAGTCTCCTGATGTTTATATCGCGATAATCTTTATCGCAATAGTCATCTTGTAGCTGAAGCCGATTTACCTGTCTAGCTATTTTTTATCGCGATAACTATTTTTGTGGTAAGGTACGGTAACAACGAAAGAAAGGCCCCCTGCCATGCCTGCCCCGGGACCAATTCCGCTGGATAGCCAGCTCTGTTTCTCGCTCTATGGAACGACCATCGCGATCAACCGCGCCTACAAGCCGCTGCTCGACGACCTCGGCATCACCTATCCGCAGTACCTCGTGCTCAGCGTGCTCTGGGAGGCGGACGGACAGATGATTTCCGCAATCGCCGACCGGCTTGCGCTCGAACCCAGCACCATCACTCCGCTGGTCAAGCGGCTTGAAGCCGCCGGCTTTGTCGAGCGTCGGCGCAGCACAGAGGATGAACGGCAGGTCGGCGTCCATCTGACCGCCAGCGGCAAGGCGATGCAAGCGCGCACCGGCTGCTTGACCGATACCTTGCTTGCGCGTTCCGGCCTCACGGTGGATGAACTGATCTCGCTCAACAAGCGCGTCCAGGCGCTTCGTGATGCGCTGATCGAATCCGGTGCCCGCTAGTCGCGATCGCAGGAGCATCGGAACACGACGAGGCAGCACTGCGATTTCCGATCGGATGGATCGAGGCCCGGCTGCGCGGGAAAGACTTTTTCTCGGTCTGCTTCGCCGACAAAATGAGTCTGTCGCAGAACCGATCGCTGCGCAGCTTTGATTGCAAAGTTGCAATCGCCGCGACATTCGCTCACGAGCGCCCGCAAGCCATGCTATCTTTCGTGAAACCTGCAACGTGAAGGAGGTTCTATGCGACGAACATCTTCTTCCTGGCTCCACGCTTTCGGCCTGATGACCCGCCGATTGCAGGCATGGCGGCGGAAGCTCGCGCGATCCGCCACAGCCGAGGGACGCGACAACCTGCACGAACTCTTTCTGTTCGGCCCTCACGGTTAGCGGCGAATTCCGCATCGACCAATCCAAGATCGACCACTCTGCGTTCGGAAGTGGTCTGACTCCAGGGCCCGGCATCAGCTTTCCATCACCGTAGCTGATACCGCGTATCACGTGCGTTCGACGGCAGCGAGCGCCGGCCATCTCGATTTCGTGCGGGCCGGCCGATCAGCGGAGCGACGACATGACCGGTGCGCGTGGGCGGCAAGTGCTCATTGTCGGCGGTGGCGCCAGCGGCGTGATGCTGGCCTACCAATTGCTCCATCAGCCGAGCCGCACCGCCGCAACTCGCGATCTTCGCGTGACGCTGATCGAGCAACGTCCGGACATCGGACGCGGCATCGCCTATCACACCGGCAATCCCGATCATCTGCTCAATGTGCGCGTCGCCAATATGAGCGCCTTGCCGGATCAGCCGGACCACTTTTGGCGCTGGTTGACGTCGCGCTCAACCGACGCTCCTATGTGCCCGGATCCCTATTGCTTCGTGCCGCGGCGGATCTACGGCGACTACATCGCGAGCCTGCTCGAACAGCAAATCTCCGATCCGTCCGACGCAGAGCGTCTCTCGATCGTGCGCGGCACTTGCGTCGAGATCAACGAGGGCCCGGCCGGCGTATCGGCCGTGCTGGACGATGGCCAGTCGCTGTTCGGCGACATCGCCGTGCTCGCGACCGGGCATGACATGCGGGCCAGCCGTGCGGACTTTGCCGATCCATGGACGCCGCCATCGGCTGCTCCGATCGATCCCGATGCGACCGTGCTGCTGCTCGGTACCGGACTGACCATGGTCGACTACGTCCTGTCGCTGCTGCGCGACGGACACCGCGGGCCAATCGTCGCGATGTCACGGCGCGGCCTACTCGCCAAACCGCATCGGCGCACCGACGCCCAGCGCATCGAGGAGGCCGATGTGCCGTTCGGCGCCGGTATCAGCAGCCTGCTGCGCTGGCTCCGCAGCCAAATTGAGCGGACCACGGCCGAGGGCGGCGACTGGCGCAGCGTGATCGACGGACTCAGGCCCTACACGCAACGGCTGTGGCAGGAGCTTCCGCAAGCGTCGAAGCGTCGCTTCCTCGAACACGCGCGCGCCTGGTGGGACGTACACCGACATCGGATGGCGCCGGAGGTCGAAGCCCGCGTGACCCAGGCGATCTTTGCGCGGCAACTCACTTTGCTGGCCGCCAAAGTGATCAGCATCGCGCCGGACAACGATGGAGCTCGGATCCATTATCGACGGCGCGGCGATGCCAGGATCCACAGCATGCAGGTAGGCGCCGTCGTCGACTGCACCGGCATCGTCAAGGATCCGCGTGCCACGCCCAATCCGGCGGTACGCAGCCTGTTCGATCGCGACCTGGCGCGCGTCGATCCTCTTTGCATCGGTATCGAGACCGATCGCGATTGCGCGATCATCCGTCGCGACGGCGCGGTGTCGCGCCGCCTGTTCGCAGTGGGGCCGCTGACCCGCGCGGCCTTCTGGGAAATCATCGCCATTCCCGACATTCGCAACCAGTGCGCTGCGCTGGCCGCGCGGCTCGCCGACAGCGAGGGCGAGCCGCACGCCGCGCCCCGCCAGGAACGCGCCGAAGTCTAGCTGCTGAAACCCGCCGGGATGAATGCCGGCAGCTTCTCCTCGATGAAGTGCTTGACCTCGGGCGAGTTGAAGACCTGGATGAAGGCCTTCAGCCGCGGATCGTCCTTCTTGTCCGGTCGCGCGGTGAAGCGCAGCACGAGACCATCATCGACCGTGCGGTCGATCACCAGCGCCGACTTCGGATCGCCACCAGCCGGGATCAGATAGGTGATGTTGACGAGCGCCAGTGTGACGTCGTCGAGCGAGCGATAGGTCTGCGCCGGATCGAGCTCGACGATCTTCAGGTTCTTCGGGTTGTCGACGATATCGAACCGGCTCACCGAAAAGCCCTTGCCCGGCGCCAGCTTGATCAACCCGGCACGCTCGAGCAGGATCAGACCACGCGCACCGTTGAGCGGTTCGTTCGGGATCGCCACGCTATCGCCGGACTTGATCTCATCAAGCGACTTGATCTTCCTTGAGAACAGCCCGACCGGCGCGATCACGCCGACCTTGTCGACCTGGACCAGGTTGAAGCCGCGCTGCTTGTTCTGGATCGCGAGATACGTGGCGTGCTGGAACAGATTGGCGTCGACATCGCCGCTGTTGACCACCTCGTTCAACGCGACCCAGTCCGACAGCTCGACGATCTTGATGTCCTGGCCCTTGTCCTTGGCGAGCTTGGCAGCGAAGGCCGCCAGTTGGCCGACCGGCCCCGCGCTGGTCGCGATCTTGAGTGGTTCGTCCGCGACGGCAGCCGCCGTCATTGCAAGCAGCAGGCCAGCCGCCTGTGCCAGGCGCAACAATGTCTTCATGGTCTCGGTTTCAACTCCGTCTTCAGGGATCGATCAGGCCGCCTTGCGGCCACTGTTGCCAGCCTCGGCCTCCGCCAATGCCTGGGTGAGGTCGGCGAGGATATCGTCGGGATGCTCGATGCCGACCGAAAGCCTGACGTAACCGGGCGTCACGCCCGCTGCGAGTTGCTCTTGGGAGTTAAGCTGCTGATGAGTGGTCGACGCCGGATGGATCGCCAACGACCGCGCATCGCCGATATTGGCGACGTGATAGAACAACTTCAGCGCATCGATGAAACGACGGCCGGCCTCGACGCCGCCCTTCAGCTCGAAGCCGACCAGCGCGCCGTAGCCGCCATTGAGATAGAGATCGGCACGGCGCCGATTCTCGCCGCTTTGCAATCCCGGGAAGATCACATGCGAGACCGCGGGATGCCGCGCGAGATAGTTCGCCACCTTGATCGCGTTCTCATTGTGCTGGCGCAGCCGCAGCGGCAGCGTCTCCAGCCCCTGGATGAACTGGAAGGCGTTTTGCGGCGCGAGCGCGGCACCGAGATCGCGCAGCAGCTTGACGCGGGCGCGCAGGATATAGGCGATCGGGCCGAGCGGCTTGGCCGCCTCGGTCCAGATCGCGCCATGATAGGCATCGTCCGGCTGCGTCAGCAGCGGAAAACGCTCGGCATGCGCCGCCCAGTCGAAATTACCGCCATCGATGATCGCGCCGCCGATCGACGTGCCATGGCCGCCGATATATTTCGTCGTCGAATAGACCACGATCGCCGCACCGTGCTCGAACGGACGTGCGATGAGCGGGACCGCCGTGTTGTCGAGGATCAGCGGCACGCCGAGCGCGCGGCCGATATCGGCAACCTCCCTGATCGGGAACACGTTGAGCTTGGGGTTCGGCAGGGTCTCAGCGAAATAGGCCCGGGTCTTCGCGTCGGTGGCGCGGCGGAAGTTCTCCGGATCGGACGGATCGACGAAGCGCACCTCGATGCCGAACTGCTTCAGCGTCTGCGAAAGCAACGTCCAGGTGCCGCCATAGAGATCGGTCGATGAAACGATGTTGTCGCCGGCCTGCGCGATGTTGAAGATCGCATACGCCGTCGCCGACTGTCCGGACGCCACAGCCAGCGCGCCGACGCCACCTTCCAGCGCGGCCAGACGTTCCTCGAATGCGTCCGCGGTCGGGTTCTTGATCCGCGTGTAGATCTGCCCGATCGCCTCGAGCGCGAACAACCGCGACGCGTGATCGGTATTCTCGAACTGAAAGGACGTCGTCTGGTAGATCGGAACGGCCACCGCACCCGTCGTCGGGTCCGAGCGGTACGATCCGCCGTGCAGGGCCAGCGTCTCGAGGTTCTTGGTTTCGACCGGCATTTCGAAATCTCCTGAAATCATCCAGCGTCCGAGGTCAGCGAATGATGCACAGCAGCTTCAGCCGCTGTCGAGACGTCCGGGAAAATAGCGATGGGCGTGCTGGCGCGCCGCGA
This sequence comes from Bradyrhizobium sp. UBA2491, assembly GCF_002341725.1. Taxonomy (NCBI): domain Bacteria; kingdom Pseudomonadati; phylum Pseudomonadota; class Alphaproteobacteria; order Hyphomicrobiales; family Nitrobacteraceae; genus Bradyrhizobium; species Bradyrhizobium sp. UBA2491. The sequence goes on from NZ_DDOP01000039.1 coordinate 156,705, forward strand.
TGTGGCGTCGCTAATCTTTCAGGCCACGCATCCGACACGTAGTATTTATTTCGCTGCGTCCATGCGTCGACGGATCGGACGCCGCGACGCATGTCCAACGGATCAGGCGCGCATATCCGCGCGCGACGGCTCGCCGCGATCCGCCAACGTACAAGGCGCCGACGGCGAACAAACAAAACTCTGCTGCTCCAGCGAAGCGATGGAGCACGTCTTTGATCCGAGCTAGCCGAATAGAAAATAAAGCCGCGCGGACGACGTGATAAATCACCGTTCCGTCCTCAACTGCCGGAACAGCGCGATGACCCGACCGAGAGAACTTCGCTTCAATGCGTTCAACATGATGGCGCCGAGCCACAACTGGGCCGGCCTGTGGTCGCATCCGCGCGACACCTCACTCGACTACAACACACTCGACTATTGGGTAGATTATGCCCGAACGGCCGAACGCGGCCTGCTCGACGGAATCTTCCTCGCCGACGTGTTCGGCATCTACGACGTCTACGGCAACAGCCCCGAGACCGCGCTGCGTCACGCCGTTCAGTTGCCCAACGCCGAGCCGACCTTGCTGGTCTCTGCGATGGCGCTGGTGACAAAACATCTCGGCTTCGGCATCACGTCCAACCTCACCTACGAACACCCTTACCAGCTGGCGCGCCGCTTCTCGACACTCGATCACCTCACCGGCGGGCGGATCGGCTGGAATATCGTCACCGGCTATCTCGACAGCGGCGCCCGCGGCATGGGCCTTGAAGCCAATCGCGCCCATGACGAGCGCTACGAGGCGGCCGAGGAGTTTCTCACGGCGAGCTATCACTTGTGGGAAGGCAGTTGGGAGGACGGCGCGGTCCGCCGCGACCGGACTTCCCGCATCTTCACTGACCCGGCCAGGATCCATCCGGTGCGGCATCACGGCCGTCACTACACGGTCGACGGCATCCACCTTGCCGAACCGTCGCCACAGCGCACGCCCCTGCTCTATCAGGCCGGCACATCGAAGCGCGGCCGCGCGTTCGCCGCAAGGCACGCGGAGGCGATCTTCCTTAACGGCCAGACCAAGCCCATTCTGGCCCGCGCCGTCCGCGAGATCAGGGAGGCGGCCCGGGAATTCGGACGCGATCCCTATGACATCCGCCTGTTCGCCGGCGCGACCGTGATCGTCGCGCCGACGCGCGCCGAAGCCAACGATCTGCTCGAGGAATATGCCGCGCATGTCGATCAGGCCGGCCAGCTCGCGTTGCTGTCCGGCTGGACTGGCATCGATTTCTCGCACTATCGCTCCGATCAGGCGGTGCAATATGTCGAGAGCAATGCGATCCAGTCGATGGTCGAGAATTTCACCTTGCGTAGCGACCGGCCGGTCAAGGTCGGCGATCTCGCAACCCTGAGCCGGGTCGGCGCACGCTCGCCGTTCGTGGTCGGCTCGCCTCAGGATGTGGCCGACGAGTTGATCGCCTGGGTCGACGAAACCGACGTGGACGGCTTCAACCTGTTCCGCCTCGTGGCTCCGGAATCACTGACGTCGTTCGTCGATCTGGTCGTGCCCGAACTGCAATCCCGCGGGGTCTACAAGACCGCCTACCGCGAAGGCACGCTCCGCGAAAAGCTGTTTCCCGGGCGCGGCCCCCATCTCGACGCCACGCATCCCGGCGCCGGCTTCCGCCGCGCGTCGACGACCGCACGCGCCGACGCGGCCGAATAGAGCCGCTCGGATGCCTCATCGCCGACGGGCACCCGATGCCCGTCGTTACCATGTCGCGGTATAGGTGCCCTTGAAGCGCTTCTCGAGGAACGCCTTCACCTCGTCGGAATGGTAAGCGTCGACCAGCTGCTTGACCCAGGGCTTGTCCCTGTCCTCCTCACGGACGGCGATGATGTTGACCCAGGGACCGTCGGCCGCCTCACGGGCAATGGCGTCAGTGGACGGATTGAGCCCGGCCTGAACCGCATAATTGTTGTTGATCGAAACCAGGTCGACGTCCTGCAGCGCGCGCGGCAACTGCGCGGCATCGAGCTCGACGAAGCGCAGCTTCTTCGGATTGTCGCTGATATCAGCGATGGTCGAGGCGACGTTGTTGGGGTCCTTCAGCTTGATCACGCCGTGCAGCGCCAGGATCATCAGCCCGCGCGCGCCGTTCGACGGATCGTTGGCGATCGCGACCTTTGCGCCGTCGGGCAGGTCCGCCAGCTTCTTGTACTTCAACGAGTAGACGCCCTGCGGCGAGGCGATCGTATTGGCGACCTTGACGATCTTCCAGCCGGTCTTCGATATCTGGTTCCTCAGATACGGCTCGTGCTGGAACGAATTGGCCTCGAGATCTTTCAGCGCCAGCGCCTGGTTCGGGATCACATAATCAGTGAACTCGACCACCCTGATGTCGAGCCCGCGGCCGGCCGCCACTCTCTTCACCACGTCCAGGACTTCGGCATGCGGCCCGGCCGTGACGCCGACACGGATGGTCTCGGCCCTGGCGGCGCCGGTCAATAGCGCCGCCGCGGCGATCACGGTCATCACAATACGCATCTGTCTTTCCTCGGCAGTTGAATCGGCGATTACCAGCTCGGCAATACCGCGCCCTTGAACTTGGTCAGGACGAATTCCTTGATCTCGGGCGTGTGGTAGCTATCGACCAGGATCTTGACCCACGGCTTGTCCTTGTCGGCGGCGCGCACCGCGATCAAGTTGACATACGGTCCCTTCGGATCCTCGCGCAGGATCGGGTCCTTGACCGGATCAAGCCCGGCCTGGGTCGCGTAGTTGGTGTTGATGACCGCGGCATCGACATCGTCGAGCGCGCGCGGCGCCTGGGCCGCGTCGACCTCGATGAACTTCAGCTTCTTCGGATTGTCGGTGATGTCGACGACGGTCGGCTTGAACCCGACGCCGTCCTTCAGCTTGATCGCGCCCTTGTCGCGCAGCAGGAGCAGCGCGCGGCCGCCATTGGTGGGATCGTTGGGAATCGAGACCTTGGCGCCATCCGGAATATCGGCCCAGCCCTTGTGCTTGCGCGAATAGACCCCGATCGGGAAATTCACCGTCAGTCCGACCTGCTCGATCTTGTAGCCGCGATCGGCCTTCTGGTTGTCCAGATAAGGCTGGTTCTGGAACGAGTTGGCCTGGATGTCGCCGGCGTCGAGCGCGGCGTTGGGGACGACGTAGTCGGAGAACTCAATGAGCTGAAGATCGAGCCCGTTCTTGGCCGCGATCGGTTTCACCGCCTCGAGGATCTGCGCGTGCGGCCCGGGCGTCACGCCGATCTTGATCGTTTCAGCCGTGGCCGCGGTCGACCAGACTGCGACAATGCTCGTGAGCGCGATAAGAGATCGAAACAACATCTTGGTCTCCATGGATCGGGAATGGTTTTGGGATCAGCGATTGCGCAGCCGGCGATTGACGCGGCGCGCCAGATAGTCGCCGGCGGTCTGCACGGTCTGGACAAGCGCGATCAGAACGACGACGACCGCCAGCATCATCTCCGGCATGAAGCGCTGATAGCCATAACGAATGCCGAGATCGCCGAGGCCACCGCCGCCAACGGCTCCGACCATCGCGGAGTAGCCGAGCAGGCTGACGACCGCGAGCGTCAGGGCGAGCACCAGTCCCGGCAACGCCTCCGGGATCAGGACCTTGAATACGATCTGCAACGGGCTTGCGCCGAACGAGGATGCGGTTTCGATCAGGCCGGCGTCGACCTCGCGGATCGCCGCCTCGACCAGGCGGGCGATGAACGGTGTCGCGGCGATCGTGAGCGGCACGATCGCGGCACCCGAGCCGATCGAAGTGCCGGCGATCAAGCGGGTGAACGGAATGATCGCGACGACCAGGATGATGAACGGCGTCGAGCGCGCCGCGTTGACGATCACGCCAAGCACGCCATTGGCCGGTGGCGCGGCGAACAACTCGCCCTTCCGGCTGGTCGCCAGGAATATCCCGAGCGGAAGCCCGAGCGCGGTCGCAACCAGTGCGGCGACCGACACCATGAAGAGGCTCTCGCCCGTGGCCTGAACGATCAGGTTGATGAGTTCACGCGACATAGCCGAGATGCTCCACCGGAATTTCATGCTGGGAAAGATAGGCCTGCGCCTGCCTGGCCGCGGCTTCGCCGCCGGGAATGCCCAGGATCAGTGAGCCGACATGCTGGCCGCCGATCTCGTCGATACGGGCCGACAGCAGCGCCACGTCATGCGACAGCTCGCGCGACAGGCGGCCCACCACTTTATCGCCGGCTTCGGTGCCCCGCACCTGCACGCGAAGCACCGCCTGACCGCCAGGAACCGGCTGGGACGAGAGCCGGCTTTGCAGCGAGACCGGAACACTATCCCCGATCGCTTCGGACAGGGACGCCTGGGTGACCGGATGCCGCGGATGCGTGAAGATGTCGGCGACGTGCCCGCGCTCGACGACATGACCGCCGTCGATCACCGCGACTTCCTTGGCGAGTTGGCGGACCACCGACATTTCGTGGGTGATCAGCACGATCGTGACGCCGAGCTCGCGGTTGATGTTGGCGAGAAGGTCGAGAATTGCACGGGTCGTCTGTGGATCGAGCGCCGATGTCGCCTCGTCGGACAGCAGCACGTTCGGCCGGGTCGCCAGCGCGCGCGCAATGCCGATGCGCTGCTTCTGGCCGCCCGACAATTCCGACGGATAGCGGTCGCATTTGTCGGCGATGCCGACGAGCTCGAGCAGCTCCGCGACGCGCGTAGCAATATCGGCCCTGGACCAGCCGGCGATCTCGAGCGGGAGCGCGATATTGTCCGCCGCGGTCCGCGACGACAGCAGGTTGAAATGCTGGAAGATCATGCCGATCGACCGCTGCGCCAAACGCAGCTCGCGGCCGGCCAGCGCGGAGATTTCGCGGCCGTCCACGATGACACGACCGGTCGATGGCTTCTCGAGCCCGTTAATGAGGCGGACGAGGCTCGATTTGCCAGCGCCGGAGCGGCCGATCACGCCGGTGATCGAGCCGCGCGGGATCGCGAGGTCGACCGCCTGCAAGGCATGGACGCTCGGCTTGTCGCGGTAGGCCGGATAGACCTTCGAGACGGCTTCGAAGCGGATCATCGCATCGCTTGCGTCCGAGGCGAGCGAGATCGACGGCAGCGGCGCAACGGGCTGCGCCGTCGTCAGGGATTGATGTACATTCATGCAGTCGATCCAATCGGGAGAAGGCCTTGGTCGCCGGGCACCGCCCAGGCTCAATGACCAAACAGCAGATAGCTGCGGTCGATGCCGCGGAGATCGCGCGTCTCGTCGGTCCAGCCGACTGCACGACGGTAGCTGCCCAGCGTCGCGGTCTGCCGCAGCGCGACCACATCGGTCGGGCGGGGCTCGTCCGCATAGGGCGAGACGTAGAGCGCATCCTCGGGACAATAGAGCTCGCAGAGGAAGCAGGTCTGGCAATCGCCCTGGCGCGCGATCACCGGCATGCCCTCGGTCTTGTCGAAGACGTTGGTCGGGCAGACATTCACGCAGATGTCGCAGGACGTGCAGCGCTCGGCATCGATGACTTCGATCATTCCGCCGCCTCTGCGTAAGTTGCACCTGCATGCGGCCGGACCGCGGTCCAGACCTCGTCGAGGCCTCCGCTCGTCACATAATGGCGCTGCAGGTCGTCCTGATCGGGATAGTCGTCGCGGCGATGCATGCCGCGGCTTTCATTGCGTGCCAGGGCGCTGCGGTACATCCAGCGCGACGTTGCCAGCATGGCCGCGCTCTCGCGGGCGCGCAGCAGATCATCCTTGCTCGCCGCATCGGCCGCCGTCGCGTCGGCCCACGCCGCATCAAGCCGCGCCAGCGCGCCTTCGAGGCGGGCTCCGTGCCGGAAATAGTTCAGCTCATACGGATAGACCTCGTCCTGCACCGCTCTCGCCAACGTGGCCGGCTCATACGCGCGGCCAGCACGGCTGCGGAATGCGACGGTTCCGGCAGAGGCCAGGCGTCGACGGCGCACCGGACCGAGCTGCCGAGCATAGCCCGCGGCACCCCATCCAGCCCAGGTCCCCGACGACATCGCCCACGCCGCATTGTGGCTGCCGCCGCCGGTGAACCCGCCGCAGATCAATTCGCGCGTGGCCGCGTCGCCGGCGGCATAGAGCCCCGGCACGCTGGTGGCACAGCTGTCATCGACGACGCGAAGACCGCCGGTACCGCGCACAGTCCCCTCGAGCCGCAACGTGACCGGAAAGCGCTCGGTGAACGGATCGATCCCGGTGCGATCGAACGGCAGGAAGAAATTCGGCTGCGATGCCCGCATGTGACGCTGGACATCATCGTCGGCCTTGTCGAGCCGCGCGTAGACCGGCCCCTGCAACAGCGCGCGCGCAATCGCTGATCGCCCGCCTTTGGACGCGGCGCCGGGAACGACACTGCCGTCCTCGTAGCTGAACGTCGCCCAGCCATAGAACAGCGTCTTGGTCACCGAGCCGAACGCCGGCGAGATCGCGTAGGGGTTGGAAAACTCCATGCTGCTGAAATCGGCGCCGACCTCCGCGGCCATCAGGTAGCCGTCGCCGGTCAGCACATTGGAGCCCAGCGTCTTGCTCAGGAACGCGCAGCCGCCGGTCGCGATCACCACCGCGCCGGCACGCACCGTCCAGCGATCGTGCTTCTGCCGGCGCAAGCCGCTGGCGCCCGCGACCCCGCCCTCGTCATCGACCAGCAGTTCGAGCGCCGGACTGTGATCGAGAATGGTGACGCCGGCCTGCTTGGTGCGCTTGCGCATCAGGCGCATGTATTCCGGCCCCTGCAGCGAGTTGCGCTGCGACTTGCCGCTGCCGTCGACAGGGTACGGGTACCCCCAGACAGCCAGCCGATTGCTGTCCGCATAGGTCTGGTCGAGCACGCGCGCCATCCAGCGCCGATCCTGCAAATGGCCGCCCATCTTCTCACGGTTGGCCATTGCGGCCTCGCGCAGCGCCGGATTCGGATCGACATACCAGACGCCGGTGCCGGCCGCCGCGGTGGCACCCGAGGTGCCGCAAAACCCCTTGTCGGCGAGCACGACACGGGCGCCGCGCTCCGCGGCGCTCACCGCCGCCCAAGTGCCCGCCGGGCCGCCGCCGATCACCAGGACGTCGGCGTCCAGTTCGACCGAGCCGTCTGCTGCGGCTCGCCGTTCGGCGCGTCGATCGTTGGTTGTCATCGTCGAGAGTCTCCAGGCGGCGCCGATCGCTTGCGGTGCGCCGCAGCAACATGCTTACGCGCGCGTGCGGCTCTGGCAATTTCAGATATTTGCGCAGACGTGGATGAAGCTTCCCCGGACACGGCGCGCGGAAGAATATTCATGCACCGGCGGACCGGACGTTTCGTACGGCCTGAGGGATCAATACGGGAATTGCCTACAAACCTCGCAACAGAGGCGGATATTTCTTTTTGCACGCGTACGCTTACGGTCCGTTTTCCCGCGAGCCGGCAGGCGATATTTCGGACGTGACCTCACCCCAATGCGTGGCAGCCATGTCCCATCGTCAGCTTCACCTCAACGTCAACCTGCTGCATTCCGGCGTCTATGCGTCGGCATGGCGGCTGCCCGAGAGCGATCCGGGCGCCTGTTTCGACGTCGGTCACTATGTGCGGGTCGCTGAGATCGCCGAGCGCGGCAAGTTCGATGCGATCTTCCTTGCCGATACGCCGGCGATCACCGACCGCATCGACTATCGATCGTTCATGTCGATGGAGCCGACCATCGTGCTGGCGACGATTGCCGCGGCGACCAGCCATGTCGGGTTGATCGCGACTGCCTCGACCACCTACAACGAGCCCTACAACATCGCGCGCCGCTTCGCGACGCTGGATCTGGCGAGCGGCGGCCGCGCCGGCTGGAACGCGGTGACCACCGCCGATGCGTCAGCGAGCCGAAATTTCGGCCTCGGCACCGTGCTCGAGCACAAGGCCCGCTATGAGCGCGCCAAGGAGTTCGCCGATGTCGTCCATGCGCTGTGGGACAGTTGGGAGGACGATGCTTTTGTCGGCGACAAGGCGACCGCCCGGTTCGTCGACGTTTCGAGGGTCCATCCCATCGCGCATCGTGGCGCGCATTATTCCGTCGCCGGTCCGCTCAACGTGCCACGCTCGCCGCAGGGCCGGCCGGTGACCGTTCAGGCCGGCGGCTCGAGCGACGGCCGCGATCTTGCCGCCGCGCAGGCCGAAGCCGTGTTCACGCTGACGCAGACGATCGAGGAAGGCGTCGCCTATGCGCGCGACCTGCGTACGCGCGCAGCAGCGTACGGCCGCGCCGGCGATTCCATCGTCATCCTGCCCGGCCTTGCCACCGTCATCGGCAGCACCGCAGCCGAAGCGAAGCGGCGCCAGGAGGAGCTGTGGGAGCTGGTGCCGATCGAGTACAGCCTTGCCCGTCTCGCCGGCACCTTGCAGGTCGATCCCGATATCCTCGAGCTCGACAAGCCGCTGCCCGATCCACTGCCGTTGCCGGTCAACGCCAATCAGACCATGTTCCAGGGCACGGTGAACCTGGCGCGGCGCGGCAACCTCACGGTCCGGCAGTTGCTGCGCGCGCTCGGCGGCGGCGTCGGACACCGGATCATCGTCGGCACGCCGGAACAGATCGCCGATGACATCGAGACCTGGTTCACGGCAGGGGCCGCCGACGGCTTCAATCTGATGCCGGACGTGTTGCCGTCCGGGCTCGAGGTGTTCGTCGATAACGTAGTACCGATCCTCCAGCGACGCGGCCTGTTCCGGACCGACTATGCAGGCACCACCCTGCGCGAGCATTTCGGATTACCGCGGCCGATCAGCCGCTTTGCGCGGCAGGCAGCAAGCGCGGCAACCGCCTGACGCGGCTATCGCGAGCCTGCGATAAGGGATGCAGCCTCGCTCGCCAACAGCGACGACGCTGTGCGAACGCGCGGAATGATCTCCTTGGCGAAGCGCTCCATCTCGGCCTCGAACGGTTGGAATTGCAGCATGAACAGCTCGATGCCGGCGGCATGGAACGCCCCGATGCGGGCGGCTACCTCGTCATAGCTGCCGACCAGTCCCGCAGCGGTGCCGCCATTGCTGCCGACGCGTTCCGACTTCTGCATGGTCTGCATCATCACGACCTTCGGATCGGTGTTCTGGCGCTGGATTGCCTTGATCGGCGCATCCTTGCGCGACAGTGCCAGCAACCGCTCATAGGCAGCCTGAGCTTCGGCTTGCGTCTTGCGCGCAACGACGAAGGCGGACAGCCCAAACCGTAGCGGCGCCGATGCCCGCGGCCGCACCGCGACGTCGGCAATGAGATTGGCGACATCCTCGAGCGGCTGCCCGTTGATGAACCAGACGTCACCGTGGTCGGCGACCAGCGCACGCGCCGGCTCGGACTCACCGCCGACATAGATCATCGGCCGCGGCCGATAAAGGCTCGTCGGGCGCAACAGATAGTCACGGACGTCGAAATGCTCGCCCTCGTAGGTCAGCCGTTCGCCCTGCATCAGCCGCGAGACGATCGTGATCCACTCCCGACCATAAGCATAACGCGCGTCGTGCTCGGGAAAACCGATACCGGCCTTGTCGAGCTCGGGCCGGTTCCAGGCATTGACCAGGTTGATCGCGAAGCGGCCGCGGCTGATGTTCTCGATCCCGAGCGCGAGCTTGGCGAGCACCACAGGGTGATAAAGATAGGGCTTGATGGCGGCAATGATCTCGATCCGACTGGTCAATGCCGCAATGGCCGCCGCAGCGCTCCAGGCCTCGAGCTGGTCGAGATCCTCCTGATGCGGGTTGATCGTGTGCTGCGCGATCAGCGTGGAATCGTAGCCCAGTGCCTCCGCGGCGAGCACCAGATCGCGATTGCGCTCCCACGACGCATCGTATGGTTCGTCCGGATCCTGATAGGCCGCGCGCGAGCCGTGGACCAGGGCCCAGATTCCAAAGCGAAGCTGACGTGTCGACATGCCGTGTCTCCGATGTCTCCGGTGTTGCACCGGTGTTTTCGAAGAAGCACGACGTCAGATCAAGCGACGGCACATCAAAAGATTTTCCTTGCCGCGTCACACACGTCGATAAATCAGAAAACTCCGGAAGCAACCACAATTGGAAAACCGCTCTATTTCTGTTCGAGGAAAATCGTGGGACAGTTTGCGCGACATCACGACGTGCTCCATTCGTGCGGCGACAGGCCGTCGATCGAGTGATTGATGAGCTGTGTCGCGCGCTCAATGATGTTCGCGCGAGTGACGGACGAGGACGGAATTAACTTGAGCAATCTCGAACAGGCCGCCTCATCGATCGCGTTCGATCCTGCGCAACGCAGCGAACGCACCGTATCGCGATCCCGACCCACACGCGTCGAGATCGGCCCGCGTGGCATGCTGTTGCTGTCGTGGCTCGCTCCGGCTCTACTTCTGGTCATCTGGGAATTGCTGGCGCAGGCCGGCTGGATCGCGCCGTACGTGCTGCCGGCGCCGAGCAAGGTCGTCCAGACCGCGTTCAAGCTGGCAACGTCGGGGAGCCTGCTCAATGATCTCGGCGTCAGCCTCTTGCGTGCCGGGGCCGGCTTTGCGATCGGCGGCAGCATCGGCTTCACGCTCGGCATTCTGGTCGGCTTCTCGCGGATCGCCGAGGCCGCGATCGACCGCAGCATTCAAATGATCCGCGCGATCCCGTTTCTCGCGGCGTTGCCGCTGGTGATCGTCTGGCTCGGCGTCGGCGAAGCCCAGAAGATCTTCCTGGTCGCGCTCGGCGTTGCCTTTCCAATCTACATCAACACCACGCTGGGCATCCGGCAGGTCGACCCGAAGCTGCTTGAGCTCGGCCGCATCCAGGGCCTTGGAACACTGGAACTGATCCGGCGCGTCATCCTGCCGGGGGCGTTGCCCTCGATCCTGACAGGTGTGCGCTATGCGCTGGCGACCGCATGGCTCGCGTTGGTCGTCGCGGAGACCATCGGCGCGCAGTCCGGCATCGGCTTCCTCGCCATGGACGCCCGCGAATTCCTGCGCACCGACGTGATCGTGCTGACGATCGTGATCTACGCCCTGATCGGCGTCGCGGCCGACGGCATTGCGCGCGCACTCGAGCGACGATTGCTGGCATGGCATCCGAACTTTGGCGGCGCACGATGACCCTGCACGTCGTTCCCTCTCCGAGCCTGGCTACCCCGGCCGTCGTCGTCACCGGCCTGCATCGCGCCTATGGCAGCCGGATCGTGATCGAAAATCTGAACTTGCGGATTGAGCGCGGCGAGTTCGTCGTCCTGCTCGGCGAGAGCGGTTGCGGCAAGACCACGCTGCTGCGGGCACTGGCCGGCCTCGATCCGATCGACGGCGGACGCATCACGGCGCCACGCCGGCCAGCGGTCGTGTTCCAGGAGCACCGGCTGCTGCCGTGGGACAATCTGTGGCGCAACGTCGCGCTCGGTCTCAATGCGCGCGACGCCCGCCAGCGCGCCGCCACCGCGCTCACCGAAGTCGGGCTTGGCGCCCGGCTCGACGACTGGCCGCGCAATCTCTCCGGCGGACAGGCGCAGCGCGTGGCACTGGCGCGGGCGCTGGTGCAGGAACCCGAATTGCTGCTGCTCGACGAGCCGTTCGCTGCGCTCGATGCGCTGACCCGCATTCGCATGCACGAACTGGTGCGCGAGCTGGTCGCCGCCCATCGGCCCGGCGTTCTGCTGGTCACCCATGACGTCGACGAAGCCATTGCGCTTGCCGATCGCATTCTGGTGATGCGCGAAGGCCACATCGCGTTCGAGCATCGCATGAAGCGCAATGGCGCTCCTCCGATCGCACGCGCCGATCTGCTCGCAGAGCTCGGCGTCGGCGTTTCCCATTCCATCCCTGCCTGAGGATCATCCGATGTCCCGCCCTGTATTCACCAGCCCGACGCGTCGCAGCTTCCTCGGCGGCGCCGCCCTGGGCATCGGCGCGCTGGCGGGCTTCGACCTCACCGTACCAGCGCATGCGGCGAGCGGCCGTGTCACCGACACGGTCCGCCTGACCTGGGGCCTGAGCGGGCTCAATCTGATCGCCAAGGAACGCGGCGCGTTCGAGAAGCAGTTGGCCAGGGACGGCATCAAGGTCGAATGGCTGGGGCCGTTCCCGAATCATGCGCCGACGCTGCAGGCCGTCACCGGCGGCAGCGCCGATTTCAGCTTCGGCGGCAGCACGACGCCGGCGCTGGCCGCGATCATCGCCGGCTCGCCATTGGTGTTCACCCAGTTCGTGGTCTACGAGCCGCGCACCACCGCGATCATCGCGCGGGATGACTCCGGCATCAACAAGATCGAGGACCTCGTCGGCAAGTCGGTGGCGGTGAACCGCTCCGGTCTCGGCGAGTTTCTGCTGGTTGCGGCGCTCGAGAAGCACAAGGTCGACCGCGCCAAGGTCAAGTTCGTCTACCTCAATCCGCCGGACGCCGCGCCGGCACTCGCTTCCGGCAAGGTCGATGCATGGTCGATGTGGAGCCCGGGCGTGGACATCGCCCGGCTCGAATACAAGGCGCACGACATCTTCCTGGAGGGTCGCGATCTCGAATTCCAGATCGACTACACTTCCTACCTGACCACCCGCAAATTCGCGACCGACAATCCAGCGCTGGTGCGCGCGGTCAACGATGCGTTCCGCGCCGAAGGCAAGTGGATCTCGGAGAACAGCAAGGATGCCGAGTACATCGCGCAGAAGGCCGGCAAGTACAGCGACCAGGTCCGCGACCAGTTCATCGCGCTGAACCGACAGTATCGATACTTTGCCGCCAATGACGAGAACTTCCTCGCCGAGTTGCAACGGGCGGCCGACTGGCTGGCCGCGCGCAAGGTGCTGCCGGAACCGGTCAAGGTCACCGACCATCTGGCCCAGATCTGATCGGAAACCGTCGCTATCCCTCAACGTCATTCGGGTGACACCATGAACAAACCTGTATCCGCCACCTCGCTGGAGCCCTCCGACCGCCTCCACAGCCATGCGCCCGATCTCGACGCGCTGCTCGGCCGCATCGCCGAGGGAGCCGGCGACCGCGAACGCGAGCGCGTGCTGCCGTTCGCGGAGATCGATCTCATTCGCAAAGCCCGTCTCGGCGCGTTGCGGCTACCGGTGGAGGCGGGCGGCGCCGGCATCTCGATCCGTGCCTTGTTCGAGATCGTCATTCGCCTCGGCGAGGCCGATGCCAACGTCGCCCATATCCTGCGCAACCATTTCAGCGTCGTCGAACGACTGGTGCGGCGGCCGAAGGATGATCAACACCGACAGTGGCAGAAGGCGGTCGCCGACGGTGCCATCATCGGGCTAGCGGCGACCGAGCTCGACACGCCTAAGGTCGGCAACGTGACGCCGAACACGACGCTCACGGCCGATGGCGACGATTACCTGCTCAACGGCACCAAATACTACAGCACCGGCACGCTGTATTCGGACTTCGTCCTCGTCCGGACCGCCGACGCGGCCGCGACCAACGCGGCCGTGCTGATCCCGGTCAATCGCGACGGGATCGAGCTGGTCGACGATTGGGATGGCCTCGGGCAGCGGCTGACGGCGACCGGCACCACGCATTTCCGCAACGTGCGGGTCAGGCGCCAGGAAATCGTGTTCGACGCGCCGGACACCGGCTATGGCATCCCCTACTCCAACACATTCGCGCAGCTGTTCCTGACCGCGATCAACGCCGGCATCGCGCGCGCCGTGCTGCGGGACGCCACCGCTCTGGTGCGCTCGCGCAAACGGACTTTCTACTACGCGCCGAGCGAGGTTCCGGTGGACGATCCATTGCTGCAACAGACGGTCGGCCAGATCGCCAGCGGCGCATTCGCCGCCGAGACTGTCGTACTTGCCGCTGCGGAAGCGCTCGATGTCGCGACCGACGCTTTCGATGCCGGCGACGCGAACGCGGTGGATGCCGCCCATAGCGCGGCACTGTTGGCGGCCAAGGCCAAGATCGTCGCAGACGAGTTTGCGATCCGGAGCGGGAGCCTGCTGTTCGACGTCGGCGGCGCATCGGCGACCAAGAAGGCGACCAATTTCGACCGCCACTGGCGCAATGCGCGGACACTGGCGTCGCACAACCCGAACACCTTCAAAACGCGCTCGATCGGACAATACGAAATCAGCGGCACGCCGCTCCCCGCCAAGGGCTTCTTCTAGCGAAGTCCGATCCGGCGAGGCAACACAAGGGAGACTCCCGATGAGCAAGCCGGATATCCATCTCGTCGACGCCGACCACGAGATCGAGCGTCAATTCCGCCTTGTCATGCGCCGCCTTCCGGGCGGCGTTTGCATCATCACCGCGGGACAGGGCGAGGACATCACCGGCATGACGGTCACCTCGCTGACCTCGCTCAGCGCCAACCCGCCCCGGCTGCTGGTCAGCATCAACCGGCAGGCATCATCGTTCGGGCTGATCGCGCGTCATCGGCTGTTTGGCGTCAACATTCTCGGCTCGGACCAGCAGGCCGTCGCCGAGCGCTTCAGCAATGGCGTGGTGAAGGGCAAGGAGCGATTCGAAGGCATCGCCTGGACTCATGGACCGTCCGGCGTGCCGCTGTTGCAGCGGTCGCTTGCGATGGTCGAATGCCAGGTCGAAGAGATCATCGAGCGGCATTCCCACGGCATCATCGTCGGCCGGCTCTCCAGCATGGAGCTGTCGCATCGGCTGTCCGGTCTCACCTACTGGAATGGACAATATGTCCAGATCGATCACGAAGCCGATCTCGACCTGCTGGCCGAAGTCAGCATTCCTCTCGCGCATGTGCGCTAGGCCGGGGAAAGGGAGAGCATGAAACGCGAAACCCCGCCTACATCGCCTCCGTCATCAGCCGGTGCAGCCGGCAGGCCACCAGGCCGCTGGCAGCTCGATCGCATCGTCGCCGAATTGCGTACCTCCCGGGAGGAGACCCATAGCATCCGGCGCGACGGCGAGGCACGCCGCGCCCCCTCGCGCGAGGTGCTGGAGGCGATCCTCGACGGCCTCACCGAAGCGCTGTTTCCGCGTCATTACGGCCGATCCGATCTCGACGGCGAGAACATCGATTATTTCGTCGGCCATACGCTGAGCACGGCGTTGGATTCGCTCAGCGCTCAAATCCATCGCGGCGCGTTGTTCGTCGGCGACGAGCTGGAGCCGGGCTTTGCGCATGAAGAGGCGATCGAGCTGACACGCGGCTTCGCGGCCCAGCTACCACAGGTCCGCGGACTCCTGATCAACGACCTGCGTGCGGCCTTCGTCGGCGATCCGGCGGCGCGGAATTTTCCCGAGATCCTGATCGGCTATCCAGGGATGACCGCCGTCATCCACCATCGCCTTGCCCATCTGCTCTACCAGATCGGCGCCCGGCTGGTGGCCCGCCTGATGTCGGAGATCGCCCACACCAGGACCGGCATCGACATTCATCCCGGCGCCCGGATCGGCTCCGGCTTCTTCATCGATCACGGCACCGGCGTCGTGATCGGCGAGACCGCCATCATCGGCAACAACGTCCGGGTCTATCAGGCGGTCACGCTGGGCGCGCGGCATTTCCCGACCGACGACGAGGGCCTCGTGATCAAGGGCGACGCCCGGCACCCGATCGTCGAGGACGATGTCGTGATCTACGCCGGCGCAACCATCCTCGGCCGGATCACGATCGGCCGCGGATCGACCATCGGCGGCAATGTCTGGCTGACCAAGGACGTGCCGCCGAACAGCGTCGTGACGCAGGCCACTGCACGAAACAGCTCCAGTGGGGCCTGAACGGCCAAGGCCGTCCCATCATCAAGAACAAGCAGAACCGTGTGAGCCACGACATGAGCAAACGACAGCTTTCCCTCAACCTCTTCATCTATCCCGGCGGCCATCACGAGGCGGCATGGCGCTACAAGGACTCCGCCGCGGATCGGATCCTCGATATCAGCTATTACCAGGAGCTTGCCCAACGGGCCGAGGCGCAGAAATTCGACGCGATTTTCTTCGCCGACGGGCCCGCGCTCGCCGACAACGTCCGCTATGCACAGCGCTTTCGTTTCGAGCCGATCACCTGGCTGGCCGCCATCGCGGCGGCGACGAAGCGGATCGGCCTGATCGCGACCGCATCGACCACCTACACCGAACCCTACAACCTCGCCCGCTTGTTCGCCTCGCTCGATCATCTCAGCGGCGGCCGGGCCGGCTGGAACATCGTCACCACGAGCAACGCGCTGGCGGCGCAGAATTTTGGCTTGCCTGAGCACCCTCCCCATCACGAGCGCTACGAGCGGGCACGCGAATATCTCGATGTGATCACGCGGCTGTGGGACAGCTGGGAAGACGACGCGGTGGTCAATGACCCCGTCTCCGGCGTGTTCGCCGACACCGGCAAGATCCATCCGATCGACCACGTCGGCAAGCATTTCCGGGTACGCGGCCCGCTCAACATCTCACGGACGCCGCAGGGGCGGCCGGTCTATGTCCAGGCCGGCTCCTCCGAGGATGGGCGCGCCTTTGCCGCGCGCTTCGCCGAGGCGATCTTCACCGCGCACCAGACGCTGGCGAGCGCCCAGGAATTCTATGCCG
The DNA here is from genome assembly GCF_002341725.1 of Bradyrhizobium sp. UBA2491. Lineage (NCBI taxonomy): Bacteria > Pseudomonadati > Pseudomonadota > Alphaproteobacteria > Hyphomicrobiales > Nitrobacteraceae > Bradyrhizobium > Bradyrhizobium sp. UBA2491. Next base: position 173,164 of record NZ_DDOP01000039.1, read on the forward strand.
ACATCAAGCGGCAGGCACGCGCCTTCGATCGCAGTCCGGATCAGGTCAAGATCCTGCCGGGCATCAGCCCGTTCATCGCCAGCACACAGGTCGAGGCCGACCGCCTGCAAGACGAGTTCAACGAGCTGATCCAGCCGGAATACTCGCTGACCCAGCTCCGCCAGATGATCGGGCTCGATCTTTCCGGCTTCGACCTCGACGGCCCGTTCCCGCGCCATCTGATCGACACCGACGGTGCCCGCGGGGTGGCAAGCCGCTTCAAGCTCGTCGTCGACATCGTCGATCGCGAGAAGCCGACCATCCGTCAGCTCGTGCAGCGGCTCGCCGGAGCGCGCGGCCATTGGGTGATCGCGGGCCCGCCGGAGAAAATCGCCGACAATATCCAGACCTGGTTCGAGAATGGCGCCGCCGATGGCTTCAACGTGATGCCGCCCTGGCTGCCCGGCGGCTTCGACCTGTTCGCCGAGCACGTCGTACCGATCCTGCGCAAGCGCGGCCTGTTCCGCGACGAATACGCAGGCACCACGCTGCGCGATCACTACGGCCTGAGCCGGCCGCAAAGCGTGTTCTCCGGATCAGTCAGGGCGATCGCGTGATCGCCTGACAAAGTCCGAGACGACCGGCTTTTTAACGGCCGGCACCGACGTTCACCCCAACTGCCAAGGATTTGACGATTCCTATGAAGACGACGCCTCTCCTGCTCCGCTCACTCGTTCTGTTTCTCAGCGCCCTCTGCGGCGCCGCCCTGCACGCCGAGACCGCAGCCAAATCCGATTTGAAGGTCGGCTTCGTGCCGGGCCCCTATATCGACGAGTTCAAGGTCGGCGTCGCGCCGGAGCTGGAGAAGAAGGGTTATCGAATCCGCTATGTCGAGTTCTCGACCGGGCTCGAAGCCAACAACGCCGTGTTCAAGGGCGAGATCGACGCCAATGTCATGCAGCATACGATTTTCCTGAACTCGTACAATGAGCGGCAACAGACCGATCTCGTCGGCATCGTCCATGTGCCGACGCCGCCGATGGGGCTCTATTCGAAGAAGCACGCGGTGGGCTCTCCGATCAAGCCGGGATCGACCGTGGCCGTGCCCAATGATCCCGTCAATCTGCAACGCGCGCTCTGGATCCTGCGCGATCTCGGGCTGGTCGAAATTCGCGACTCCAAGCCGGTCGATGTCAGCGAACTCGATGTGATCAAGAACCCCGGTGGCATCAAGATCGTGCCGCTGGAGGCCGCGCAGGCGCCAAGAGCGCTCGACGATGTCGACTTCGCCGCCATCCAGGGCAATTTCGCGATCTACAGCGGCCTGAAGCTGACCAATGCGTTTGCGCTGGAGAGGATGACAACGCCCTATGTCAACGTGGTTGCTGTGAAGAAGGCCAATGCGAATGCGGCCTGGGCGCAGGACATCGTCGCCGGCTACAAGTCGGAGACGTTCAAGACCGCAATCCTGTCGGATCGGTTCTATGACGGGTTTACCCTGCCGGACTACCTGAAGTGACCGCCTGACCGAACTTCCACCGCAAACGCCGAAGCGCGACGAGATCGTGTTGAATCATCGTCGCGCTCCCGCTTATGTTCAGGCCCGATCTCCGGAAACTCGCCCGCGGGTCTTCCGGAGCGCTACATCAAACCCAGCCGCCATCGACGATGTAGTTCTGGTTGGTGCAGGCGCCGCTGTCGGCGGCGGCGAAGAACAACACGACGTTGGCGATGTCGTCGGGCACCAGCTTACGCTTGAGGCATTGGCGCTGCATCAGCTCGGCCACGCCTTCCGGCGTCAACCATAGATCCTGCTGCCGCTGCGTCATGATCCAGCCGGGCAGGATGGAATTGACCCGTACGTTGTGCGGCCCGAGATCGCGGGCGAGCGCGCGGGTCAGGCCCTGAACCGCCGATTTGGCCGTCGTGTAGCAAGGCATATTGCCTTGACCGATCACCCAGCTCACCGAGCCGATGTTGACAATCGAACCGCCGCCTGCCTGCTTCATGTCCGGTACGACGGCCTGGGCGGCGAAGAACTGATGCTTCAGGTTGACGGCGATCCGCTCGTCCCAGAATTCCGGGGTGACGTCCTCGATCGCATGGCGGTCGTCGCGCGCGGCGTTGTTGACCAGGACCGTGATCGGCCCAAGCGTCTCTCGGATTGCAGCAATCGCCTGCCTGAGCGCGCCGATATCGCGGAGGTCGGCGTGCTCGAAATGCACGCTGGCATGTGCTCCAAGATCGGACAGCAGTTGCTCGGAGGACGTCAGATCAATGTCGATGAAGCCGACCCGTGCGCCCTGGCCAAGGAACTGGCGGACGATGGCCTCGCCGATGCCCGAACCGCCGCCGGTCACCAGCACGGTCCGGTCCTTGAGGCTTGGATAGATCGCGCCCTGCATTTGGCATTCTCTCGTTTTTGCGCCGGAGCGGCGTCGGTTGCGTTGCCGCGGCGCAAGCAAACACCGCTGCTTTCGGTGTTCAGTCGGTGGCTTCCATGTGGTTTCGGTCCACGACCCGCAGCGTCCGCCGCACCATGCCATCGACGATCGCCGCCGATTCGCTTGGACGGACATAGATCGCGGTCGACTTGAGCAGCCACGGCAGCACCGCTTGCTCGAGCCGCTCCTCATAGGCGTGGCGCATCATCTCGAAGGCCTGCAGGCCGGGGCCCGCCAGCACGACGTGATGCGGACGCAGCACCGAGATCGTTGCGGCGACCGCTTCAGCGAGCGAGCGGCCTGCGGCCTGGAATACCTGTTCGAGCCGGGGATCGCCGCTCTGCGCGCGCTCGCGCAGCAGCGCCATCTGCGCCTCGGAAGGCTGCTGCGACGCCGCCGGCGGCAGGTCGAGAAAGGTGCGGGCATCGCGATAGAGCGCGTAGTCGGCAAGATAGGCTTCGATACAACCGCGCTGGCCGCAGCGGCATTGCGGACCGTCCGACGCCAGCTTGACGTGGCCGATCTCGCTGCCCGCGTCGGCGCCCCAGCGCGCTTCACCGTCGATGACGACACCCATTCCGACACCGTGGCCGACCACAATCGTTGCCGAGAGGCCTTGCGCCAGTGCCGGCTCCGCGGCCGTCAGCGCCAGCGCCACGGCGACCGCGTCGTTCGCCATCACGGGCTCGACCCCAAATGCCTCGCGGATCGGCTGCGCGAGATCGACGTCGGTTGCCGACAGCGCCGGACTCCACAGATGCCGGCCGGTATCGGCGTTGACGATGCCTTGCAGCGCGATCCCGATTCCCAACAGCCGATGCCGCGGGGTGTCGGTCGCCTCGAGCATGGCATCGATCTGCGCCACCACGAGATGACGCAACGCGGTCGCATCGAGCGCACGTGTCGGGAGTTCGAGTCGCGATTGCGCCAGGGCGGAGCCGCTGAAATCCGCGATCAGTGTCTCGATCATGTTCATGCGCAGCGAGACCGCGACGATGCGGCCGAACTCCGGGTTCAAGGTCAACAGGACTGCTGGCCTGCCGCGGCGGCGGCCGGTCAGCCCGTCCGTGTCCTCGTCGTCACTATCGTCGGACCATGACACCGTCTCGGTCTCGGCCTCACGGAGCACCTCGTCCGCGATCAATTTCGACGTGATGGCCGAAACGGCCGCGAAGCTCAGCCCCGTACTGCGCGCGAGTTCGACGCGCGGCAATGGCCCTTGACGCCGCAACATCTCGACGAGGCGGCCGCGGTTCGATCCGCGGCCAATGCCGGAAGCACGTCTCGACGGCTCGGTCTGCTCGATCATATCGCCTCTTTAATTTGTCTTCTGAAGTTAATCAACGTGTTCGCTACCCAGTGTAATCGAAAAAGCACAACCAAGAGCTATTTTAGCTCGCCAGATTTACTATCATCGTACCTTGTGTACTATTAGTGCGTGAAGAGACCAGCAAAAGCATCCTTGACTGAACACAAACCCTTTCCTAGTTTCTTCACGAACTGAATAAAATAAGGCGTAGCAAGCGCCGCACATGACGCCCCACCCAATGGGGCGACCAAAGGGAGGTGCTCATGAAGGGCCCAATAAAGAAGTTGATTCTGCCGCTGCTGGCCAGCGCGGCAGCGCTCTCGATCGCCACGGGCGCGGTACAGGCGGAGCCGAAAAAGACCATCGCGCTGGTGACCAACGTTGCGGCCGACTTCTGGACCATCGCCGGCCGCGGGCTCGAGAAGGCCCAGAAAGAGCATCCGGACTACAATATCGAACTGATCGTCACCAACGAAGGCACCGCGGCGGGTCAGCGGCGGGAGCTGGACGACCTGCTGGTGCGCGGCGTCGCCGGCATCTCGATCTCCGTCGACGATGCGCCGCATGCCACCGAACAGCTCAACAAGGTGGCGGCCAAGACCGTGTTGATCACGACCGACAGCGACGCACCGCAGAGCAACCGCGTCGCCTATATCGGCACCGACAACGTCGCGGCCGGCCGCCAGGCAGGCGAGGAGATCAAGAAGGCGCTGCCGAACGGCGGCAAGATCGCGCTGTTCGTCGGTACGATGGATGCCGACAATGCCCGCGAGCGGGTGCAGGGCATCAAGGAATCGATCGCAGGCACCAAGGTCGTGCTGGTCGACGTGTTCACCGATCAGGTCGACTTTGCCAAGGCCAAGGCGAACATGGAGAACGTGCTCGTCAAATATCCCGACATTGCATTGTTGTCCGGCTTGTGGAGCTACGAGACGCCGCTGATCTATGACGCAGTGAAGGCCGCCGGCAAGGCCGGCAAGGTCAAGATCGTCGGCTTCGACGAGGACCAGCGAACGCTGCGCGGCATCTCGGATGGCACGATCGAATCCACCGTCGTGCAGCAGCCATACGAGTTCGGCTATCTCTCCGCCGTCAACATCATCAAGACACTGAACGGCGACAAGTCCTGGATCCCGAAGGACGCCAAGCTGATCGTACCGACCAAGGTGATCAACAAGGCCAATGTCGCTGAGTTCGCCGCCCAACTGAAGGAATTGCTGAAGAAGTAACTTCAGCCGGCTTCGCCGCCCGGCCGCCAGCAGGCCGCCGGGCGGCGTGCAGGAGGACATTCCGAATGGCCGAGACGCTGCTGGAGCTCAGCGGAATCAGCAAGACCTACCCCGGCGTCCGGGCGCTCGACGACGTCAACCTGCGCCTGCATCGCGGCGAGGTGCTGGGCCTGATCGGCGAGAACGGCGCCGGCAAATCGACGCTGATGCGAGTACTGGCCGGCGTGATCGCACCAAGCGCGGGCGTGATCCGCATCGGCGGAAGCGAACACGCCCGGATGACGGTGAGCGAGGCGACCCAGGCCGGTATCGCCTTCGTGCACCAGGAGCTCAACCTGTTCGACAATCTCGACGTCGCGGCCAACGTCTTCATCGGGCGCGAGAAGCTTGCCGGCGGCCCGCTGAAACTGGTGGACAATGCCGAGATGCGCGCCCGCGTCACGCCGCTGCTGGAACGACTGGGCGCCGATTTCAAGCCGGGCACGCTGGTCGACAATCTGTCGCTCGCGGAGCGGCAGATGGTGGAGATCGCCAAGGCACTGTCGATCGACGCCCGCGTGATCATCATGGACGAGCCGACCTCCAGCCTGACGATCTCGGAGACCGAACGGCTGCTCGAAGTGATTGCCGACTTGAAGGCACACGGCATCTCGGTGATCTACATCTCCCACCGGCTCGGCGAGATCATGAGCTGCGCCGATCGCGTCGTGGTGCTGCGGGACGGACGCACCGTCGGCGAGCTGGCGCGCGACGAGCTCAGCCACGCCGCGATGATCCGCCTGATGATCGGCCGCGACCTGAAGGCGCTGTACACGCCGCCGGCGAGCGCGCCGCAGCCGGGCGGCTGCGACATCGCCGGCGTGGTCACGACGGCCTTTCCCGGCCGGCGGATCGACCTGTCGGTGCGGCGCGGCGAGATCCTCGGCCTCGCCGGGCTGGTGGGCGCCGGCCGCACCTCGCTCGCCCGCGCGATCTTCGGCGTCGACCCGCTACTCGGCGGCGAAATCAGGATCGACAACGCGCCGGTCGGGGTCGCGTCGCCGCGGGACGCGATCCGGCAAGGCATCTATCTGGTGCCGGAGGATCGCAAGAAATCCGGGCTCGTGCTGGAGCTGCCGATCCGGGAGAATGTGACGCTGGCGAGCCTGCTGGACCACGCGCGGATGTGGCTGGTCAACGGCGCGGCCGAGCGCAAGATCGCCAAGGATCAAGCCAGGCGCCTGTCCATCAAGGCACCGAGCGTCGACATCGAAGCCGTGACGCTCTCCGGCGGCAACCAGCAGAAAGTGGTGCTGGGCAAGTGGCTTTCGATGCGGCCGCGCGTGATGTTCTTCGACGAGCCGACCCGCGGCATCGACGTCGGCGCCAAGAGCGAGATCTACGCGCTGATGCGCGGCCTCGCCGACCAGGGCGTAGCGATCGTGATGATCTCCTCGGACATGGAGGAAGTCATCGGCGTCTCCGACCGGGTCGCGGTGATGCACGAAGGCAGCGTCAGCGGCGTGCTCGAGCGCGAGAAGTTCAGCGAATACAACGTGCTGAGGCTGGCGGTCGGCCAGGCGCTGGAGACGATGGAGACCGCCGCGTCATGATGAAGAAAGAACTCGGCCTGTTGTTGCTGCTGGTGGTGATCTCCGCGATCACGGGCGCGATCAATCCGGCCTTCCTGTCGTTGGTGAATCTGCTGAACATGGCCAATCTGATCGGGCTGTTCGGCGTGTTCGCGCTGGGTGAAGGGCTCGTGATCATCACCGGAGGTATCGATCTATCGCTCGGCTCGATGTTCGCGCTGCTTGGCGTCGTCTTCATCGATCTGCTGACGACGTATCAGGTGCCCTGGCCCTTCGCGCTGCTGCTGGTGCTGATGGGCGGGCTTGCGCTCGGCGGCATCCAGGGCTTCCTGATCACGCGGCTGAAGATGCAGCCCTTCATCGTGACGCTGTGCGGGCTGCTGATCTATCGCGGCGCCGCGCGCTACTACACCAGCGATTCGACGCGCGGCTTCGGCTACGGCGACGAGGCCAGCACGCTGAGCAACATCGCCTCCGGCAACATCGCTGGCATCCCGAACACCTTCATCTTCCTGATCATCCTCGCGCTGATCCTCGGCGTGCTGCTGCATCGTTCGGTCTACGGACGCTGGCTCTATGCCGTGGGCAAGAACGAGGAAGCGGCGCGCTTCTCCGGCATCAACACGAACATGGTGATCGCAACCGCCTATATCATCAGTGGCGGCCTCGCCGGCGTTTCGACTGTGCTGTTCGTCTTCTACACCAACTCGGTCTCGCCGAGCTCGTTCGGAAATTTCTACGAGCTCTACGCGATCGCGGCGGCGGTGCTCGGTGGCTGCAGCCTGCGCGGCGGCGAGGGCTCCATCCTCGGGATCGTGCTCGGGACGGCGCTGCTGCAGGTGCTGCAGAATCTCGTCAACATCCTGGGCATTCCCAACTCGCTGAACTTCGCGGTGATGGGGACCGTGATTTTGATCGGCGTGCTGGCGGATCAGCAATTGCAGGCCCGCCGGCGGCGCAAGGCTGCGCTGGCCGGCCTCGCCCGTACCGCGCCCAAGCCGAAGGACAGCACAATTCTGCAAAGCGCAACGCCGCACGGCGCGGCTGCGTTGCCGACGACGACAGGCGATCAGGCATGACAAGCCGAAGGAACCACGATCGAGAACGGCGACTTGAGGGGAGGAATGTGGTGAGGAGTTCATTGGGCAAGATTGATCACGTGCATGGCGCTCGCGTCGATGTTGGCCTTGCATGGCGGGTCTGGCCGCACCGCGGACGGCCCCTCACCACCGTCTCGACGGGCGTTGGCGCGCCCGCACTTTCCATCTCAAGTTGAACGATCGGAATCACAAACGGGGCGCGTTCCACGCTGAAGGGCTTTGGGCGGGGACGTGACACAACAATCGACAAAGCCGGGGACGCTGGGAGTGCAGAAAATGTCACTTAGGTCAGTAGCCACCGCGCGGGCGTGCGGCGTGGGGATCGCCTTGTTATCTCTGTTCGGCGGCGGCGGCGCGCATGCGGCCGATCTGTTCACCAAGGCTCCGCCTGTGCCTTATACCGAGACCGACGATTTCTGGACGCGGCCGTATCTGTTCGGCGATCTCGGCAGGACGCAGCTCAAGGACCGCGGCATCTCGCTTGCCCTGACGCTGGGTGACGAAGCCGTCGGCAACCTGTCGGGCGGCAACAGGAACACCGCGACCCAGGCCGGGCAGTTGTTCTTCCAGGCCAAGTTCGACATGGCGAAGCTTGCCGGCATCCAGGGCGGCACGGTCGGCCTGACGCTGGTCGACCGCTTCGGCCGCAACCTCAACGACGAGGCAGGCATTCCGGCCCTGCAACTGACCAACGAAGTGTTCGGCCGCGGCAGCATCCTGCGCCTGACCGAGCTCTATTACTCGCAGAAGCTGTTCGATGACCGCCTCGAACTGAAGGGCGGCCGCTTGCCGGTCGGCTCGGACTTCTTCTTCGGCCTCTGCGAATTCATCAACCTGACCTTCTGCGGCGGCCAGCCCGGCAACATCCAGGGTGGCTACATCTACAACTGGCCGGTGAGCCAATGGGCCGGTGTGGTCCACTACAACTTCGCCAAGGAATTCCAGTTGTCGGTCGGTGTCTACGATGCCAACCCGAACTATTTGACGACGTCGGACTCCGCGACCTATTTCCTGCCCGGCGTCCCCGGTTCGAGCCGTGCATCGGGTGTGCTGGTGCCGGTCGAGTTGGTCTGGGCGCCGAGCGGTCCGTTGAACGGGACGTGGCGCTTCGGCGGCTGGTATGACAGCGCCTCGACGATCGACGGCGGCCTGCCGGGGATCATCGCGATCGCGCCGGGCATCGGTGGCGTCTCGGATCAGAATCTGGGAGATTCACGCGGCCGCTACGGCGTCTATGAATCGATCCTGCAACGGCTGACCGTCGACGGCCCGAAGGCACAGGGCTGGTACACCTTCCTCAATACCACCGTCGCCGATCATCGGACCTCCTATCAGGACTACCAGATCGCACTGGGCTTCAGGCACACCGGAACGTTCTCATGGCGCCCGGACGACGAAGTCGGCTTCGCGGTGGGCACGACCCACGTGAATTCCGCCGCCCTCACACCCAATGCCGGCGGCAACGAAGTTCCGATCGAAGCCTGGTATGGATGGCAGGCGACCGGCTGGATGAACCTCAAGTTCGACGCCCAGTACGTGATCAATCCCGGCGGGCGCGGATACAATGCGGCCGGCGTGAAGACCGACAATGCCTGGATTCTCGGCTTGCGCACGCTGGTGCACTTCTGATCCGGCGGCGGTCTGCCAGCATGCCTGAGCGAGGCCAACCATGGTGATCCCTCACGACGCCGGACTGCCGGTCCTGGAGTTGAAGGGAATCGGCAAGGAGTTCGGCGCCATTCGTGCTTTGCATGGCGTCGACCTCCGCATCGCTCCCGGAGAGGTGGTTGGCCTGATGGGCGACAACGGCGCCGGCAAGTCGACGCTGGTCAAGATCATCGCCGGCAATTTCCCGCCAAGTCAGGGCGAGATCCGCTTCGACGGCACGGCGGTTCATTTCGCCCGGCCGATCGACGCCCGCGCGGTCGGCATCGAGGTGGTCTATCAAGACCTCGCGCTGGCCGACAATCTCACGGCCGCGGCCAACGTCTTCCTCGGCCGTGAGCTCAAGCGCAGGCTCGGTCCGTTCGCCTTGCTCGACCACAAGGCGATGGCGGCACGTGCGCGCGAACTGTTCGCGGAACTGCGTTCGGAGACGCGCCCGGACGATCTCGTCAGGCAGATGTCGGGCGGCCAGCGTCAGGCGGTCGCGATCGCGCGGACGCGGCTCTCCAACGCCAGATTGGTGATGATGGACGAGCCGACCGCGGCGATCTCGGTCCGCCAGGTGGAACAGGTCCTGAGCCTGATCCATCGCCTGAAGGAGCAAGGCGTTGCGGTCATGCTGATCTCGCACCGCATGCCCGACGTCTTCGCGGTCTGCGATCGCGTCGTCGTCATGCGCCGCGGCGAGAAGCGAGCCGACAAGGCGATCGGCGACAGCAGCCCCGAGGAAGTCACCTCCCTGATCACGGGAGCGAAGGAGGCTGCGTGATGGCCACGCCGGTGGAATCTCCGATCACCTTCAGCAACGTCGGCAAGACCAAATGGTGGCAGAGCGGCTTCCTGGCGTCGCAGACCGGCTACGTCCTGCTCGCGCTGGTGGCGCTGTTCGTGGTGATGAACTTCGCCAGCCCATATTTCCTCACCGAAGGAAACATCCAGAATGTGGCGAAGAACTTCTCCTTCATCGCGATCGCCACGCTCGGCGTGACCTTTGTCATCATCACGGGCGGTATCGACCTCTCGGTCGGCTCGGTGATGTGCTTTTCCGCGATGATCACCTCGATGGTCATGACGCAGATATCGACACCGGGCCTGCCGGGCGCCGGGTGGTTCGTGCATCTGGCTGGCGACGGCAAGACCGTGATCGCCAACCTGCCCGGCTTGATCCTGCTGGTCTCGGTCCTCGCGGGACTCGGCGTTGCGCTCGTGGTCGGCCTCGTCAACGGCTTCTGCATCGCTGTGCTCGGGCTGTCGCCGTTCGTCACCACGCTCGGCATGCTCTCGATCGTACGCGGCCTCGGCTATGTCGTCTCCAACGGCCGCGGCAGCTTTCCGAGCGGTCCCGACGCCGATTATTTCTACGAGCTGACGTCGGGCGTCGTATTCGGCCTGCCCGCGCCGTTCATCTACCTCGTGATCCTCGCGGTGGCGATGGCGATCGTGCTGCACCACACCGGCTTCGGCCGCCACGTCTTCGCTCTGGGCGGCAACGAGAAGGCGGCCGCGTTGACCGGCATTCCGGTCGTGCGGGTCAAGATCGAGGTCTATGTGATCTGCGCACTCGCAGCGGGTCTGCAGGGTATCATCATCTGCGGCTGGCTGGGATCTGCACCGGCGAACATGGCGTCGTCCTACGAGCTCAACGTCATCGCCGCCGCCGTGATCGGCGGTGCCAATCTCGCCGGCGGACTCGGCGGCCCGCTCGGGGCGATCGTCGGCTGCATGCTGCTCGAGGTGATCCGCAACGGGCTGGTGCTCGCGCAGGTCAACTCCTATTGGCAGCAGACCCTGGTCGGCGTGATCATCATCGCAGCGGTGCTGGTCGATCGTCTCCGTTCGCGCATGGCGTGAAGATTTTCCGGGAGGATAACGAAATGAACGTCTATCCGCCTCCCGTAGCCACCGACTGCAAGTGATAGACGCAAAAGCTATGGAGGGACGTACAATGAGAAGAGCACTCCTTGCCGCCGCTGTCCTCACCGTGATGGCCACGCCAGCATTTGCGCAGAACTACAAGTTCGTGATCGTGCCCAAGGCGATGAACAATCCGTTCTTCGATTTCGCGCGCGACGGTTGCCAGAAGCGCGCCAAGGAACTCGGCAACGTCGAATGCATCTACAAGGGTCCGGTCGAGCACGAGCCGGCGACGCAGGCGCAGATCATCCAGGATTTCATCACCCAGAAGGTCGACGGCCTGGCCATCTCGGTCGCCGATGTCGCGGCCATGACCAAGTCGATCGAGGCGGCAACCGCGGCCGGCATTCCCGTCATCACGTTCGACTCGGACGCGCCGGGCTCGAAGCGGATTGCCTATATCGGCACCGACAACAGGGAGTTCGGCGTCGCGCTCGGCAAGCAATTGCTCAAGCTCCGGCCCGGTGGCGGCAAGTACGCGCTAATCTCGGGCGGGCCCGGCGCGGAGAACCTGGCCGAGCGCGTCGACGGTGTTCGTGAGGCGCTCAAGGGCTCGAAGTGGACCGAGGTCGGGGGCTCGCCGACCTTCTGCAACGACGACCCCGCGCTTGCCGTACAGCAGATGACCGATCTGCGCACGGCGACCCCAGACCTCGCAGCGATCATCCCGGTCGGCGGCTGGCCGATGTTCGCGCCGGAAGGCTTCAAGGCATTCGTCAGCAAGAGCAAGAAGGATCTCGACGCCGGCAAGTTCACACTCGTCGCGGCCGACACCCTCAGGATGCAACTCGAGTTGCTCAACGAGGGTTATGCCAACTCACTGATCGGCCAGCGCCCATTCGAGATGGGCGGAAAGGCGATGGACACCCTGCTGGCGATCAAGAAAGGCCAGAAGGTGCCGGAGATCATCCACACCGGTCTGGACATCGTGACCAAGGACAATGTCGCGACGATGTTGAAGTAGCCGCGCAGGTTCGGTAGAGGCTGCGCCGCCCATCACGGACGCAACCTCGGCCCACCGGAGCGGCGGACCACGGTGCGGCCAAGAGCGGCCGCACAATGCCGCAAGGCCAGCCGGAGATCATTCTCGACCGTCCGAAGGCTGACCCGCAGGTGATCCGCCACGTCATGCGCTGTGCGGCCCTCGATCGAAATGCCCTCGAGCACGCGACGCGGCCGCTCCGGAAGCTCGGCCAACGCGCGCTTCAAGGCTGCGATCTCTGAGCGCGCCTCGACCACCCTCGTGGCGTCGGGCTGATCATCGCAGATATCCAGTATTGCTTCCACGTCGGACACGCCGACGCGATAATTCTGCGCCCGGTGGCGATCCTTGGCGACATTGATAGCGATGCGAAACAGATAGTCGTTCGGGCTGCGCACCGGCTCCGCTTCCGTGACCCGATCCAGCCGCAGGAATGTCTCGTGCAGCGCTTCATGGGCGAAGTCGGAGGATCCCAGGCGGCGCGTCAGCTTTGTAATGAGCCCGCCATAGTTCTCCACCAACTGGTCGCGCAGCCTGGCCTGATTGACATCACCCACGTTCGAAGCCCCTGCCTGCCTCTTAGAGCGCCTTCCCGCGAAATGGACAGCGGTTCGCGGGAAGGAAACGCGTCAGTCCAACAATCCAGAGCCCCGTTCCGATTCAATCGGAACGGAAGACACCCCGGCGTCACTGCGGAGCAAGCTTGCGCTTCTCTTCATCCGTGAGGCCTCGCGTGTCGATGTCGGTGAGCGGGCCGTAGCCGACCACTTTGAGGGGATCGTTGGGATTGTAGCTCCGTTGCTCGGCCGGTGGCGGCCGCCGCTTGTCCTCCGGGGACGTCTCGCCGTCGGCTCCGCCGCCATAGCCAAGCACCTCGACGATGATGATCGAGGGCTGACTGTTGGCAGCAGGTGCCGCGGGCTGCGCCTGCTGAGACGCCGCAGTCGTGTTGTTTGCGGAGGTCAGCGCACCGACCGGCGGACCGGTGACGACCGGCAGGCCCGACGACACGCCCTGTACCTGGATGTTGGTCGCATTGATGATTTGCAACGCAGCCAGGTTGACGTTGCCGGAGACGCGGACGCCGGCCTCGCCGAGATCGATGCTGCCAAGCGGCGCGACGAGGTCGATATTGCCCGGTCTTACGCTCGGAACTTGCTGGATGGTGGCGACACCCGCGCCGAACACCGGCGGCACAGGAGTCAATTGCACACCGCCGTAAGGATCATAGGTCCGGTTTGGCGGCGTGTAGATCGCGGTGGTCTTGGAGCCGCGGCCGGCGTTGATGTCGCCCTCCGCCGACCAGGCGCTGATGTTGCCGCCATAGACGGTCATGACGCGGCTTTGCCCGAGCAGGATACTACCCTGCGCATAGATGCCGATGTCGCCACCCTGCCCGAGCGAGACGAGGCCCGCATCCGACGTGGGTGTCACGCCTTCGGTGCCGACCAGCACCTTTCCGCCCGGCGCCATCAACTGGATGCTGCCGCCATCGCTGCCATTGCTGGGTCCGGTGCGGACGAAGCCGCTGAGGGATCTGCCATTGGCATCGAGCGCGCTGAACAAGGTGATGTCACCTTGGTAGCTTTGCGGTTGCCCGCCGGCGCCCTGGCTCGGAAACAGCACCGCGATCGCGTCGCGCCCGCGCAGATAGCTTCCCGGACGCAGACCACTGGCGTCGTTGTACTCCCGGCCGCTCGCCGTCAATTCCGCGAAGTAGACCATGCGATCGAACGTCGCCTGTTGTTGCAGCGAGAGCGCGCTACGGAAGAAGCCGAGTGCGCCGTCCTGATCGCCGGTGTAGCCGTAGTTGACCTGTAGCCAGCCGTAGAGCATCGCATTGTAGGTAAAGCGGCTCTGCAACGCGCTGCTGCCGAGTAAATAGGCGATCGCGTCGCCTTGCGTACCGGCATAACCGGTGCTCTTGAGCCAGGCATAAAGCGGCGTGCTGGTCGGGTACTGCGCCCGCTGCGACGCCGGCAGGCCGCTGAAGAACGCCAGCGCGCCGCTTTCGTCGCCGGTGTAGCCGGCGGCGCTCTTCAACCAGACCGCCAGATCCTTGAGCGTGGCGACTGTGTCCGCGGTCTGAATAACCTTGCCCGGCTGGCCGGCCAGCGGCTTCGAGGGATCGGCCGCGTTCGCGGGATCGAGATAGCGGGCGGCAAACCCCGCATAGTTGATCTGGCCAACACCCGGCTCGCCGGGGCCGACGCCGGCCAGCAGCGACACCGCAGCCACCGGGGTCGTGCTGCCCGAGATCAGGGAGGCAAGACCTTCAACGCTTGCGGTCGCTCCCTGATAGAGGTTCTTCCCCGCAACCAGCGAGAGCGAGCCGGGACCTGAAACGCGGAGACCGGGCACGGAGCGTCTGCCAGTGCTGTCGTCGAGGAAGTCGTTGATGCCGGCATAGATGATGTTGCCGGAGGCAGCGATCAACGACATGTCCGAGGGGCTATCGTGAAGGATCATGCCGTTCAGATTCACGATGTCGCCACCGGCGAGGATCTGCACCGGCTTCATCGCCCGATAGAACGTCGTGCTGACATTCTGATTGCCGATAAAGGCGAGACCGATATAGGTCGCCCCATATCTGAGATTGAGAACGTCGCCGCCGACCGCGTAGACATGCGAGACGATGTCCGCGCCGCCGAAAGCGGTGGCGTCGGTCACGGTGTTCGGGCCGAAGGTATACAGCGGCAGGCCGGCGCCCGACATGCCGTCGAGAGGCTGGGAAAATTTGCCCCAGAAGTTTGACGCAGTGATCTGCGTGCCGCCGGAACTATCAGCCTGCGACGACAGCCAGCCGGGATTGAACGGCGTCGCCAGGCTCGACAACGAGGTCGCCGATGGGCCCAACAGTCCGTTCGACGATGCGATGATCTTGCCGGCAGCGAGCAGATCGAGTTCGCCCTGGGGAGACGGCATCTGGGTGCTGCTGGCGGCATCCACCGGCGTCAGGTAGATGCTGCCATTGCCGGCAACCGCGCGCAGGATCGGCGGCAGCACCGACGTGGTCGACAGTCCGATTCTGGAGACGCCCTGGTCGGAGGACAGCGGCGCGAGATTGCCGCCCGCGGCAAACAGGTTGACCGCAGTCGTTCCCGTCCAAAGCGTGAACCACGACGCGGTCTGCAGGCCATTGCCGCCAGCGCTCGCGTTCTGAGACAGCAGGCCACGACCCAGGTCATCGATAGTCCCCATCGCGAGGTCGCCGCGCGCGCGAACGGCAATGGTTCCGTCGCCTGGCGCAAACGAGCC
Source organism: Bradyrhizobium sp. UBA2491 (assembly GCF_002341725.1). NCBI lineage: Bacteria > Pseudomonadati > Pseudomonadota > Alphaproteobacteria > Hyphomicrobiales > Nitrobacteraceae > Bradyrhizobium > Bradyrhizobium sp. UBA2491. The sequence continues at coordinate 188,615 of NZ_DDOP01000039.1, forward strand.
ACCAGCGACTGCAACCATCCCATAGGGTATCAGCGGGTTGGCGGGGCGCGGATCAGCGAGACTAACGCCGAAGTTTGTTCCGGTCAGGGTACCAAAGGCCCCCGCATCGACGCTGGTGTCGCCGCGCAGGTTGACGAACTGGTTGCCGCCGGTACCGACATTGCTGCCGGCCGCCACCTTCAGCGAACCGCCGCCGGTTTGCGCGAGGCTGCCATCACCCAACACGCGGCCGCTGCCGCCGATTGCGACGATGATGCCCTGCCCGGCATCCCCGATGTCGTGCCCCGCAGTGACCGTGACATTGCCGCCTCCCAACGCGCCGACTCCGGCGAAGGCGGACAGGGCCGGCTGCGGCCCCGGATAGTTGGACGTCGCCACATAGCTACCGAAATTGACGCCCCACGCGGTCGCCTGCCCGAGCGCGGCGCCGCCTTGACGCCACAGCCAATTGCCCACTGCGGTCGCGCCCGGCGGCAGATTGCCACCAACGTCGCCTTGCGCTGCCAGCAGCACGTCGCCGCCGCCGTCGGTGTAGTACATGCGTTGCGGATTGAGCGTCGGCTCGTAAGCCGCATTGGCCTGTCCCATCACCGAGCCATCGGGCAACGTTGCGCGGCCGATATTGTACGCAGCGTCGACGGTAATCGCCGTGCCTGCCGTGTAGACGCCGAATGGCGAGGTCTGCTGATAGTTGCCGCCGGCGAGAATCTCGAGACTGCCGGTGCCGGTGCGCACCACGCTGACACCCGGGCTCGGGTTTCCCGTGCCGGCCAGGTTGACGTTGAAGGGATCGTTCAGCACGACGTTGCCGCTGCCCGACAGCGTCGAGACTGACTGCAAGGCGCGGCTGTCCACGCCTGCGAGATCGGCGCCGCCGACCAGGCGCATCGACCAGGATTGCGATCCCGGCGCGAGCATCGGCGCGATGGCCCATACCTGACGGTCACCCGCCGCGGTCAACGACCCGACACTCATGCCGGCAGGCAGAATCGTGCCGATCGGCAGCGAGACATTCTGGGCGAACGTATAGCCGTTGAAGAGGGTAAGGTCGGCATTGGCCGGCAGGGTCACCGACTGAATGTACGCCCCGATAACGAGCAGAGAGCTTGAGAAGTAGGTGCCAGCCGCGATCCTGGTTCCAATCTGCCAGGTGATGGCGGTGGAAATCCGGTCACCGGATCTATAGAGGACGCTCCCGTCCGGATTGTAGATCGTTCCGAACACGCGCCGCCCCGAAAAGGCTGGCTGGAATGGATCGGAGAGCACGACGTCAACAGGGAAAGGATGCGCGGCAGTGGGATCCTGGTTGAGATAAGTATCTTCCGGGAGGGTCAGCGGGATGTTGATCGTGCTGCCGCTTGGAATCGACGATCCGGCGGACAATGTCGCCCCGGCAGTCTGGACGGTGTAGTCGGAATCCAGCGTCCCGGAGAACAGAACTTTCAAGCTATCGGGTGAAGCCGGCGGCCGCGCAAACCCATCGTTGACGCTGCCGTTGATCTTGAGGTTGCCGCCGGCGCGGACGACCAGCACACCGGGCTCGCCCGAGCCCAGGACCCCGGTCTTCTGAGTGAACGGATTGAGGCTGGCGTAGCGGAAGCCGGAGAGATCGAGATCACCGGCAGTCGAAAGATCGCCATCAGATCGGATTTCGACACCGGGGCGCAGATGGAACGCGCCGGAATAGCTCGATAGTCCGGCAAGACGCTGCAGCAGGCTGCTGTTCGCCAGGGCCGCGTTGATGAACGCGGTGCTCTCGGCGTCGCGCGCAACGAGATAGGCCTGATCGATGGTGCTGCCGCCGGGCAGCGTGTAGGTCCGGAACGCGTTGACCGCGATGCTCGCCGCGCCGGTGACGGTCACGCCACGGGGCGCATTGATGGCAACGTCGTTGGCACCGTCACCCGACCCACCCGCACCGCCGGTGCGCGGCGCATTGAGGTTGACTTGTCCGTAGGAGGCGAGCAACGCGCCCTGTGGCGAGGTGACGCTGACGTCGATGCGTGCACCATCATCGAGCAGCAACGTGCCCCGGCTGGTGGTCAGCTCGACGGTTCCGCGGTTGCTGGCCGCGATCGGCTGACCGTAACTGTCGGTCTTGAGTACGGTGCCATGCGCATCGAGCACGCCCGATCCGGTGAGGTCGAGAGTGTCGCGCGCCGAGAGGCGGATCGTGCCAGGAGATGTGCCGCTGGCGTCGATCTTCCCGTTGACGACAAGCGATCCGCCATCGAGCGAGATCGTGACGCTGCCGGCTTTGACCTCGTCGCCGACGACGAGGCTGCCTTGCTTGATGTCGAAGGCACGCGATCCGAACACCCCGCCCGCATTCAGCATCGTATTGAGCGCGGCGAAATTGCCGATGCTCTGGCCCGTCGCCAGGAACGCGCCGCTGGTATAACCGCCGCTGCTGCCACCCAGCACCTGACCACCGAACAGCACCGCGCCATTGCCGGCCGTCGCGCTGACGCTGCCGCCGACGTTGTTGACGGCGGACACATCGATCACCGAGCCCGCAGACTGGACGATGTTCGCCTGCCCGCTGCTCATCACCAGGGTGCCGCCCCAGCTATTCTTCGTGACGTCGAAGAAAGCAATGCTGCGGCCGGCAAGATCGATATGGGCGTTGCTGCCGAGCGCCACATCGTTGGTCCCACTCAACGTCAGCTTGCCGCTCGGCAATGCCACCGCGGTGTCGAGAACCACGCTCGCACCGGTGAGAGAAACGGTGCCGCCGAGATCGGTCACGGCCGCGGTATTGGCAGGCGCCATGCCCGCAGGCGCCGCAGCATTGATCGTGCCGCCGGCCTTGATGTCCAGCACCGCGCCGTTGGTTGCCGTCACCAGCGGCGTCGTCAGATTGAGGTTACCACCAACGAGGGTCCCGGAGGCATCGCTGGTCTGGCCGACCGAGAGCGTGCCGTTGCCGTTGGAAGTGATACGTGTCGCCGCGCCGAGATTGACCGTGGAGAAGCCGAGCGCGATCCGATTGAGTGTAGCACCATCGGTCGGCCGGCTCGCGGCATCGTAGCCGAACAGAATCTCGTTGGCCTTGATGTTGAACTGCCCCGAGCCCGTGCCGGCGCCCCCCGGCAACACGGCGGGCGGTGGCATGCTGCCATAGGCCGGCGGGCTGCCGGTCCGGATTCCGTTCCAAATCAGCCGATCGGCGATGATCGTCGCGCGATCGTTGGCTCCCCCGCGACCGTAGATCGCCGGGGTATTGATCACGAATTGCAACGACTTCCCGTTCGGTCCGCCAGTGGCGTCGAGCGACGCGGTGCCGAAGAAGTTGAGGCTGCCGCTGGTCAGGATCAACTGTTCGAGTGCAGGCACGCCCGCTGTCGTGGACGGACGCAGCAGTCTGTCGAGTTCGACCTGAGTCAGTGTCCAGCCGGCCGGCAGCACGCCAGCTGCCTGGGCGGCGACGAGCGATGCCGTATCGCCGATATTGATCTGGTTCTGCGTCACTGCGAGATAGCGTGCGCCGAAGTTGGCGTCGCCGATGTTAAGCTGTCCCGGCGCGCCGAGTACGATGCTGCCGTCCGTCAACAGCGATGCGCCGCTCGCCAGCGAGATCGCGCCGGTTCCGCCGATCGGCAGGAAATTCAGCCGGCCATTGCCGACCGCGAGCACGGCGGGCCCGCCCGGATACTGCTCGTTCTGCGCATTGCTGTACACGTAGCCAAGCGTCGAATCGATCACCGCGCCGGTCTTGCCGCGGGTGTCGATCGTGGCGGTCCCGGCGACATTGATGTTGTTGCCGACGAGGAAGACCTGGCCCGCTTGCAGCGTCGCGCCGTCGAGGACGTTGACGGTCCCGCTGCCGCTGAGCTGGATCCGGGGCCCGTAGATTTGGTCGAACCAGTAAAGGGAATGCCCGCCGACGACGAGCAAGCCGGCATTGAACGCATTGAGATCGGCGCTCGAAAGCGACGTATGCCCGGCGATCGGAGCAGCGTCAGGTGCGGTGATGTCGATGATATTGCTTGGTGCCGACGAGTTGACGATCAATCCGCCGGTGATGCCGTCGCCGCTGCCGTTGAACAGGGCCGTGCCGGCGAAGGCCAGTGACTGGCCGCTGTCCGGCGGAGTGCCGAAACTGAGCGAGAGCACGCCGCCATCCGACGGGAGACGCGGACGCACTGCGCCGAACGTCGCCGCCTGGCTGCGCGCAAAGTCGCTGTAGCTCATCTCGTTGTATTGCGAGTAGCTGCGGACGGTTCGACCGGGCGTGAGCAGGAGCTGTGTCGCCAACGCGTTCACGATACCGGTGTTGGCGATTCCCAGCGTTCCGGTCGCCGCGTAGGATCCGTTGCCGAGTCCGACCGCTCCAGTCAGCGTCGTGTTGGTGCCGCCGAGCTCGACGCGGAACGCGCCGGGCAGCAAGGCGTAGCTCGACGGCAGCAGCGTGTAGGTTCCTGCTGGCAATCCCGGCACGCCGGCGCCGATCGTGACCTGCTGGCCGACGACGGGATCGCCCGCGCCATTGGAGGCGATTGAAGGGGCATAGGCCGACGCGTAGCCGGGCAGGATGGCGTAGACTTTGTTGCCCGCCGAGCTAAAGCCGGCATTCGCCGGATTGGCGCTTGCCAACGGCGTCGTCAGGACATTGACCGAACCGCCGCGGCCGGAGATGAAGCCGGCGCCGGCAAGCATCCCGCCACCGGACATGTCGAGCACGGCGCCAGGCTCGCCGACCATCGAGTTGGTCCTTATGGAGATGCCGGTCGCAACGCGGTATTGCCCCCCTGACAGGACCTCGAGCGAACTGAGATCGAGCAGCGTGCCTGCCCCCTGGTAGGTGATGCCATCCGGCGTGCCGCCGAACGGCATCGTGAGCCCGTTGGCGCTGGAGGAGGTGACGCTACCGGATCGGAAGATCACGGTCGTCGGCTTGGTGACGGTATCGTCGTAATTTATGTTCGAGATGAGCGGCGGATTGAACAACACGGCACCGAGCGGCGCGCGCACGATGCCGCCCTGGTCGATCTTGGCGCCGATAAAGGACAGTTGGCCGAATGCCGAAGCCGGCACCGCGGGGAGAGCCCCGCCATTGCCGCGGATGGTCAGCAGGGCATCGGGCTTGAGCGCGGGGCTCCAGACGCCGCCGGTATTGTTGGTCCGCAGATACATGCCGACGTAGATTGCAGCGTTGGCGCCGCTGAGCGGATAGAGCTGGGCTGCCTGAATGGTCAGGTCGCCGGGAGCCACCACCGCGCTGGTGGCAAGCCGGATGTCCCCGGAGCTCTGGAGTGTGATCTGGTCGAACCCCGGTGCATTGACGAGATGCGGTCCCGACGTATGGGTGCCCTGGTCGGTAAACGGCGCCGGAATATTGTTGGTATCGCTGATATAGAGCAGCGCACCGCTGCCCTGAGCGCCGAATGCACCGAAGCGGAGAGTGCCGCTGATATCGATCAGGTCGGCCGCGATATGGAGGCTGTTGTCATTGCGGAGGCTCGGTCCACTGACACCGAGGCCAGGCTGATACTGCTGAAGTGACGCCTGGTTGTTGTCGATCCGGCCGTCCAGCCGAACATAGGGTGCGGCAAGCGAAATAGCGGCGTTGGGCGTGTCGCTCGAGGCGGTGATGATGCCGCCAGAAAGCGTGAGGCTGCGCCGCATCGCCAGATTGACGTCGCCCTTGAAGACGAACAGGTCGGACGTGCGCAACGACAGCGAGTCGAATCCTCCGGCGTGAATCTGGTCGACGCCGAGCACGGCGGTGCCGAATTGCAGCGCCGGGTCCGCTTTGCCCGGCGTCAAATCCGCGGCCAATCCGCTCGATGGGTTGTTCTGGACGATGGTGACGTTGTGCAGCTTCTGGATCGCATCGGGGATCAGACCGATGCCGTCAGGGGCCAGCGGCCCGGCAATCAGCGGGGTGTAGATGCGGCCGACGAGATTGACTGCGAGCGTGCCGCCGGATGCTCCGGGGCCGCCCGCCGAGGCGCGCATTTCGCCGTCAAGATAGATGCCGTTGTCGGAATAGAGCCCGATGCTGCCGCCGTTGCTCGCGACGAGCCTTGGACGCGATGGCGTGCTTGGCGACGCCCCGGCGGAGAGATCGATGATCGCCGACGTGCCCGAGGCATCGAGCCGGGCGCCCGGGCGGATGACGATGAAGGCATCGCTGGCCTGATCAGCCACCCCCGTGCCGCCGAGCTGAATGGTACCGCCGTCGCTCACCGTGCCGTAGCTGCGGCCCGATCGGTCCTGCGCGATAACGGCCGTGCCTGACACGTCGAGAACGGCATCTTCGCCGATCCAGACCGAGCGGGTCAGCGAGAAACTACCGTGGCGGCCGGCAACCTGCGCCTGCCCCGCCGCGTCCACGACGCTGTTGACGCTGATCGTACCGCCCGGAACCGTGATTCGACCGTCGATCGTGGTCTGGCCGTTGGCGAGGATGCTGACCGACTTGCCAGGATCGGCAGCGATCGCAGCCTCTCGCTGCAGCGTAAAATCGCCGAGGCTCGCAAGCGTCAGGGCCGCACCTATGCGCGGTGTGACTTTGGCAGCGACCGGATCATCCAGGTAAGCGGGCGGCAGCCATAGCTCGGCAGTGGCAGCCAATCCGCCTCCGCTCCGCGCAGCGAACGACGTCGCAGCGAACTGATAGACCGGCACCACCGGTTTCACGTTGGCGCCATCGGTGACGAGAAGGCCAGTGCCGCTGGTGATATTGTAGCTGGTGAAACCCGATGCCAGCAGGCCGCTGTCCAGCGTCAGCACCGGCTTGATAGCCGCCGGAGTCGGCAACACCGTGCCGGCGGGAATCAGCGTGCCCGCTGGCAGCGTTAGGGGCGCAGTCGTCAGGTCACCGGCGTGATACGAGGCCAGAACCTGCGGCACGACAGTGAAGCTCTGGGGAAACACCGACGACGGCAGCACCGTGCCGGCCGGCACCGGGCTGATCGAGAAAAGCACCGTACCCGCCGGCACCGTTTGTCCCGTGCCGAAATATGCAAATGTGCTGCTGAACGCATAGACCCCCGCGGGAACGACCCAGGCGCCCGCGGTCGTGATCGAGTTCGGCACGAAATTCGGCGAGATCGCGACCGATGTCGGCTGATCGAGCGGCGCGGACGTCAGCGCGTTGGTGTAGTCGATAGGAACCTTGCTGCCGGCCGGGATGACGAGGTCCTGATTGAGCCTCAAACTGATGCGGGCTGGCGTATTCGCTGCGAGCGTACCGCCTGCGAGCGCCGCATCGTCGCCAATGACGATGGTCTGACCGGCATTGAGCGTCAGGTTGCCGCCGCCATTGAAGCCATAGGCGCGCACGGTGCCGTCGAAAATCAGCGGCGCCGAGCGGTCGGTGCTGAAATAATTGGTGGCCCCGAGGTGGGAATAATCGTTGGTGATCAGGCTGACGCTGCCGCCGGTTCCGCCCCGCGTCTTGTTGTTCAGGACGATGGCGCCGCCGGATGAGACATCGACGAGGCTGCCGCTCGCAAGCGTGATGCCGCCGGTGGTCGATACGGTCAGCGCCCCCCCGTTGAGATAGCCAAGACCGGACGTGTTGCTCGGATCGACCTGCGCATTTGTCCACAACCCCGACAGGTCGACGGTGACACCAGAACCAATGGCCACGGAGGCCGGCGTGCTTCCCGTCGTCAGCGCCCACCATTGCTCCAACTGGCCGCTCGCCAGCACCGCGTGCATGATGTTGCCGAGCGTGATGCTGCCGCTATGGGCCGTGACGTCAGCGTTGAGGGCGATCGACGGGGCCGCGAAGGTGATCTGGCCTCCAGGCGCGAGCGTCAGTGGCGCAGCAACGGTGATCTGGTTGCTGGTTGCGAAATTGAGACCGCCGAGCCCGAAACTGTTGAGCGTCGGCGCATCGAAATAGGCGGTTCCGGCACGATTCGACGGCAGCGCATCGGTTGCACCGACTCCATCGCCGATTGGCGCCACATTGCCGAACCGGACATTGGTGTTGTAGGCGCCGGTGAGACCGAAGCCCGTGTACTTCCCGAGCGCGAGCGTACCGGCCAGCGGCACGGTCGTCTGCGTCAACTTGTAGCCGTCGGTGACGCCCGCTGAACGCGCCGTGGCCTGCCGTTCTCCATCGATGACATCGGCAAGGATCGCGCCTTCGAAGACGGCGGTCGGAGTCGAGAGGTTGAGCCGGCCGGCATCGCGTCCGATCGTGTAGCCGCTCTCCCAGCGGACGCTGCCCCTGCCGAACGGACTGAGATAGATCTCGACGACGTTCCAGCGTTGATGGTTGACGACGAAGCCATTCGCCAGGCTGACATAGGTGAGACCGGACGGTGCATTATTGGCGTCGTAGATTCGCCCGTCGCTACCGAGCAGATTGGTCTGACGTATCCAGCCGTCCTGATAGCGCACCGCGCCGCCGGAGATGTTGAAGATCGAGCCCCGTTGGGCGACGACTTCCGGCGCGGATAGCGTGATCGAACCGCCGACGGCGGTCCATTCTCCGATTGTATGCCCTGTATTGCTGAGATAGCCGGAAACTTCCAGCAGACCACCCGGGGTGTAGTAGCGATCGGAGGCATAGCCTCCGGTGCCCGCCGGCACCAGAACGAGATTGCGTGCGTCGACCCAGACATTCTTGTTGAGCAGTGTCCCACTGTCGCGGTTCTGCGGGGAGTCGCGCAGCTCATTGCCCTGGATATTCACGGAGATGTCGTTGGTCGACATCGCCAGCACGGTGCCGGTCATACCGGACACGTCGATGACCGATCCCGTCTCGGCGAAGACACGCTTGCCGGCAGATACCGCCACCTGGCCGCCCTGGGCCATCGTCAGCGAACCATTCCGGAAATTCACGATGCCGCCGCTGACGATCTCGACGCGAGACTGGTCCTTGCGATCGGCGAGCGTCGAGAGATTGTCGAACAGGCCAGTGGCGAGGCCGTTGGCGCCCGACGCCGCGATCAAACTATCGCGCTGGGCATTCAACGCGGTGGCGTTCGGATTGATGCCGGCCACGAGCGCGGCCGCAGCATCAGTCTCAGGCAGGACCAAATTGATGCTGTTGCCGGTCAGTGTGACGCTGCCGGTGCCGTCCGAGGCAGAGTTCAACAGATGGATGGTTCCGCGCTGATTGACCGACGTCGTCGAGAGCAGGATCCCATCCTGGGTGATGGCGTGACCGGCAAGCGTGATGTCGCCCCGCTGCGCCAGGATGAGACCGGTGTTACCGACCGCGCCGCTGACGCTGCCTGCGCGCAGCAAGGGAGCGATCTCGTTGCCTCGAGTCGTCGAATACTGGTTGACGTTGGTGCCGTACCCCGGTCGCAGGATGAAGTCGTCGCCAGCGGAGAGCATGACCTGCCCCTGGGGCGTGGTGATGGCGCCGGCATTGGTGACCTCGCTACCCATCAGCAACACGAAGCCGCCGCCCGATGTGTTCGATACCGGCGGATTGGTCGTGATCAATGCACCCTTCTCGACGACGATCTTTCCGCCTGCCCCACTGAAGCTTGGCAGGTAGCTCGCGTTGCTCTGTGACGAGTAGATGCCATTGGTGATGAACTGCTGGTCGGTGATGGCGGCGGTGGAAGCGATCAGCGAACCGACGTTGATCTGACTGGCGCCGCCGAAGATGATGCCGTTCTGGTTGATCACCAGCACCTGGCCGGGAGCATTGATACGGCCGAGAATCTGGCTCGGAGCGAGATTGCCGCCCACGCGATTGAGCGCGGTCCAGTTGCTCGCCTGCTGATTGAAGTTGAGGGTGGTCTGGCTGCCGACGTTGAAGGTCTGCCAGTTGAGGATCGCCCGCGCGGCGGTCTGCTCGACGGTGACGGTGGCCTGGCCGCCGCTGACCGACTGTGTCGGCAGATTGGCGCCCTGCCACAGGCTCGAGCCCGCGGTCGCGCCCGGCGCCACCTGAAGGCCGCCGGGCGTCAGACCGTTCGGCACCACCACTTGGGGCAAGGCGTTCGAACGCTGCGTGGCGGCCGCCGCGTTGCGCGCGCTGGCCTGGGCGGCTTGCAGGGCCTCGATCGCCCTTGCCGCACGCATGAGCGCATCCTGGCTCTGCCTGGCGACGTCGGTGGCCTGCTGAGCGGCGCGACTTGCGGCATCACTTGCGACCGCAGGCGCCGCCGTCGTCGTGGCATAGCTGCCAAACGGCCGCGCCGTCGCCGCCTGGGGTGCGGTCAACATCAACGCCAACGCGCTTGTTCCAGTCAGAAGCAGCCGCCGTGAGAGCACATGGTGTACCCCGAGGATCGTCGACCCCATGGAAGAGGCGCGGGTGGCGCGATGCACCTTGCTTCGGGTGGCTTGACGATGGGGCATTCCGATCCTCTCAGCGACATCGATTTTCGATCCGCTGCGAAGACGGATGCGGATCGTGGAATCCACCGACGCTCCAGATTTTTTTTGCAGGGAACGGGATCGCCCCGCCTTGCGAGCCCTCACCCCACCAGCACGACGCCACCAGGCAAGGATCGAATCCGGATACCCATCGCCTTCGACATGAAATCAACCGCATCCTCAATGCGGTCGAGGCGGAAACTTGCAACCACGAGACGTCGGCCGAGCGCCGCATCGAGCAGGACGACACGCCCCGAGCGGTAACGATTCACCTCATCGATCACCTGGGTCAGCGGCGCGCGGCGGAATATCAGCAATCCGCGTTGCCAGGCAGCAACGGTCTCCGGGTCGATTCCGCTAATTTCGTGAGGACCCCCGGCGTCATAGACAATCTGCTGTCCATTCCGAATGGTGACCGCACGCTGCTGGCAATTGACCACAAGCTCGCCGGCACTACAGCTCACGCTGACGGAGGCACCGTCCTTGCGGATGTTGAAGGAAGCCTCGCGCGCGGCAACACGGCCATTGCCCGCGATCACCACCAGTTCGCGGTCGACGGTCCCGCGGCTGGAGACTGCGGCCTCTCCCGCAATCAACTCGATCTGAGCACCACCGTCGACCGGGGCACGCAGATCTAGGCTGGTCCGAGTGTTGAGCTCCACCGCGGCCAGGTTCCCGATCTCGATCTTTCGTCGTTCACCCGTGCTCGTGCGATAATCTGCAGCGAGTTCGGCGATGGATGGCCACAGTTCGAGCGGCGGCCGAAGCGCCACCACGCCCGCGGCCGACGCCGCCAGCGCCGCCCCGCCGATGAGAAAGCCGCGCCTTGCGAGCATTCGTTGCGGCTGCGACACGGCCGCCTGCGCCGCTCGGGCGTCCTCCGCCTTGCGCGCGGCATCGCCGAGCACATTCCAGAACAATGTCGCCTCGGCAAACTCTGTGGCATGGGCGGGACTGCTTTCACGCCATCGATCAAAGGCCTGAACGTCAGCTCCGGTGGCCTCACCGCTGTTGAGCCGGCGCAGCCAGTCGAGCGCTTCCGTCCGCAGCGCTGCTTTGCCCGCCGAATCTCGGTGTGGAATGCTCATGGCCTGCCTGGTTCGATCCGCTCTGCCGATTGCCTCATGTCCTAGACGATCCCAGGTCACCCGTTCCGCCCCCGGTTTCGTCTTTTCTCCAAACTTTACTGAGGTGATCCAGCGCGATCGCCAGTTCGCGGTCGACCACCCGTACCGTCACGCCGAGCCGCTCGGCGATCATCTTGTAGGGCAGGCCTTCCAGCCGCGCCGCGACGAAAACCGCCCGCCGGCGCGGCGGCATGGCGTTGATGGCCTCGGACAGCGCTTCCAGTTCGAGCCGCGCCTCGGCAATGCGCGCGGGATCGAGATCATCTTGAGCCCGCAAGTGGATCGCCTCGACATCGGCCACAACCAGCCGCGACCGTTCCGCGCGCTGGCGATCGGTCGCCACATTGAGGACCACCTTGTAGAGATAGGCCCTTGGATTTTGCACCACGGATGCCGACGCACCGGCGTCGCTGCGTTGCAGCCGCAACCACGCTTCGTGAAGCACCTCGCTGGCGAAATCGAACGAGCCGAACCGGCGGCCCAACCGCTCCTTGAGGCCGTGATAGTCGTCGATCAGAAGACGACGCAACGCCGACAGCAAGGTCTCGGTCATCGCCTCGCCTCGCGGCCCCGCGCGGCGTCCTGGCAATAGCCGTCCGCGATTGCTTCCGACGTGATGAGCAAGGTGACCGGCTGCGGCAGATCGCTCGGCGGCGCTGCCCCAACCACGAGTTCGCGAAAGCTTGTCGCGAGCATCGCGTCCCGTTTGGCGTCGCCGGACGATGTCAGGAGTTCCGCACGCTCGGTCGCGCCTGACCGCCCGATCCAGACCCGTGCCAGCACACGATACGAGCCGGGCAACGTCTCCCTTTGACGGCACAGCGCGTTGCGCAGCGCGTCTTGCACCCGCGCCGAATAGGCGTCGAAACGCCGCACCGTCGGAGACATGTCGCTTGTGCTGCGCCGGTTTCCGTCGGTGAGTTCGGGAACAAGCGTGAGGCCATCATTACCGATCATCCGCGCAGCAATCCCGGTTCCGGCAAGCAGCTGCGCAAGCGCGGCCTCGGCGGTGAAGGCCCCCTTCACCCCGTTCGTTCGCCGCCCTTCGGTCATATCGGCATCGAACAGCAACTGAATGCGCGTTGCCGCGCCATAAGCGGTCAGTGCCGTGTCAAGCGGCTCGGCCGGGATGTCGAATTCGATGAGCGGCTCAGTGGCCAACACGCCCTGCGGAATGACGGCGGCAATCGCAACAACCAAACCAATCACCGCCAACAAGGCACCGCATCTTGGGACCGATCCCGGCAAGTAAAACCCAACTGCCATTTCTGTGGGATCCGAGGAAGGCTCCACCACAACGGCAGGTAGCCCTGCCAGATGACAAAGGCATGACGAGAGGCCTCGAACAGGATTTGCGGCAACGACTGCGCTTCAACGCTTGTCGTAGCGAGCCGCATCTGACGAGCTACCCAAACCGCGCGCGTCCACAACGGACGTTCTTGAAGCTTGCGCAGATCGAAGCATGAACGTGGTCAAGCGACGAGCGGGGGAGAGGTCGCGCTCCAGAGCACGGGACGGATCCACCGCGGTGAACGGCCCGCTCATTGGTTCGACGAGATCGGCGCCACGGCGAATGCCGGGCGCAGGACATCGTGGTTTGGCGGAGAAAATCGCTGAGTGAGCGGCTCATGGTAGCGGGGGAGGGACTCGAACCCCCGACCCCAGGATTATGATTCCCGTGCTCTAACCAGCTGAGCTACCCCGCCATGGGCTCGCGTATGGCGGCTTGGAGCCGCTCCTTGCGAACGCGCGGCATATAAAGAGTGGCATGCGCGCCTGTCAAGCAAAGCTGGACGGGGCCGCAAACTATTGCGGCGAGAGGCTATTTTGGCCTGACCGACGGGTCGCCGCCGGGGCTGCCGGGTGGTGGAATCACTGGCGTGTTGCCGCCCTGCGGGGTCGGCGCACGCATTTCGGGATCGACGCCGGCCGGCGGGCACAGCACACCGTCGGATTTGGCAAGCTTGTCGCCCAGCGGCTGGGCGCCCTGTCCAGTGGTGGTTCCCTCGGAAGCCGCCGCGCCCGGATGCGACGGCTGCTGCGGCGCGCAATTCTGATTCTGGACGGCACGTGACGGCGCCGGCGGCGCGGTCTGTGCCGGTGGCGTGGCTGGCGCGGGCGGCGCCTGCGCCGCGGCCACGGCCGGCGCCAGCATCAGCACCCAGGACAAAGCGACTGTTCGGTTGATCGTCATGACGAGAAAACCGGAACGACGCGCCGATGTTCCCCGTCAAAATCGCCGCAGGCTCACGATTTGCGGAACCGGATCAGCGAGAAATGCCCCATCGGCGGCATCGGCCTGCGTTCCGCGAGACTGACGCCGCCATGCCTGGCCGCCCAGTCGGTCAGTCGCGCCCACGGAAATTCCGGTCGCCAGCCGAGCCGCCGCGCCAACGGCGCGAAGGCCAGTTCGAAGACCCGGCGCGCCCCGCTCTCGGCGCCGATGTGATTGACCAGGATCAGCTCGCCGCCTGGCTTCAGCACCCGAATGAAATCGTCGAGCGTCGCCTCGGGGTCCGGCACCGCGGTGATGACGTATTGCGCGACCACCGCGTCGAAGAATGCGTCCGGAAATGCGAGGTTCTTGGCGTCCATCACCGCCAGCGTCTCGACATTGGAGAGGCCCAGCGCACGCACGCGCTTGAGCGCCCGCCGCAGCATCGGCTCGGAAATATCGACGCCGCACAGCCGCGTCGTGCGCGCATATTCCGACAACGACAACCCGGTGCCGACGCCGACATCGAGCACGCGTCCGCCGATCCGGTCGGCTTCCGCGATGGTCGATTGACGGCCGTGATCGAACACCTTGCCGAACACCAGATCGTAGATCGGTGCCCAGCGGCCATACGCCTTTTCGACCCCGTCGCGGTCGATGTCCCCAGCCATTCCCTGCCCCGAATTCAGCTTTGTTTGCGCATGACCGTTTCGGAAAACCGGTTGCCACTTTTCCGGATCATGCGCTAGCCGCGGATCGCTTCCGCGAGCGGCGCCACTGTATCGCCTGTGACGCCACGCGTCGCACGGCTTGCGGTCGCACTCTTGATGAAGCCGCCGCCAAGCACCCGCGCCTGCCCGGAGGCCGCGTCATAGAACACGCAGGCCTGGCCGGGCGACACGCCCTCCTCGCCGGCAACGAGCTCGACCTCATAGCCGCCACCGGCGGCGCGCAGCCATGCCGGTTGCGGTGCGCGCGTCGAACGCACGCGGACATAGATCTCGATGCCGTCGCCGATCACGCGATCCAGCGCACCGTCGCCGATCCAGTTGACGTCGCGCAGCGCGATGCGGTCCATCCGTAACGCCTCGCGCGGCCCGACCACGACCCGGCGCGTCGCCGCGTCGAGCTTGACCACATAGAGCGGATGGCCGGAGGCGATGCCGAGGCCCTTGCGCTGGCCGACGGTGAAATGAACGATGCCCTGGTGCTGGCCGACGACGTTGCCGGCGAGATCGACGATGTCGCCCGGCGCGATCGCATTCGGCTTCAGCCGTCCGATGATGTCGGTGTAGCGGCCGGTCGGCACGAAGCAGATGTCCTGGCTGTCCTGCTTGTCGGCGACCTCGAGCTCGAAACGCCGCGCCAGTTCGCGGGTCTCCGGCTTGGTCATGTCGCCGAGCGGAAAGCGCAGGAAGTCGAGCTGCTCGCGCGTGGTGGCGAACAGGAAGTAGCTCTGGTCGCGGTCGGCATCCGCCGCGCAGACCAGCGCGCGCGATCCATCCGCGAGCCGGCGCGAGGCGACATAGTGGCCGGTGGCGAGCGCCTGCGCGCCGAGCTCACGCGCGGTCGCGAGCAGATCGCGGAACTTGACTGAACGGTTGCACTCGATGCACGGCACCGGCGTCTCGCCGAGCGCGTAGCTGTCGGCGAAATTGTCGATCACCGATTGCTTGAAGCGGCTTTCATAGTCGAGCACGTAATGCGGGATGCCGATCCGCTCGGCGACATTGCGGGCATCGTGAATATCGCGGCCGGCGCAGCAGGCGCCCTTGCGATGGGTCGCGGCGCCGTGGTCGTAGAGCTGCAGCGTGATCCCGACCACGTCATAGCCCTGCGACTTCAGCAGCGCAGCCGTCACCGACGAGTCGACACCACCGGACATCGCAACGACGATCCGGGTGTCTTCAGGGCGGCCTTCGAGGTCCAGGCTGTTGAGCATCTTCAAGCGGTCATTGGTCACTGTCGCGGCGAGCTTATGCGCTCCGCGACGAAATTGGAAAAAGCCTTTGTCCAGAGAGCCTTAGAACGCGTCCAAGATCGGCTCGGTCGGTTCAGGACGCGTTGGAGGCCACCTTTAATATAGGCCGTATTCCGGCGAGGCAATCCGGCGCAAGCCGTGGCGTGCCACGCGCAGACGGCAAATCTTGCCGCCGGGCAAAAAGAAGGCCGGTCGGGAACTGGTTCCGGTCCGTAAGCGCAAAAGCTAATACATTGAAGTATCTGAATATTTTGTGCCTGCCGTGGTTGGCCCACTCCTTGCTGACAGAACGCCGGAAGTCTCATTTGCGAGGGTTGGCAGTGGTCAGCGTCACGTCGGAAGCATTGGCAGGCCTGTCTTTTCAGGGCGCGACACCGCGCCCTGCGCGGTCCGATTCCAGTTCGCGGACCAGCAATGACGGTTTTGCCGCGCTGGTCGACAGCAGCACCGCGTCCAGCAGCGACAGCAGCCGCTATGACACGCAACCGGCGCCCGCGCGCCGGTCTGACGATGCCTCCCGCGACGGCAGCACGGCCCCCGACCGGACCGCGCGGGATTCCACGAGCTCGCGGGACGACAAGAAGGTCGACAGCGACGATGCCTCGTCGCGCAAGACCAAGTCGAAATCGAAATCGGACGACTCGAAATCGAGCACCGACACGCAATCCACGACCGGCACATCGGCGACCGCGCAAGCCACGCCACAGCCGGATCCGTCCAATGCCGCAACGGCCAGTGCGGTGATCGCGGCTGTCGCGGCAGCGCCGGCAGCCGATCCGACGGCGGCGGCCAGCGCGCCATCCGACCAGCCGGCCGCACCGCTTGCGATCGCCGCCGCCGCCATCGCGGCAAGCGCGGCGATCGCCGGCACTGGTGCTACTGCCGGCACGGGTACGCCCGCGGCGACCGGCACCGCAACTGCGGCGGTCACGACGGCGAATGCCGATAAGGTCGCCAAGGCGGCCGGCGTCAAGACCGAGGAGCAGCTCGTCACCGGCACCGATGCCGCAACGGTCGCAGGCGCAGCGACGGCGTCCGGCGATGCTGCACTCGGCACGACGGTCGCCGCCGCAACGCCCGCCACGAAGACCATTCAGGCCAAGGTGCAGATGACCGCAAAGGACGCCACCGCGACCGCGCCTGCCGACCCGGACAGCGCCGCCTCCGGCAGCGGCGGCGCCGCGTCGGCCAGCCCAACCACTATCGTGCCCGCGGTCGCGCAGGCTGCCGCCGTCACCGGCAAGGCGAAGGCCACCGCGGACGGTGCGGCCGATGCCATCAAGGCCGATACGAACGGCGACGGCAGCACCGCGCCGACGCCGACCATCGGCGGTCACGCCGCCGCGCAGGCCCAGCTCGCGACGCCTGATCCCAGCGCACAGGCGGCGAATGCATTGCAGCCGCAACTGCCCGCCACCCAGACTACGCCCTCCGCGACCGCGCAATTGACCGTGACCAACGCCGCGCAAGCTGCCGCGGTGCCGCTCAGCGGGCTCGCGATGCAGATCGCGGCCTCCGCCAAGAGCGGCAAGAGCCGCTTCGAGATCCGGCTCGACCCCGCCGAGCTCGGCCGCATCGATGTCCGCATCGATGTCGACCGCAACGGCCAGGTGACCTCGCATCTCACCGTCGAACGCCCGGAAACGCTGTCGATGCTGCGCCAGGACGCCAACCAGTTGCAGCGCGCACTCGACAATGCCGGCCTCTCGACCAGCAATGGCGGATTGCAGTTCAGCCTGCGCGACCAGTCGCAGTCGGGCCAGAACAGCAATGGCCAGTCCAATCCGAACGCGCATCATCTGATCGTCGCCGAAGAGGACAGCGCTCCCGCAGCGGCAGCCGGCCGCTCCTATGGACGCACCACCAGCGCCCTCGGCGGCGTCGATATAAGAGTGTAAGGAGTTCATCATGGCAGTCGACGCAAGCATGCCGACGCCGGTCGTCTCTGCACCGGGCACCAACAGCGGAACGAGCTCCGGAAGCAGCAGCGGCAGCGGCCTGACCACCTCGAAGGGCATCGCCGACAATTTCCAGACCTTCCTGACGCTGCTGACCACGCAGTTGCAGAACCAGAACCCGCTCGACCCACTCGACACCAACCAGTTCACCCAGCAGCTCGTGCAGTTCGCCGGTGTCGAGCAGCAGCTGAAATCCAACGATCAGCTCAAGCAGTTGATCGCGATCGAGAAGAGCGCGCAGTCGACCCAGGCACTGGTCTATGTCGGCAACACGGTCGCGGTCGACGGCAGCAAGACGCAGTTCAACAAATCCGCGACCTGGAATCTGGTGTCCCCCCAGGCCACCAGCGCCACCATCACGATCACGACCGCGACCGGCCAGACCGCCTATTCCGGCAATTTCAACCTCAGTCAGGGCAATGCCAGCTTCGTCTGGGACGGCAAGGGCAATGACGGCACGCAATGGCCGGCCGGCACCTACACGTTGACCGCCACAGGCAAGGACTCCAAGGGCAACCCGATCGCGATTTCCACCGAGGTGCAGGGCATGGTGGATTCCGTCGACCTGACCGCCTCGCCGCCGCTGCTCTCGATCGGTGGCCAGACCTACACCACCGACAAGGTCAAGCGCGTGGTCCGCGGCACCACGAGCTCGAGCTAACCTCGGCCTGCGGGTGCGTTGCATCACGTCAATCACCGGCGTCGTCCCGGCGAAGGCCGGGCCACTTACGCCGCGGCGAAGGTTGTTGCAGGGACTCGCCGCTCCGGCAGCGCGCAACAATCGGCATTTGGGGTGACTGGAACGGCGGTAATCTGGCGCGAGCCGGTTCGCAATCTCTCGCCAACAACATCAATAGACATGATCAGAAATAAATTGCCGCACGTCAGCTGTCTGTAAGCAAGCCAGCGCTATCGTGATTTTCCGCGCCCGATCGCCGATTCTGCCCTGAAACCTCCGCAGCCACCCAAGCCGCCCGCCTTCGACCACCGGGAAGAGTTAGCTCGTGAACCCGACACGTCCCCCATCGCCCGACCGCGCTCCCAACGCTCCCCGGCACGCGATGGCCATGCCTCCTCAGCTCGCCGAGACGATGGCCGAGAACGCGCGGCTCAGGACCATCGCCATCACCGTCATGCTGGAGATTGCAGCGCTCCGCGAACGGCTGCCGGCCGCAGAAGAGTAGCCGCGCGGCTGCATATCGAATGTGGTTGAGCGCACGCGTCATGCTTTCGAGAGCCGCCTAACACTTTCCGGATCATGCGCTCGGTCGGGCGATCAACGCGACCAGCGAGTGCTGTCGGCGGCCCTCACTTCGACTGCCCCGCTGCATCAAGGATCAGCCGTGCGATCGCGTCGGGCTGCGAGATCAGCGCGAGATGGCTGGCCTTCAGCTCGATCGTGGTGGCGCCCATCCGCTTCGCCATGAAGCGCTCGAGATCCGGATTGATGGTGCGGTCCTCGGTCGAGACGGCGTAATAGCTCGGCTTGCTGCGCCAGGCGGCGTGGCTGGTCTTGCCTGCCAGCAATTGCCTGTGGAACGGCTGCTGCACGGCGTAGAGCACCTTCGCCTTGGCTTCTGGCAGGTCGCCGGCGAAATCGCGCAGGAAGGCTGCTTCCGACAGTCGCCCCTCGTCGCCGTCGAACACGATGCCGGCGCTCGCCGGCGGCGTCGGATAGGTCTTGGCCAGCGCGGTGTAGTCCTCGTTCGCATCGGGAGCGCGCGCGGCGACATAGACCAGCGCCGACACCTTCGGATGCATGCCGGCCTCGGTGACGATCATGCCGGAAAAGGAATGGCCGACCAGCACCGTCGGGCCATCCTGCCGATCGAGCACACGCTGCGCCGAGGCAACCGCTTCGTCGAGCGTGGTCAGCGGATTTTGCACCGACGTTACATTGAGCCCGGCCGCTTGCAGGCGCGGAATGACGTCCGACCAGCAGGAGCCGTCGGCAAACAGGCCATGCACCAGCACGACGTTGCGTGCCTGCACCGGCGGCGCGGTTGCGGCCGCGCCGCGCGAGGACACCAGCGAAGCCGCCGCGCCGGCCAGCAGGGCGGTCGAGAAAGTACGTCTGTTCATCATCATGACAAGGGTTCGGATGGAAGGAGTGAAGTGCTCACCTGCGATGAGCGGACAACCTCTCCTACGCACGCAATGGCGCATGGTTACGAGCGGTGTCGCTCCAAGCGCGGACATCAAGGATAGTTGAACAGGGTGGGAAGGCCGACCAAGGTTCACCTCGTATGACGCCGTTCAAGCAGCGGGGAGATACTGAGGGGAACGACGATTTCCTATTGCTGCCGGCCGGAACCGGCGGCCTGGCGGCCGGACGGCCGGGGATGAAACCGGCATTCCGCCCGGGCCTTCGATTTGTTGAATCCGGCCCTTGCCGCCCCTCTGTTCCCGGCCGTTCCAACGAGATTCGTATTGAACGCTTGGGCTTAGGCAAATTTTAAACCGGTGGGCGTAGTTTACCTCCTGCGAGTTCAGTGGTTGAGAGTTTGTGAGTACGCCATGACAGAACCCCATCGCCCGAGGGTAAAATACGTCATCGGGCCTGACGGCAGCCCGTTAACGATTGCGGACCTGCCGGCCCCCGGTACCAAGCGGTGGGTCATCCGCCGCAAGGCCGAAGTCGTCGCTGCGGTCCGCGGCGGCCTGCTCTCCCTTGAGGAGGCCTGCAGCCGCTACACTTTGACCGTCGATGAATTCCTTTCCTGGCAGTTCTCGATCGACCAGCATGGTCTGGCCGGGCTGCGCACCACACGGATCCAGCAGTACCGGCAGTAAGTTTCGCCTTAATGGTGCATTTGATGAAAACCGGCTTCGCCTTGCGAAGCCGGTTTTTTTCATGTCCGCGTTTTTGCCGCGGTTCTTAACCTTCGTTAACCATATCGAAACCATACCCTAGGCAATATTTGCCCAGTCGGACCCGCGTGGGCCGAATCCCTGGGGGCCGTTGGTGCAAAGTCTGGTTGCTTTCCTGAGAGGTCTTGGTGCGGCCCGTCTCGTGGCCATGGTTGCGGTCACCGCAGCGCTGATCGGTTTCTTCGCCTTCGTCATCATGCGCGTCACCACGCCGCAGATGACCACCCTGTTCACCGATCTGTCGACCGAGGATTCCTCCGCCATCATCAAGGAGCTGGAGCGCCAGGCGATTCCGTTCGAGCTGCGCAATGACGGCGCGGCGATCATGGTGCCGAAGGACAAGGTGACGCGGCTCAGGATGAAGCTCGCCGAGGGCGGCATGCCCAAGGGCGGCGGCGTCGGCTACGAGATCTTCGACAAATCGGACGCGCTGGGCACCACAAGCTTCGTCCAGAACATCAATCATCTGCGCGCGCTGGAGGGCGAGCTCGCCCGCACCATCCGCGCCATCGACCGCGTCCAGGCCGCGCGGGTCCACCTCGTGCTGCCGGAAAAGCCGCTGTTCTCGCGCGAGACGCCGGAGCCTTCGGCCTCGATCGTGCTCAGGGTGCGCGGTTCGCTGGAGCCGCAGCAGATCCGCGCGATCCGCCACGTGGTCGCCTCCGCCGTCAATGGACTGAAGCCGACCCGGGTCTCGATCGTCGACGAAGCCGGCCAGCTGTTGGCAGACGGCGCCCAATCGGATGCCGATGCCGCGGTTGGCGACGAGCGTCGCGCCGCGTTCGAGAAGCGGATGCGCAAGCAGGTCGAGGACATCGTCTCCTCGGTGGTCGGCGCCGGCCGCGCCCGGGTCCAGCTCTCGGCCGACTTCGATTACAACAAGATCACCCAGACCTCGGACAAGTTCGACCCCGAAGGCCGCGTGCTGCGCTCGACCCAGACCCGCGAAGAAAGCAGCCTCACCGCCGACAATTCCGGCCAGGTCACCGTCAACAACGAGCTGCCGGGCAACCAGAACCAGGACAACGCCGCCCGTGCCCGCGACCAGAGCAAGAAGAGCGAGGAAACCAACAATTACGAGATTTCCCGCACCACCAAGACCGAGGTGACCGAAGCCGGTCGCGTCAACCGCATCTCGGTCGCGGTGCTGGTCGACGGCAGCTACGCCAAGAACGACAAGGGCGAGCTGGTCTACCAGGACCGCACCAAGGATCAGCTCGACCGCATCGCAGCCCTGGTCCGCTCCGCAATCGGCTTCGACCAGAAGCGCGGCGACCAGGTCGAGGTCGTCAACCTGCGCTTCGCCGAGCCGCCCGCGACGCAGCCGATCGCCGAACCGACCGGCCTGCTCGGCATGCTGCAATTCACCAAGGATGACGTGATGTACGTCATCGAGCTCGGTGTCATGATGATGCTGGGCCTGGTCGTGCTGTTCATGGTGGTCCGCCCGCTGGTCAAGCGCATCGTCGCCGCCGACGTGGTCCCGGCGCTGGCCGGTGCCGGCGCGCCCGCGATGGCGGAAGCGAGCGCAGAAAGCACCGGCGCGACCGGGCAGGCCTTGATCCCGAGCAGCAACGGCGCAGCGCAACTGATCGACGTCGCCCAGATCCAGGGCCAGGTCCATGCCCAGGCCGTGCATCGGGTCGGCGAGCTCGCCGAGCGCAATCCGAACGAAACCGTCTCCATTGTCCGTCAATGGCTGAGCGAGCCTGCAGAGAGCTGACATGGCAGCAGTACCGCAGACCACCAACGCCAACGACATCGCCACCGTCCTCTCGACGCTGGCGACCCGGCAGCACGCGCGCCCCAAGGCCAAGCCGCTGCCCGGCCCGAAGCGCGCCGCGATCCTGATGCTCGCGCTCGGCGAACAGTATGGCGGCAAGATCTGGTCGATGCTCGACGACGAGGAGGTCCGCGAGCTGTCGGTCCACATGTCGACGCTCGGCACCGTCGAGGCCGACGTGGTCGAGGATCTGATGCTGGAATTCGTCTCGCGGATGTCGGCCTCCGGCGCGCTGATGGGCAATTTCGACGCCACCGAACGGCTGCTGCAACAGTACCTGCCGGCCGAGCGGGTCACCGGCATCATGGACGAGATCCGCGGCCCCGCCGGCCGCAACATGTGGGAGAAGCTCTCCAACGTGCAGGAAGAGGTGCTCGCCAACTACCTCAAGAACGAGTACCCGCAGACCATCGCCGTGGTGCTGTCGAAGCTGAAGCCGGAGCATGCCGCCCGCGTGCTGGCGATCCTGCCCGAGGACATCGCCCTCGACGTGGTCGGCCGCATGCTGCGCATGGAGGCGGTGCAAAAGGAAGTCATCGAGCGGGTCGAGCAGACGCTGCGCACCGAGTTCATGTCGAACCTGTCGCAGACCCGCCGCCGCGACGCCCATGAGGTGATGGCCGAGATCTTCAACAATTTCGACCGCCAGACCGAGACCCGCTTCATCACCTCGCTGGAGGAAGAGAACCGCGAATCAGCCGAGCGCATCAAGGCGCTGATGTTCACCTTCGACGACCTGATCAAGCTGGATTCCGCCTCGGCGCAGACGTTGATGCGCAACATCGACAAGGACAAGCTCGGCGTGGCGCTGAAGAGCGCCAACGAGGAGGTGCGCAGCTTCTTCCTCGGCAACATGTCCTCGCGCGCCGGCAAAATGCTGATGGACGACATGGCCGCGATGGGCCCGGTGCGGCTGCGCGACGTCGACGAGGCGCAGGCGCTGCTGGTCAACCTCGCCAAGGACCTCGCCGCCCGTGGCGAGATCACGCTGACCAAGAACCGCGCCGACGACGAGCTGGTGTACTGATGGCCGCCCCCGCAAAATTCCTGTTCGACACGGATTTCTCGGCGCCGGACCGCTCGCGGGAACGCGCGCCGACGCCGGCCGAGGTCGCCCAGAAAGTGGCCGATGCCGAGGCACGGGCCTACCGCGCCGGCTACGAGGCCGCGTTGCGCGAGGCCAAGGTCGAGAGCGACCGCCGCGCCGCGCAGGCGCTGGAGGAGATCGGTACCGCGATCAAGGGCATCGCCGCGCGCTTTGCCGGCATCGAGACCCGGATGGAGACCGAGGCTGTCGACGTCGCGGTCGCGGTCGCCCGCAAGCTGTGCTCCGAACTGATCGCGCGCGAGCCGCTCGGCGAGATTACCGCGCTGGTCTCCGACTGCTTCTCGCATCTGGTGGCGACGCCGCACCTGGTGGTCCGCATCAATGACGCGCTCTACGAGGCGGCGCACGACAATATCGAGCGGATGGCGGCGCATTCCGGCTTCCAGGGCCGGCTGGTGATCCTGGCCGAGCCGACCATTGCAACCGGCGACTGCCGGATCGAATGGGCTGACGGCGGCGTGGTGCTGGAACGCGCGGCGATCGAAGGCAAGATCAACGAACTCGTCGGGCGCTATCTGGCGTCCCGCGACCAGGCCGGCTGAAGGCGATTGAGGGCTGAACCATGAGCGACACCAACGTCCCGCTTCCCGATCTCAACTCCGCCGACGCGCCGGGGATCGACGACATCGGCTACAACGAGGACGAACATGCCGCGCGCATCGCGGCCGATCTCGAGGCCGTGTTCGACGTGCCGGTGCAGGTCTCGGCGGTGCTCGGCCGCTCCAAGATGGACGTCGGCGACCTCTTGAAGCTCGGGCCGGGCACCGTGCTCGAGCTCGACCGCCGCGTCGGCGAGGCGATCGACATCTACGTCAACAACCGCCTGGTGGCGCGTGGCGAAGTGGTGCTGGTGGAAGACAAGCTCGGCGTGACCATGACCGAAATCATCAAGGCAGAGCGCTCTTAACAATCTAGCGGTAGCGCGCGGAACCTGCGCGACCAGACGAACAGGAGATCATCATGCGGCTTCTCATCGTTGGCACCCTGAAGGGCCAGCTCACGACCGCGACCAAGATCGCGATGGACAACGGCGCCACGGTGACCCACGCCGAGGCGGCCGAACAGGCGATGGGTGTGCTGCGCGGCGGCAAGGGTGCGGACCTGCTGCTGGTCGATGTCGGCCTCGACATCCGCGATCTGGTGATGCGGCTCGAGGCCGAGCACATCCACGTGCCGATCGTCGCCTGCGGCATCTCCAACGATGCCCGCGCCGCGGTCGCCGCGATCCACGCCGGCGCCAAGGAATACATCCCGCTGCCGCCCGATCCGGAATTGATCGCGGCCGTGCTCGGCGCGGTCGCCAACGACGCGCGCGACCTGATCTGGCGCGACGAGGCGATGGGCCGGGTGATCAAGCTCGCGCAGCAGATCGCGGGCTCGGAGGCCTCGGTCATGATCACCGGCGAGTCCGGCACTGGCAAGGAGGTGCTGGCGCGCTATGTCCACTCTCGCTCGGGCCGCGCCAAGCGGCCGTTCATCTCGATCAACTGCGCGGCGATCCCCGAGCACCTGCTGGAATCCGAACTGTTCGGCCATGAGAAGGGCGCCTTCACCGGCGCGGTGGCGCGCCGCATCGGCAAGTTCGAGGAAGCCACCGGCGGCACGCTGCTGCTCGACGAAATCTCCGAGATGGACGTGCGCCTTCAATCCAAATTGCTGCGCGCAATCCAGGAACGCGTGATCGACCGCGTCGGCGGCACCAAGCCGGTCCCGGTCGACATCCGCATCATCGCGACCTCGAACCGCAACCTGTCGGAGGCGGTGCGCGAGGGCAGCTTCCGCGAGGACCTGCTGTTCCGCCTCAACGTCGTCAATTTGAAGATTCCGCCGCTGCGCGACCGTCCGGCCGACATCCTCGAACTGGCGCAGCACTTCGCCAAGAAATATGCCGAGGCCAACGGCCTGCCGGTGCGCCCGATCTCGACCGAAGCCCGTCAGATCCTGACCGCGAACCGCTGGCAGGGCAACGTGCGCGAGCTCGAGAACACCATCCATCGCTCGGTGCTGATGGCCCAGGGCGACGAGATCGGTCCCGAGGCGATCCTGACCCCGGATGGCGACCGCCTCGACCTCGCCAAGACCGCGCCCGCGGTCGCGCACGCCACGCTCGCCGCCGAGCAGGTCACCCGCGCGCTGGTCGGCCGCACCGTCGCCGACGTCGAACGCGACCTGATCCTGGAAACGCTGAAGCACTGCCTCGGCAACCGCACCCATGCCGCGAATATCCTGGGCATCTCGATCCGCACGCTGCGCAACAAGCTGAACGAATATGCCGACGGCGGCATCCCGATCACCCCGGCCGGCAATGGCGGCGGCGACTATCAGCGGCTGGCGACGGCCGGCTGAACCACGAGAGGCGGGAGGAACTGGCCCCGCCGCTTGCCGCGCGTCACGAATAGCTGGGCGCGTCGGGCTTGCGGAAGATCCGGATCGGATCACCCGGCGTGACGTCGCGGCCGCTGAACGTCGCATACGCATAGAGCGCCAGATACGCGACCGCGATCGCGCCGACGAGATAGAACAGCCAGGTCCCCACGCGCTTCATCGAACCGTCACGTCTCCCAGACACCGGCGGCTTTTAGTCCGCAGCCCGGCAAAACGCTAGCTCGACGACTCCGAGCCCGTCAGTTAGCGCGGGCCGCTTGCGTGGACGTGACGCGACGGCAGGCTGACCTCGGCGAGCCGCGCGGCATCCTCCTCGCGGTCAATCGCGACATATTCGCCGTGCCAATAGGCCAGCGCGGCGGTGCGCTCCGAGGCGATCACGTCGAGCACGCGGCCGATGACGATCGCATGCGAATGCCGTTCGATGACCTCCTCGACCTCGCAGTCGACAGCGGCCAGCGCCCCGACCAGCAGCGGTACACCGGTGGCGCGCGTCGTCCATTCGGCGCCGGTGAAGCGGTCGGCACCCTTCACTCCGCCCTTGCCGGTGAATCGCTCGGCGATGTCGAGCTGATCCGCGGTCAGGATGTTGACGCCGAACGCGCCATGGCGGGCGATCAGCGGCCATGAGGAGGCGGCACGGTTGATGCTGACGATCAGCGACGGCGGCTCGACTGACAGCGATGACACCGAGGTCACCGTCATCCCCGAGATGTCCTTGCCCCGGCCGGCCGTGATGATGCTGACGCCACCGGTGAGATGGCGCATCGCGCCGCGGAAATCGGCGGCCGTAACCGCTGATGCGATCGAAACGTTGCGGACGACGGAGTTCATGACGGCCTCACAGATCGGATGTGTCTTCGCTGCCTTCCAGCAGATGCTTCAGGATCTCGCCTTCCAGCGCGGCGAGCTCGGCCGACCCGCGCCGGCGCGGCCGCGGCAGGTCGATCGTGACGTCCTGCGCGATGCGGCCATCCTCGATGACCAGCACGCGGTCGGCGAGCGCGACGGCCTCGGCGACGTCGTGCGTCACCAGGATCGCGGTAAAGCCCTGGTCGCGCCAGACCCGCTCCAGCAATTGCTGCATCGAGATCCGGGTCAATGCATCGAGCGCGCCGAGCGGCTCGTCGAACGCCAGCACGCGCGGCTGGCTGACCAGCGCCCGCGCCAGCGCAACGCGCTGCTTCTGGCCGCCCGAGAGCACCGACGGCCACTGGCTGCGCTTGTCGCCGAGGCCGACCTCGACCAGCGCCCGTTCGGCGCGCGCCTGCGCATCCGTCGAGGAACGCTCGCGCCCCAGACCGACCTCGACATTGGAGAGCACTCGCGCCCAGGGCAACAGCCGCGGCTCCTGGAACATGACGCGGACATCCTGCGCCCGCGGCTGTTCGCCGAAAGCGATAGTCCCCGCGGTCGGCGCATCGAGGCCCGCGACCAGGCGCAGCAGCGTGCTCTTGCCGCAGCCGCTGCGGCCGACGATCGCCACGAACTGGCCGGCCGGGATGTGCAGGTCGATGCCGCGCAACACCTCATTGTCGCCGAACGCCTTGCGCAGGCCGCGGATGGTCAGCGACAGCCCACGGGTCGCGGCGTCCGGTCCTCGGCGCAGCTGCCGCGCCTGCACGACGATGTCGGCACGATCGACCGGCTCGGCGTCCACCGCCTGGAAACGAAGCGCTTCTTGCATTCTCATTCTCACTTGTTCTGGAAGGCGGGGTGCCATGACAGGGTCAGCCGCTCCAGCGCCCGGGAGGCGCTGTCGGCAAGCTTGCCGAGCAGGGCGTAGATCAGGATCGAGAGCACGACGACATCGATCAGCATGAACTCGCGCGCCTGCATCGCCATGTAGCCGAGGCCCGACGAGGCCGCGATGGTTTCGGCGACGATCAAGGTCAGCCACATGATGCCGAGCGCAAAGCGCAGGCCGACGAAGATCGAAGGCAGTGCGCCCGGGAAGATCACCCGGCGGAACAGCTCGCCATCGGTCATGCCGTAGATCCGGCCCATCTCGATCAGTTGCGGGTCGACGGTGCGGATGCCGTGCAGCGTGTTGAGATAGATCGGGAAGAACACGCCGAGCGCAACCAAAAACAGCTTGGCCGACTCGTCGATCCCGAACCAGAGGATGACGAGCGGGATCAGCGCCAGATGCGGGATGTTGCGCACCATCTGCAACGTGGTGTCGGTGAGCTTGGCCGAGAGCTGCGACAGGCCGTTGGCGAGACCGAAGGCGAAGCCGATGCCGCCGCCGATCAGGAAGCCGATCGAGGCGCGCCAGAAGCTGACCCAGATGTTGCGGACCAGCTCACCGGACAGCAGAAGTTTCCATCCCGCCAGCGCGACGTCAGTCGGCGCCGGAAGTACGCGCGAGGGAACAAAACCGGTGACGCAGGCAAGCTGCCAGATCAGCACGATCGCGAGCGGCACGATCCAGGGGATCAGTCCATCGACCTTCGGCAATTTGGGCGCGCCGACGCGCGGGAGTGAATCGATCAAGCTCATGATTGCGATGCCTGTTTCTGCGGCCGATATTCATTGCCGATGGTCTCGCCAAACGGCCCGGTGTTGACCCGGATCGGCGTTACGTTGTTACCGTGTCCGAGCGACAACAGCGGGAATACCAGCTCGGCGAAGCGATAGGCTTCCTCGAGATGCGGGTACCCCGACATGATGAAGGTATCGACGCCGATGTCCTGATACTCCTTGATCCGCGCAGCGACCGTCTCGGGATCGCCGACCAGCGCGGTGCCGGCCCCGCCACGCACCAGGCCGACGCCGGCCCACAGGTTCGGGCTGATCTCGAGTTTGTCGCGCCGGCCGCCATGCAGCTGCGCCATGCGCTGCTGACCGACCGAATCCATCCGCGAGAAGATCTTCTGCGCGGTGGCGATGGTGTCGTCGGTGACATGCTGGATCAGTTCGTCGGCGGCGCGCCACGCCTCGGCATTGGTCTCGCGCACGATCACATGCAGGCGGATGCCGAACGACAGCTTGCGGCCCCGCTTCTCTGCGACCGCCCTCACCCGTGCGATCTTCTCGGCGACTTGCGCCGGCGGCTCGCCCCAGGTCAGGTATTTGTCGACGGTATCGACCGCGACGTCGATGCCGGCATCCGACGAACCGCCGAAATACAGCGGCGGCCGCGGCGACTGCACCGGATTGAACAGCAAGCGGCCGTCCTCGATCCGGATGTGCTGGCCCTCGACATTGACCGTCTTGCCCGCGAGCAGATCACTGTAGACGTTGAGGAACTCGCGGGTCACCGCGTAGCGCTCGTCATGATTTAGGAAGATACCGTCGCCCTTGTTCTCGATCGGATCGCCGCCGGTGACGACGTTGATCAGGAGGCGGCCGTTCGACAGCCGGTCCAGGGTCGCGGTCATGCGCGCAGCGACGCTCGGCGATTGCAGGCCGGGCCTGACCGCCACGAGATAGCGCAGCCGCTCGGTCCAGGGCGCGACGGCCGACGCCACGACCCAGGAGTCTTCGCAGCTCCGCCCGGTCGGCAGCAGCACGCCGTAATAGCCGAGCTGGTCGGCGGCCTGCGCGATCTGGCGCAGATAGTTGAAATTCACCTCGCGGCCGCCGATCGACGTGCCGAGATAACGGCTGTCGCCATGGGTCGGCAGGAACCAGAGGATGTTGGCGTTGGTCGGGGTGCTCACGTGCCTGGCCTCCATGCGACGTCGGAAATCTTGATTTGTTTGGGGATCAGGCCGAGCGCGAAGAACGTGTCGGCGACCTGTTGCTGATCGGCGATGACGGCATCGGTGACCGGCTTGATGCCGTAGGCCTGCCGCTTCAGCGCGACCTCGACCACCGGCACCGACAGGCCAATGCTCGGCGCCAGCTGTTCGGCGACGGCGTGGATATCGTTCTTGGCCCAGTCATCGACCTCGCTGAGCTGCGCCACCACGAGCTGGACGATCTTTGGATCGGCTTGCAGGAATCTCTTCGAGGCGAAGTAGAACTGGTAGTTGGCGACGACACCGGTGCCGTCCGCGACGGTGCGCGCGCCGGTGGCGGCCTCGGCCGCTGCCTGGAACGGATCCCAGATCACCCAGGCATCGACCGAACCGCGCTCGAACGCCGCGCGCGCGTCGGCCGGCGCCAGGAATACCGGCTCGATCTCGGAATATTTGACGCCGGCTTTCTCCAGCGCCTTCACCAGGAGATAGTGGACGTTGGAGCCCTTGTTGAGCGCGACCTTCTTGCCCTTGAGGTCGGCGACCGATTTGATCGGGCTGTCCTTCGGCACCAGGATCGCCTCGCCCTTCGGCGCCGGCGGCTCATAGGCGACATACTGGATCGGCGCGCCGGCGGCCTGCGCGAAGATCGGCGGCGCCTCGCCGGTGTTGCCGAAATCGATCGCGCCGACGTTGAGTGCTTCGAGCAGCGGTGGCCCGGACGGAAACTCGGTCCACACCACCTTGGTGCCGACCGCCTTCAACTTCTCCTCGAGCGAACCCTTGCTCTTCAGCAGCACCAGCTTGCCGTATTTCTGGTAGCCGATGCGGACCACATTCTCCTCGCCGTAGGACGCGCTGACGGTGGCGGCAACGATGCTGACCGACAGCACTGCGCGGGCGACCCAGCGCCGGAACAAACGCGTCATGAGAAATCCTTCTGCATTGAAATGACCAAATGCGCGCCGATCAGGTCTGGGTGTTGCGCCAGACGATGTCGCGGATCGCGATCTGCTTCGGGATCAAGCCGAGCTTGAAGAAGCGGTCGGCGACGCCTTGCTGGGTCGCGATGACGTCGTCGGTCACGGGGCCCACCGAGAAGCCGGCGCGCCGCGCCGCGATGGTCTGGATATCGAGCGGCACGCCTGTGACGGCGGCCAGCGATCTCGCGACCTCGTCCGGGTGCGCCTGCGCCCACGCCGCCGTTGACGTCGTGACATCGACGACCTGCTGCAGGAGAGCGCCACGCTTGGTCGCAAAGTCGCGGTTCGCGATGTAGAACGCGTTGGTCTTGGTAACCTCGCTGGTGTTGATCAGAATGCGGCCATTCTGCTTGGTTTCGGCGATCGCGAAATACGGATCCCAGATCGCCCAGGCATCGATGCCGCCATTGGCGAAGGCCGGGCCAGCATCCGGCGGCGTCAGATAGACCGGCGTGATGTCGTCATAGGTCAGCCCGGCCTTCTCTAGGGTCTGGATCACGACGTTATGCGCGCTGGATCCCTTGGTGAAGCCGACACGTTTGCCCTTGAGGTCGGCAATGGTCCTGATCGCCGAATTCTGCGGCACCAGGATGCCCGAGCCATTGATGATGGGCTGGGCCGCGGCATAGACGATGGCCGCCCCTGCGGCCTGCGCGAAGATCGGCGGGGAATCGCCGACCGCGCCGTAATCGACACTGCCGACATTCATCGCCTCCATCATCGGCGGGCCCGAGGAGAACTCGACCCATTTCACGCTGATGCCCTGCGGCTTGAAATGATTTTCCAAGGCTTCGCGCTGCCGCGTGATGACCAGCACGCCGTTCTTCTGGTAGCCGATACGAATTTCCTTCGTGTCCGCCTGCGCCTGCGCGCCCGGCGACAGCGCGACCGATGCGGCTGTGGCGAGCGACAGCTGGAGGAACTCACGACGCTTCATTCCAAAAATCTCCTGACGACCAAGCGCGCTAGCGGTCGCGCGATCATGCGATGTCAGGATGATGGGGCGCGCGAATGAAGCTGTCGAGCACCGCCCAAAAATAGCGATGCCTGCACTTCGGTGCAGGCATCGCGCGTGCCGTTTCTTTTAAAGCGCCGACAGGGCGTAGCGAATTATTTTCCTCACGGAAACGCGAGGTCGCTGCACATCGATTGATCAACCCGCGGCGGCGGCTTTCGACCCGACGTTGACCGCGAGTTTGCCGTAGCGGTCCGAGAACGCCTGGGTGTCGATCTCCTCGAGCTGGATCGAGCCGTCGAGCACGCCCTTCTTCCAGGCATCGTGCTCGGGATCGTGCTGGAACTCCGGCATCACTTCCTTGCCGAACAATTCGAGCGACTCGCAGATATGCTCATGCGTGTTCTTGCCGGCTTGATTGAGCAGGATCACCTGATCGATATGCGAGGCGCGGAAGCGCCGCAGCTTCTTGCGCAGTGTCTCCGGCGAGCCGATCAGGCCGCCGCGCAACGCGGCCTCCTGCGCCTCCGGATTCTCGCGCTTCCACTTGTTGTACTCGTCCCACATGTTGACGGTGCCGGGCGCCGGCCGCTGCCGGTTCTGCGCCTGGCCGTAATAGCGCAGCGCGAACTGGAAGAAGGTCGCGCCGTCGGCGCGCTTGCGCGCCTCCTCGTCCGTCTCCGCGCACATGAAGAACGAGACCAGCGCCATGTTGGGATTGATCTCGTAGTCGGCGAGCTTCTTCAGCCGCTTGGTGATCGCGTTGTAATAGGCGTGCACCCAGGCGTGCGCCGCCTCGGCGCTGACGAACTGGAAGCCGAGCGCGCCGAAGCCGTTCTGTCCGGCGCGTTCGATGGTCGGCAGTTGCGAGCAGGCCATCCAGAGCGGCGGATGCGGCTTCTGCACCGGCTTCGGCACGACGTTGCGCAACGGGATGTCGAAATATTTGCCGTGGTGCTCGGTGCCGACCTTGGTGAACATCGGGAAGATCGCCTCGACTGCTTCCTCGAACACCTCGCGCTTGGTCTCCATGTCGCGCCCGAACGGCGTGAGCTCGGTGATCGAGGCGCTCTCGCCCATGCCGAATTCGCAGCGGCCGTTGCTCAGGAGATCGAGCACCGCGACCCGCTCGGCGACGCGCGCCGGATGATTGGTGGTGAGCTGGAAGATGCCGTGGCCGAGCCGGATGTTCCTGGTGCGCTGGCTCGCGGCAGCGAGGAAGGATTCCGGCGCCGGCGAGTGCGAATATTCCTCGAGGAAATGATGCTCGACGACCCAGGCATAGTCGTAGTTGAGTCGGTCGGCGGTCTCCAATTGGGTCAGCGCATTCTGGTAGAGGCGGAGCTCGTCGCCGTCGTTCCAGGGGCGCGGCAGTTGCAGCTCGTAAAAGATGCCGAATTTCATGGCGTCACTCCCAAGGTCGGGTCCCACCTAGGGTGGCCCGGCCATTTGTTGTTTTCAGGCAGTCTAGTGCTGGCTCGAACCAAGTCTAGCCTCAGGGACGAAACGCCAATTCCGCGCAGCGGAAGCCGGCTTGATCGGAACGCACGAATGGTTAGCTTGTAACAAGCTGAGTCGCGGCGTTATTGATCGCGCGCTCACCCTTCCGAAAGCTCATGACCACCTTTACGCCGCATCAGGATTCTGCGCTGAAAGCCGTCGCCGACTGGTTGAAAGCCAAGCCAGGCCAGAACGGGACACCGCCGGTGTTCCGACTGTTCGGCTATGCCGGAACCGGCAAGACCACGCTCGCCCAGCATATCGCCGAGGGCGTCGACGGCGAGGTGAAATTCGCCGCCTTCACCGGCAAGGCGGCGCTTGTCATGCGCAACAAGGGTTGCGACAGCGCGTCCACGATCCACTCACTGATCTACCGCGCCCGCGAGTCCGGCGTCGAGCAGCCGAGCTTCGAGCTCTGGGACGACGCCCCCGCATCCAAGGCCAAGCTGATCGTGATCGACGAATGCTCGATGGTCGATGCCGAGCTTGGCCGCGATCTGATGTCGTTCGATTGCCCGCTGCTGGTGCTCGGCGATCCCGCGCAATTGCCGCCGATCCAGGGCGGCGGCTTCTTCACCGACGCCGAGCCGGACGCGATGCTGACCGAGGTGCATCGCCAGGCGCAGGACGATCCGATCGTGCGGATGTCGATGGATATCCGCGAGGGCCGCGAGCTCGAGATCGGCCGCCACGGCGAGAGCGAGGTGGTGTCGCGCAAGGAGCTCGATCCAGACCGCGTGATGAGCGCCGACCAGGTGCTGGTCGGCCGCAACAACACCCGCCGCGCCTACAACATGCGGGTGCGGCAGCGGCTGAACATCGAGGATCCGCTGCCGGTCGCCGGCGACAAGCTGGTCTGCCTGCGCAACAACCGCAAGAAGGGCCTGTTCAATGGCGGGCTGTGGCGGGTCAAGGCACGCGCGCAGTCGAAATCCAAGATCATCACCATGCGCGTGATGCCGGACGAGGATTTCGGCTACAAGGTCACCAAGGTCTCGGTGCGCGGCGAATGCTTCGACGGCGGCGTCGAGGGCGTGCCATGGGAGCAGCGCAAGCCCTATGACGAGTTCGACTTCGGCTATGTGCTGACCGTGCACAAATCGCAGGGTTCGCAATGGGACGACGTCGTGCTGTTCGACGAGAGCTTTGCGTTCCAGGACTCGCGCGCGAGGTGGCTTTACACGGGCATCACGCGGGCGGCGAAGCGGCTGAGCGTGGTGGTGTGACGGTCCCGCAGGCGCCGACGTCATCCTGACAGGTGAGTCTGTGACACCAACATTCGGCGTCGCCCTGGCGAAAGCCAGGACGACATGCGTGGAGGGGCCGCGGACAAAAATCCATCACCGTCATCCCTGAACTTCGCTGATTTCCCTCACGAAACCGTGTGGCCCGCGCCGTAACAAAACGGCCCCTCGCCCGTATTTTGAAGCGTCGGAGCAGCCCGGTCCGATTTGCCAATGCCGGCGCCCGCTCTAAACTGGCCCCCGATCCCACGAGGAACCCATGCCCAAGAGCTCCCTCAGCCGCCTCTCGCTTTGCGCTGCCGCGATTAGCGCGCTGGCCGTTGCCGCTTTTGCAGTCGCGCCCTCGCTTGCCGCCGAGGACGCCGTGATCATCCCGCCGCCGGCCGCAAGCGCGCCGGAGACTGGCATCAAGACCGCGGTGTTGGCCGGTGGCTGCTTCTGGGGCGTGCAGGGCGTGTTCCAGCACACCGCCGGTGTCGTCAGCGCGGTGTCCGGCTACTCCGGCGGCAGCAAGGCGAATGCCGACTATGAGAAGGTGTCGACCGGCTCCACCGGCCACGCGGAATCGGTCGAGATCAAATACGACCCGCAGAAGATCTCCTACGGCAAGATCCTACAGATCTTCTTCTCCGTCGTGCATGACCCGACCCAGTTGAACCGCCAGGGCCCCGACTCCGGCACGCAATATCGCTCGGCGATCTTCACCACCAGCGACGAGCAGAAGAAGGTGGCGGATGCCTATATCGCCCAGCTCAACGCCGCCAAGGTCTACAAGAGGCCGATCGTCACCAAGGTCGGCGCGCTCGAGGCGTTCTATCCGGCCGAGGGCTACCACCAGGACTACCTGACGCTGCACCCGAACCAACCCTATATCGCGTATAACGACATCCCGAAGGTCGAGAACCTGAAGAAGATCTTCGCGGAGAATTACATCGAGAAGCCGACGCTGGTGAGCAGCACCAAGGTCACCAACTGAGCATCTCGCAAAGGAGGTTGAATGTCCGACACCAAGACTGACGGCAAGGTCCGCAAGAGCGAGGCCGAGTGGCGCCAGGAGTTGACGCCGATGCAGTACGCCGTGCTGCGTGAGAAGGCGACCGAGCGCCCGTTCACCGGCGAATACGAGCACGATCCCCGCAAGGGTACCTATGTCTGCGCCGGCTGCGGACAGACGCTGTTCGAGTCCGACCAGAAGTTCGACTCCGGCTGCGGCTGGCCGAGCTTCTCCAAGCCCGCGGTCGAGAGCCATGTCGACGAGGAGCGCGACATCAGCCACGGCATGATCCGCACCGAAGTGCTGTGCTCGAAATGCGACGGCCATCTCGGCCATGTCTTCAACGACGGCCCTGGCCCGACCGGCCTGCGCTACTGCATCAATTCGGCGGCGCTGAAGCTGAACGAGAAGAAGTAGGCCGTCACCACCCACGCCCCGCGCGACCGCCGACCGGTCGCGCGGGGCTTTATTTTGACCTCCGGGACAAACAACATCCTCGTGATCGACCGCCGGCCTTAACGACTCGCGGGCCGGAATGTGCTTTGCTCGGAACTCGCGGGGCCTTCGGCGTCTCGCCGCGCGGCTGCCGCCTGTTCCGAGGAGGGCGCCATGTCGCTCGGATTGATCCTCATCATCATCCTGCTGGTTATCCTGCTGGGCGGCTATAGCGGCCGGATCCGCGGCTATGGCTATGGCCTCGGCCACTCCGGAATGGGCCTTTTCGGGGTGATTTTGATCGTGGTCGCGATCCTGGCCTGGCTCGACAAGATCTGAGAGCCATAAACCATTGAAATAAATAAGATTATTTGATCCGCTTTCGTGCCATGCGCGGATTCAGCATGTGCCCTGCCGGGGGCGCTTCTGGGGTCGCATTTTTGTCAAAGAGGCCTATATTAGGGACCGAAATGACATGTACGGCGCGCCGCCAAGTAGAGGCCGCCGTCCCCCAAATCCCTTTCGCCACGCTAACTGCCAAGAACACAAGAGGTCGTCGACCATGCGTCCCCTGCGTCCGTTCAACTACAATACGTCTGCCGAACTGTTTCCTGCCGCGATCCGCAAGAAGAAGCGGGCGGGCTTCGCGTACCGCCGTTTCGGCACCGCCGCCGAAGCCGTGCAGTTCGCGATGGAGCAGTTGCCGGCGGATTCGCTGAACGGCGCCTATTTGCAGGTCGAGGAAGCCCGCTTCGACCAGAACGGCATCCGGTCGCTTTATGAGAGCGAAGCCTTCCCGCTGCCGCGCCGTCCGCGCCCCGCCGCCAGCCAGACGGATGCCGACGCCGCATAAGTTCTCTGCTCTTCCCTCAACGAAAAGCCCTCGGCGATTGTCCGGGGGCTTTTGTTTTGTGGGTCAGAATCCGGGCTGCTTGTCGAGCCAGCGCCGCAGCATCCGCACATTGCGGATGTTGGCGCGGAACATGACGTCGAAAGCATCGCCCGCCACCGGCACCATGCCGATCACGCCGTCGACGGCGACATTGGCGAGCATCCGCGCCGTGATGTGCCAGGGCGCGCCCAGCAAACGGGCCTCGCGCACCAGCCACAGCGAGATCGCCGTCGTGATCAGATCGCCGATCACCGGGATCAGGCCGATCAGCCCGTCGATGCCGTAGCGGACATTGGTGCCCGGCACGACGAAGGCGACGTCGAGCAGCCGTGCGATCATCTCCAACCGCTGCAACCGCTGCTCGCGGGTCAGATTGCCGAACGGATTGGCGCTGGAGTTGCGGAAGTCGAAGTGGAAGCTCTCGAAGCCCGGATGCTGCGGGCCATCCGGCAGCTCGCGCCCGTCCTGATCGATGATCTTGCCACGCGCCTGCGCCCCGCCGAAGGGCGGCCGCGATCGCGTGGCATTGGGCGTAAAGACGTCGTCCTCGGGCATGGCCATCACATGGTAACGCAGGCAGGCGGTTCAAGTTGCGTCACATTACCACTGTGTCACGTTCAAGGCCGCATCAGGTGCCGCGCGCGGCCGACGGCGTCAAGCCGAAGCGGCGGCGGAAGCAGCGGTTGAAATAGGACAGATCGTTGAAGCCGCAGTCGAAGGCAATATCGCTGATCCGCCGCTCGGCATCATGGACCAGCAACTTGGCAGCCTTGGCCAGCCGCAATTCGGTCAGCCGCATGGTGAAGCTCGCGCCCGCCTCGTAGAGTAGCTCGTTGACGTAACGCTCCGACAGCCCGGTTGCGGCGGCGAGCTTGTGCGCCGAGAACTCCGGCTCGGTGAAGCGCGCCTCCAGGATCATCAGCAGCGACTTCAGCCTGACCGCGCGCAGGCCGCGGCGCTGCGCAGCGGCCGCGAGATCGCCGCGGGCGCCGAGGCCGAGCGCCACGAGATCCAGCAGATGCGCGGCGATGGCGAAGCCGGCCTCGTCGACCGCATCAGGGGATTGCAGCAGCAGGTCGCTGTAGTCCATCGCCAGCGACAGCGCGCCGCCCGGCGCGAGCTCGCGGCCGACCAGGTCATCGACTCCGCCGACCATGGCGCGCAACGTCGCCATCGGCAGATGGACATTGGTGAAGCGCTTGTGGTGGGCGCCGTCGGCGGTGAAGAACGGCTCGTCCAGCTTGAGCAGCACCATGGCGCCCGGCCGCATCTGGAATTCGCGCCCGCGGTGCGTCACGACAGAAGTGCGGTCGCCGGTGTTGCGCGCCAGGCAATAGCGGTCGTCGTTGGTCGCCAGCACCTGGCGCCGCTCGCGCCGCACGGTGGTGAAGCTGCCGTTGCAGCGGCCGAGCATGGTGGTGCCGATATGGATCGAGTTCATCGTCGCGCGAAACGGCACCGCCGGCGACGGGTCGAGTTCGCCGGTGTTCGAGAAATGCTCGAACAATTCGGCGAAGAACAGGTAGCGCTGCCGCTCGCCGAGGCCGGGCGGCAGCATGTCGGTCGACAGCCTTTTCTTGATGACGGACATCTTGACGACGGACATCGGAAGGGCGGGACCAAATGGCAGGCCTGTAGTCTGACTACCATCAGATGAACCGCCCGTGAAAGCAACTGTGCCCTCGCCGGTCCGTGCACAGCGCCGGACAGTCCAAGTCCGCAATTCTCCGGCGCTTCCCAGTCCAAGACGCGCGAGCCGCGGAGGGCGTACCGATGGCTCTGAGTTCAATCGGCGAGGTGCGGGCCAGGATTGCCTTCGCCGGCAGCTAGAGCCTATCCCGTTCCGATTGAATCGCAACGGGGCTCTAGATTCTTGTTTTGACGCGGTTTCTTCACGCGAACCGGTATCCACTTCGCTCGAAAACGCTCTGGTTACTGACGAATGACTTTTTGCATCAGCAGAGGACGATACTCATGAGCAGATTGATTGCGACGGCCTTGCTTCTCGCCATGCTTGGCAGCGCCGGCGCCATGCCGCTCGCACCGGTCACGACCGCGCAGAATCCCGATGTCGTCACGGTTGCCGGCGGTTGCGGCGGCGGCTGGCATCGCGGCCCCTACGGCGGCTGCCGCCGCAACTTCGCGCAGCCATGGGCGCATGCCTGTCCGCGCGGCTTTCATATCGGCCCGGGCGGGCGCTGCCGCGCCAACGGCACCTAAAGGGATTTGAGCACGAAGACCTTTTCCATCACGCGAGCGGCGGACGGACACGTCCGCCGTTTTCGTTTGCAGCCATCAACGGGTCGGCCAAAGCACTCAATAGACGCCCTTGTTCATGGTCCTGAGCCGCTGTGCCAGCGTCCTCATCACCTTCAGGGCAAAATGCGGCGTCTGGCTGACGAGGAAGAGAAACTGCTTTTCCGAGACTGGGACGAGCTCGACATCCGTGAGCGCCGTGGCGGTCGCACTCCTCGGTTCGTTGTCGATCAACGCCATCTCGCCGAAGATCGTGTCCGGTGCCAGGTCCGCCATGGTCTTGTTGCCGACCTGGATGCGCACATAGCCGCTCTTGATGACAAAGAGCTCGTTGGCTTGCTCGCCCTCGCGAAAGATGATTCCGCCGGCGCGGACCAGCCGGGTTTCGATGCTGTTGCCCGTCAGAAGGCTGAAGCTTGCGTCTGCCACTCGAAATTCCTTTCCCCGAACCAGGCGCAGAATGCGTCCTGTCGTCTGCGGCTCCGGCTAAAACAAATGCGCGAAAACAGAGTAGAGAACGCCCGAAATCAGCATCGCCACCGGCAAGGTCAGAACCCAGGCCATGGCGATGTTGCGGATGGTCGACCATTGCAGGCCGGACCCGTTCGCGGTCATGGTGCCGGCGATGCCGGACGACAGCACATGCGTCGTCGACACCGGCAGGCCGTATCCGTCCGCAGCCGCGATGGTCGCAGCAGCCGTGATTTCGGCGCAGGCACCCTGCGCGTAGGTCAAATGGGTCTTGCCGATCTTCTCACCCACCGTCACGACGATCCGCTTCCAGCCGACCATCGTGCCGAGGCCGAGCGCGATGGCGACCGCGATCTTCACCCAGGACGGAATGAATTTGGTGGCGGCATCCAGCGAGCCCTTGTAGCGATTGAGCGTCGCAGCGTCGGCATCGCTCAGCGCGCTGTCGCCGCCCTTCATGAGCAGGCGAAGCGCCTCCGACACCAGGTACATGTCGTTACGCGTGTTGCGGACGGTCTCCGCCGGGAATTTGGCCAGCGAACCGTATTGAACGACCTGGTCGCTGATCTCGCCGATGAGAACGGCGAGTGACGGATAGGTATCGTCGGTGAGTTGCCGAAGCGAAATGTAGTTCGTCAGCGCCGGCCGCGGGTCGCCGGTCACCTTGCGATCGGCGCCCCTGTCCTCGACGACCTTGCTCGCCGCTGCCGAATTCGCGGTGAACGCCGCGATCTGGCTCGCCGGCATCGCGCGGTTGAGCGCATAGGCGGTCGGGACCACGCCGATCAGGATCAGCATGATGAGACCCATGCCCTTCTGACCGTCGTTCGATCCGTGGAAGAAGCTGACCAGCGTGCAGGTCAGGATCAGGATGCCGCGTATCCACCATGGCGGCGGCTGATCGCCTTGCGGCTCGCCGAACAGTGCCGGGGTTGCGCGCAGCAATGCGGTCTTCAGCCCGTAGAGCAGGATGGCGGCGAGCAGGAATCCGAACAGCGGCGACAGCAGCAGCGCTTTGCCGGTGTTGACGGCCTGCGACCAATCCACGCCGGATGTGCCTTCCCTTCCGTGCATCAGGGCGTTCGCGATGCCGACGCCCATGATCGATCCGATCAGGGTATGCGAACTCGACGCGGGCAGTCCGAAATACCAGGTCCCGACGTTCCAGATGATCGCGGCGATCAATAACGCGAACACCATGGCGAAGCCGGCGCTGCTGCCGACCTGAAGGATCAATTCGACCGGCAGCAAGGAGACGATGCCGAACGCGACCGCACCGCTGGAGAGGAGGACGCCGATCAGATTGAACAGGCCCGACCAGACGACGGCCACATGGGCCGGCATCGAGCGCGTGTAGATCACGGTTGCGACGGCGTTCGCCGTGTCGTGGAAGCCGTTGACGAATTCGAAGCCGAGCGAGATCAGCAGCGCCACGAACAGCAGCAGGAACGCGGCATATGACGTCTTGCCGGCACCCGTGGCGCCGACGTCCGCGTAGATGCTGTAGGCCACGAACAATAGCGCGGCGCCGATCACGCCCAGATAGATGATGCCAGTGAGGGGATGAAAGCCCTTCTCGAGATCGGGACCGCTACGCCGCGCAGGCTCGATCGAACCAGGTAACGCCACATCACTCATTGGATAGCCCCTTACAGCCGCGGGAGGACAAAAGCGGCCGTGTGACATTGGGACTACGTTTACATGACATCCATATGACAGTTGCATGAAGGAACGCCGACCCAGTGCCCGGACCTGCGTCTAATGCATTGATAAGACTAGCGTAACAGACCTAGTGCTGGGATACCGGCCGCGCCGGCACGTACAGCTCCTCGGCATATTTGTGCGCCAGCCAGGAGGTGATCACGCCCGGGATGAAGCCGACCAGCCCGTACAGGATGAACTGCACTGCGCCGCTTTCGGAGCCGTGCGAGGCATACATCAGCGCGGCGCCGACGAACGCCACCGCACCGACAATCAACATCCGCACCACCGGCGAAATCCGCTTCACGTGCATCAGGATGTCGTCGATCGCGCCGAACATCAGCGACGGCACGATGCCGAACAGATAATTGTATTGCAGCGACTTCACGAACACGACGAGCAGCTTCGCCACCTCGCCGCCATCGGCATCGGTCCAGTAGCCGGACTGATAGGTGGTCATCACCAGCAGCAGGAAGCCGCCGATGAACGGCCCGATGGCCGCGAAGATCAGATAGCGTTTCATGGCACCCTCTTGCCCGACCTCAAGCAAGTGTAACGCAGTCGCGCGACGGTGCCAGGAAAAATCGAAAACGCCCGACAATGTTCCGAAGCTTGCGCGTCGAATGCGCCGCAACATGCGGACGCGCTGCGATACGAAATCGCCCGGACGGAGCCGGGCGATGACATCGTGAGCATCAGAGCGGAAGCGCCGACGGCTACTCACCCCACGCCGCGAAGGCGTCGTTGAAGGCGCGCTCGCCGGGGGCGCCCTTTTCGATCGCGATGATCGCGCGGCGCTGGTTGGTGTAGACCAGCGGTACGTCGAACCAGGACCGCTCCTTCAGGAGCTGCAAATTGCGCGAGCGGTCGGCGTCGACGTTGGAGAGGCCGACCAGGAAGAAGCCGTCGGTGACCTTGACCGCGAGGCCTGCGAGCGGCGTGCCGCGCGCCTGCTCGTTGGACTTCATCAGAATGCCCGGCACGTTGCCGACGCCGCCATTGGCGAAGTCCTGCGGCAGGATGAAGGTCAATTCCGCGGTGTGGCTCGCCGGCAGCGATGAATCGGTGTTGCGGCGGAACGACATCGTCATCTTGAACTTGCGATCCGGGATGTCGATGTCGGCGCGCACGGCGATGTCGGGCTTCTGGTTGCCCGATCCCTTGATCTGCTCGGTGCGCCAGACCACCGAACCGACATATTGCTTGCCCTTCGGATCCGACGGGTCCTCGTCATAGAGCACCACGCGCTGCGCGATCGGCTCGCCCGACGACGAGGGCTGGCCGACGCGGTCGGTGATCTTCTTGCTTGCCGGCGCCGCGGCATCCTTCGGCGCCTCGACCGGGGCGGAGGATTTGAACAGGCTGCTGATCGAGGAAAAGTCCGGCTTGCCCCAGATCAGCAGGCCGGCGCCCACCAGGATCAGCAGGATGCCCGCGATCGCGGTCTTGAATGGGAATATCGAGCCGACGCGCGGCGGCTTCTTCGGCTCGCGGTCGGCGTTGCTGACCCGCGACCGTTGCTGCGGAGGCGCCTGGGGCGGCTGCGGGGTGTAGCGCTCCGCCTCCTCGATCGACTCGTCGTAGGAGTACGGCGGTTCGGGATCGCCACCACGGTTCTCCAGGCTCGGCTCGAGCCGGTCGAATTCCGGCGTGGGCGACGGCACGTTGGCGTAGGTCTTGCGCGCGTTGCGGCTGGCCTGCGCGGCGGCGCGCCCAAGATCGTCGGCATCGGCGGTGATGTCGCGGAAACCGCGTACGCCTGGCGCTGCCGGCGGCACCGGCGGCGGCGCGCCTTCGCCAGCGCGGCGCGGCAGACCCGGCCGGGCCGGCGGCACCTGGCTATCGAGCGCGGGCGGAGCTGACGGACTCTGTGGCCGCGGCGGAGCATCGGGGCGCAGATTGCGCGACGGGCGGGGTTCAGCGGGGGGACGCGGGCGCGCGGCACTGTCGGCGGAGCTGGCCTCCGACGGCCTTTGATTTGCCTCCGGCGGCCTTGGATTTGCCTCCGGCGGCCTTGGATTTGCCTCCGGCGGCCTTGCACCTGCTTCCGGCGGTCTTGGATTGGCGCGGCGCAACGGATCGCTGGTGCGGGCGCCGCCGCCGGGGCGGGAGGCCTCGCGGGCGCGCTGCGCGGCTTCGGACTCGACCTTGCGAACCGCCTCTTCCAGCGACAGCCGTTCGCGGGTGATCTCGGACTCGGAGAGCGGCGGCTGCACGCCGCGGAGCTGCTGGATCAACGCCGTCCGTGCCCGCGCATAGAGCGCGCGCCGGGCTTCGCCGGGAGCGTTGGGATCCAGTCCGGCGATGGCACGGGCGATCAGCGGGTAGTAGTCAGCCATTTCCACACAATTGGTGGGATATAGGTAATATCCCGTTAAGCCTCGAACGGATTCTGTACCAGAATAGTATCTTCACGCTCCGGGCTGGTGGACAGCAGGGCGATCGGACACCCCACCAGTTCCTCGACCCGGCGGACATACTTGATGGCCTGGGCCGGAAGGTCCGCCCAGGAGCGCGCATTGGCGGTCGGCTGCTTCCAGCCCTCGATGATCTCGTAGATCGGCTCGACCCGGGCCTGTGCGCCCTCGCCCGCCGGCAGATGGTCGATTTCCTTGCCGTCGAGCTTGTAGCCGATGCAGACCTTGATGCTGTCGAACCCGTCCAGAATATCGAGCTTGGTCAGGGCCAGCCCGGCAATTCCGCAGGTCCGGACGGTCTGTCGCACCAGCATGGCATCGAACCAGCCGACCCGGCGCTTGCGGCCGGTGTTGACGCCGAATTCCTTGCCGCGGCGGCCGATTTCCTCGCCGATCTCGTCGAGCAGCTCGGTCGGGAACGGACCCTGGCCGACCCGGGTGGTGTAGGCCTTGCAGATGCCGAGCACATAGCCGACCGCGCCCGGGCCGAGGCCAGTGCCGGTCGCGGCCTGTCCGGCCACCGTATTGGACGACGTCACATAGGGATAGGTGCCGTGGTCGACGTCGAGCAGGGCGCCCTGGGCGCCTTCGAACAGGATGCGCTTGCCCTCGCGGCGCTTCAGGTCGAGCAGCCGCCACACGGTTTCGGCATAGGGCAGCAGTTTCGGCGCGATCGCCGACAGCTCGGCCAGGATGCTCTTGCCGTCGATCTCCGGCAGGTTGTTGCCGCGG
Source organism: Bradyrhizobium sp. UBA2491 (assembly GCF_002341725.1). Taxonomy (NCBI): domain Bacteria; kingdom Pseudomonadati; phylum Pseudomonadota; class Alphaproteobacteria; order Hyphomicrobiales; family Nitrobacteraceae; genus Bradyrhizobium; species Bradyrhizobium sp. UBA2491. The sequence continues at coordinate 232,611 of NZ_DDOP01000039.1, forward strand.
CGCAGCGCATTGTGGTGCGCCAGCAGGCGGTCGATCTTGTGCGGCAGGGTGTCGAGGTCGGCGAGGTCCATCAGGCGGATGGCACGGCGGCCGACCTTGTCCTCATAGGCCGGGCCGATGCCGCGGCGGGTGGTACCGATCGAGGTGATGGCGTTGGAGGATTCGCGCAGCGAATCGAGCTCGCGGTGCAGCGGCAGGATCAGCGTGACGTTCTCGGCGATGCGCAGATTGTCCGGCCCGACCGCGACGCCCTGCCCCTTCAGCTTGGCGACCTCGTCGAGGAAGGCCTGCGGATCGAACACCACGCCATTGCCGATCACCGCCAGCTTGTTCGGGCGCAGCACGCCGGACGGCAGCAGCGCGAGCTTGTAGGTCTCGCCATTGATCACGAGCGTATGGCCGGCATTGTGGCCGCCCTGGAAGCGCACGACGATGTCGGCCTGTTCCGACAGCCAGTCGACGATCTTGCCCTTCCCCTCGTCGCCCCATTGGGCGCCGACGACGACAACATTGGCCATTTCGAAGATGTTCCCTTCAGGTGTTTCAGACCATGATCGCGGCGAAAACGCGTCCGTCCACAGCGACCAAGCATTGATATGCCGAGCCCAGATCACGGCGCCCGACCGCGCGCGCGCAAGGCGCCTACCGGATAAAGGAAGCGGGTCGGCTGCGCAAGCAAGAACGGGGTGCTTTACGCCTTTTAGAGGAGCTACAACCCTTTGATATCCCCTGAAAATTCCATATCGCTGACGGTCACGCCGTGCTGGCGAGAATTTAATGTTGGCGCGCCCTCGCGCCAGCCGCGCAGCCGATTGATCGCCGGCCTCGTTGCGGCGATCATCCGGCCGCATCAACCGGTCCGATCCATGCCCAATTCGACACAAGCAACGATGGCGCTGCGGAAGCTAGGCATTGCCTTCAAGCTCCACACCTATGTCTATGATTCCAACGCCGAGAGCATCGGGCTGCAAGCGGCCGAGGCGCTCGGCGTCGACCCGAACCGGATGTTCAAGACCCTGATGGCAGAGGTCGACGGCAAGCCGGTCTGCGCCGTGGTGCCGTCCGACTGCGAGGTCAGCATGAAGAAGCTTGCCGCCGCCCATGGTGGCAAGTCGGCCAGGATGATGCGCCCGACCGATGCCGAGCGGCTGACCGGCTATCATGTCGGCGGCATCAGCCCGTTCGGCCAGAAGAAGAAGGTGCCGACCGCGATCGACGAGGCGGCGCTCACCCACGTCACCATCTTCGTCAATGGTGGCCAGCGCGGCCTTCAGATCGAGATCGATCCGAACGACGCCGCGCTCGCCGCCGGCGCCATGATCAAGGCGCTGACGGCGACGCAGGACTGACCCGCCGTCCAACCCGGACCGCCGCGATCAATGCGAGGACTTGTCCCTCGCGAACTCCGCACCAACGAAATCCGACAGGCCGGTCAGTTCTTCCGCCGTGATATCGTTGACATTGAGCCTGAGTTGCATGATCGCGAGATCGAGCAGATGCGCGGCAAAGCCTGCGCCCGCCGCCGTCACGATGCTGCGTTGCTCGATCAACACCGCGATGACGTCGCGCAAACTGCGCAGTTGCACTTGATCCATCGCCCTCTGCCCGATGCTGGCCGTTGTAAGCTGAGTTGTCATTGGGATACCGATTGCAGTGTGCTGATGGAGGCGGCGCCGACGGGTGGGATGTACGGCAACTGCTCGGCTTCCTCGCCAAGATGCAGGATGCTCGGGCGCACCTCGCGGACTTCGATGTCGATCGTCATCGGCGGCGGTACGAGCGTCACCGAGGCCTTCGGCCACGGTGCCGGATTCGGGCTGACGGCGGTGAACCGATAGGCCGCGGCGATCTCGAGTGCGAGCAACTGCAATTCGAGCATCGCAACCCCCATCCCGGCGCAGGCACGCGGACCGGCGCCGAACGGAATGTAGGCATCGGTGTTGTAGCGCCGCGTCATCAGGAAGCGGTCCGGGTCCTCGAAATGCCTGTCATCCCGCTGCAACTGCCAGGGGCAGATCAGCAGCGAGGTGCCGACCTTGAGATCGCGGCCGCCGATCGTCACCGGCTGCATCACCTCGCGCGAGAACCACCAGGCGCTGGGATAGAGCCGGCAGACCTCCTTGACCAGCGTTGCGCTGACGTCGGCGCGCCTGACCGCGTCGACGCGCAATTCGCCGTCGTCGCCGATGCAATCGGCGGCCTCGTCGGCGATCTCGTCCATCAGCGCCGGATTGGCCGCCATGTGATACAGCACCCAGGCCGCGGTCGACCCGGTGGTGTGGTGGCCGGCCAGCAGCAGCGTGAGGATTTCGTCGTGCAGGTCGCGATCGCTGAGGCCGAGCGCCTCGAGGTCGCGCAACGCGCTGGTCGAGCCAGCGCTAGAGCGCAGCCGCTGCACCACGGTCGACATCGCGAGCTTGGCGCAAATCCGGTTCTGCCGTCTGCGATACCAGGACACCGGACCAAGCGGCATCACGCGGAACATCTCGTCGGCGAGATCATCCTCGATGGTGCCGACCGCCTGCACCAGGGCCTCCTCGTCGCCGGACGAGATCACCTGCGCGCCGAACACCGCGATGCAGATCGTGCGCAGCGCCAGCGTCGCCGTGAAGCGATGCGGATCGAACGAGCCGAGCCGCGCCAGCTTGGCACCGACCGCGCGGATTTCGGCGCACATCTGCGGCAGGTATTTTTCGACGTTGCCCTTGGCCATGTGCTTGTGCAGCACCGCACGCCGGCGCTTATGCTCGTCGCCATGGAGCATCAGCGAGCTTTGGCCGAGCACCGGCGAAAGCTTCTTGATCAGCCGGCCCTTGCCGACGTCGGTCTCCGGCGCCTTCAGGATCGGGCGGATCAGGTCGGGATCGTTGACCAGCAGGACCGGCGCCGGCCCGAGATGCAGCGGCACCAGCCCGAGCGGCGCGCCCTTGCCACGCTCAAGCAGGAATTTGAGCGGGTCGCTCCGGAAGGCTCGAACGTCCGAGAACATGTGTGGCATCGTGAATCTCCAATTGCCGTCCAAGGTCGATGAATTTGCTCAGGCCGGGATTGCCGGCGCGATCGAGCGGGATCTCGCCGGCGAGCGCCGTCAGCGGGCGGCCGAAGCGATCGTTGCCGATCACTTGCGGTGGACCGTAGCGGTGGGTCTGGATGCGCATCCGCGCGAGGAAGCGCTCGTAGGTAAGGTCGGCCATCGCCACCAGCGCGTCCGCACCGCGCAATTCGGCGAAGCGAAACATCAGGGCGTAGTTGACGCGCGCAGCCGATGCCGTGACCCCGGGCAACACGCCGAAACGACTGATCTCCCAGGCGTCACGTCGGCTGGGAAAGCGACGCTGCGCAAGCTGCGGGAAGACCGATTTGGTGAGATAGGGATAGTCGGTGCGGATGGCGCGGAAGCCGCCGATCAGCTCCGAACCGAGAAACAGAAGACAGTGCTCCGTATACCAGACGTCGAACTGGTCACGCTCGACGTCCCCTGTCGTGGTCAGTATCCAGCCGCAATGGTCGACGAACAGCCGCTTCCGCAGCCTGAGCAACGCCTGAACATGCGCCGGATGGCGCTCCTCAGTCGTGACGAGCGCATGGTATTCCCCTAGTGGGTGCGACATTCCCTCCGCCTCCAGATGTCGCCGGCATCTGGGACAAAAAGGCTTAATTGTGATACCCCCGGAAACCGGGGGTTTTACTCAATGGTCTTGGAAGAAGCGATTACGAGTATCGAGGCGTCGAGCACGATCGACGAGCTTCGACTCTCGCTTCATCGCATCATTCAGGACTATGGCTTCGCCAGTTTTGCCTTCATCGATGCGGGCCGGCCCGAACTCGATCTACCCTACCATACCGGCACCTACGCGCCGGCATGGGAGCGCGCTTACATCCAGAACGACTTCGTCCATGCCGATCCGGCATTGACCCGGGTCCGGCGTACCAACACACCGTTTCACTGGGGCGAGCTGAAGCTGCCGGAGCGGCAGGGCCGCAAGCGGCCGCCGGAATTGAAGATGATGGAGGCCGCGCGCGACCAAGGCTTTCGTCAGGGCTTCGTCGTGCCCTTCCACTATCGCGACCGGCTCGGCGCCGTGCATTCGAGTTCGACGGTGTTCTTCTGGGAAGACCAGCCGCGCGACTTCGACAAGTTGTTCATCTGCCACCGGCACGAACTGCATCTGTTGATGATCTACTGGGTGCAGCGGGCGATGGACATCGTCAACCGCGACCAGCGCAACGCGCCGACCATCCTCAGGCCCGCCGACGCCGCCGAGACGATCACGCTCACGGGGCGGGAAAAGGAAGTGATGGCTTGGGCGGCGCGCGGCAAGACCGTGGCGGACACCGCGCAGATTCTCGGTATTTCGCCAGAGACGGTGGAAGGTTTCATCAAGCAGGCATTGCGGAAGCTCGAGGCGTCCAACAAGACCCACGGGGTGGCGAAGAGCATCGCACTCGGGATCATCGACCTGTGAGCGGTGCCACAAAACCCACCGAGATCGTTTTTCCCGGTTGGGTCCGCTTGACTCATCGCCTCCTGATTGCATTCGGGCACGATCTTGCTAATAAGGCAAAGGCCGGATGACGCGGATGCGAGCATGTCAGACCGTGATGTGCACGCCGGAAGCGCACCTCGCGCGACGGGGCGGCTGGATTGGAGGTGCGGAGCTGCATGTCACCCGGTCGTCGATCCGGATGAACCGCACAAGGTCTTCGACGGCGAACCGCCGGTTCATTTGTTGGCGAGATTCGTCAGAATACTGTCCACGAACGTTGCTGGAGATCGCCTGAGCGCACCATGAGCACATCGCAGGACGACCAGATCGATCAACTCGTGCAGGCGCGCTGGCGCGCGATCGGGCTATCGCAGGGTGATCTCGCCGAGATCTTGTGCTCGGAGTCCTTGCCGGCCAGGACCGGCGTCGCCGAGGCGGCGAAGATCGATGCCGGCCGCCTTGCAAATGTCGCCGAGATGCTCGGGATCGCCGCCGCCACGCTCAATCCGCAGACCGCCGGCGCCGCGCAGCCTGGGAGCGTCAGCCAGTCGACGGAATCGCTACAGTCCCTGCTCGAGCTGCGCATGTTGCGGGTGTTCCGCGAGGTTCAGGACTCCGACACCAAGCGGATCCTGATCGAGCTCGCCGAGCAGATCGTCAAGCGCCAGGGCACGCCGCCGCAAGCCGGCTAAGGCGCGTAAGGGGCCTTCGCGCATGGTCGCGATGCGTCCGTCCCCATTGATGGACTGGCGGAATCCGTGTCTGTCACGGGAGCCGGGGAGATTTATACCGGCCCGGCGTCGTCAGCCGGGCGGGCCACGGCGTTGCGAACCCCGGGCCTTTCGAATGTCTGTCTCCGATTCCCCCACAACGCCGGCGTCCGGCTCCTGGATTGCCAACCAGCCGTATTTGCTGCTGTGCATCACCGCGATGTGCTGGGCCGGAAATGCGATCGTCGGCCGGCTCGCCGCCGGCCACATCCCGCCGGTGACGCTGTCGTTCCTGCGCTGGTTCGTGGCTTTCCTGATCATCCTGCCATTTGCCTGGAAACACCTCGCGCAGGACTGGGCCGCGATCCGCAAGAATCTCGGCATGATGATGCTGCTGTCGTTCACCGGCATCAGCGCCTTCAACACGCTGCAATACTGGGCGCTCGAGCACACCCAGGCGCTCAACACGCTGCTGCTGCAATCCTCCGTGCCGCTGATGGTCGCGGTGTGGTCGCTGGTGCTGCTCGGCATTCGGCTGACGCTCGGCCAGCTGCTCGGCGTCCTGCTGTCGCTCGCCGGCGTGCTGGTGATCCTGCTGCACGGTGATCTCACGACGCTGTCGAAGATCGAGTTCAACAAGGGCGATCTGATCTTCATCGTCGCACTGCTGATCTTCGCGCTGTATTCGGTGCTGAGCCTGAAGCGGCCGCGCATCCACGGCCTGTCGGTCGCTGCCTTCACCTTCGGCTGCGGCGCGCTGTTCCTGGTCCCGTTCCTGATCTGGGAACTCGGCGCGCGGCCGGTGATGCAGCTCACGACCACCAATCTGCTGTCGCTGTTCTATGTCGCCGTGTTCCCCTCGACGCTGGCCTATCTGTGCTTCAATCGCGGCGTGCAGCTGATCGGCGCCAACCGCGCCGCGCCGTTCTTCCACATGGTTCCAGTGTTCGGCACCGTCATGTCGATCGTGTTCATCGGCGAGCATCCGCAAGCCTTCCATTTCATCGGCTTCGCGCTGGTGCTGGCCGGCGTCTTTGCGGCGTCGCGGAGGCCGGCGGCGGCATGAGCGGATCGCGGTGACTATTGGCGGCAAATCCGCTATCTCCTAGGGTCTGCTTCGCGGACGGACCTTGACGCATGGCGCGCGCCAGCAATCTGTTGATCGGCACCCTGACGCTGGCCCTCGTCGCCGGCTCCCTTGGCGGCTGGCTGGGCTATCAGCGCTATGCCGGCATCAAGCGGATGGTGCCGTTCCGCGTCGTGTTCGAGGGCTCGGCCTCCGGCTTGCGCCGCGGCGCCAGCGTCAATTTCGCCGGCGTCAGGGTCGGCGAGGTGGTCTCGATCAGGCTCGACCGCCACCGCGTGGTGGCGATGACACGGATCGAGGGCAACGCTCCGATCAGGAAGGACACCCAGGTCGGTCTCGAATTCCAGGGCCTGACCGGGATCGCCTCGATCTCCTTCACCGGTGGCACCGACGACGCCCCGCCGCCGCCGCTCGGCGCCGACGGCATTCCCGAGCTGACCGCCGACGCCGAAGGCACGATGGGCATCCAGGAGAAGCTGCGCGTCGCGCTGCGCAATGTCGACCGCGTCATCACCGAGAACGAGGCCGACATCAAGGACTCGCTGCTCGGGCTCGAGAACTTCACCAACTCGCTGTCGGGCAATGGCGAGCTGATCGCCGGCTTCATCGACGCCGCCGATGACGGCATCAGCACGGTCGACGCCAAGCTGACCTCGGCCGACAAGTTCCTGAAGAGCTTCGGCAGCGACAAATATGGCGGCGAGCTGCTGCCGACCGTGATCTCGCTGCGTGAGCTGATCCAGAGCTTCGACAAGAAGTCCGGCACCATGATCGCCGAGACCCGCAGGACGCTCAGCGACGTCAGCCAGTCCGTCAATCAATTCAACCAGAAATTTGTCGGGCCCGCCGGCAGACGCTAACCTCTTCTCCGAACCAAGAACCAAGAACAACGGAAACGCTCACCGTGCACGACCGGACCGCAGCCCCTTCACCGCCGCCCGCAACCGTCACCCGCGCGGCGCCCGCCGTGCCGCGGCAGTTGCGGCGCTACCTCACGCTCGACGATTTCGAGCCGCAGGCGCGGCGGTTGCTGCCGAAATTCCTCTATGGCTACATCTCGGGCGGCGCCGAGACCGACGCAGCACGGACCGACAATCGCAGGGCGTTCGACGAATATGGCTTCGTGCCGCGCGTGCTGAACGACGTCTCCGGCCGCGATCAGACCACGACGCTGTTTGGCAAGTCCTACGCCTCGCCGTTCGGGATTCCGCCGATGGGGTCCTCGGCGCTGTGCGCCTATCGCGGCGATATCGTGCTGACCCGCGCCGCGGCCGCCGCCAATGTCCCGATGATCCTGTCGGCCTCGTCGCTGATTACGCTCGAGGACGTTCGCGCCGCCAACCCGCAGGCCTGGTACCAGGCCTATCTGGCCGGCCTCCCCGAGCGGATCGAACCGCTGGTCGACCGCGTCGCGGCGGCCGGCTACGATACCTTCGTCGTCACTGCCGACGTGCCGGTGCCGCCGAACCGCGAGAACAACATCCGCAACGGCTTCCAGGTGCCGCTCGAAATCACCCCGCGGGTGTTCTGGGACACCATCACCCATCCCGACTGGCTGCTGAACACCTGGGCACGCACCGTGCTCAACCATGGCATGCCGCATTTCGAGAACATGGACGCCAAGCAAGGCCCGCCGGTGCTGTCCAAGAACCTGATGCGCAATATCGGCAGCCGCGACCAGCTCGCCTGGAAGCATGTCGAGCTGATCCGCAAGCGCTGGAGCGGCAAGCTCGTGGTCAAGGGACTGATCTCGCCGGAAGACGCGCGACTGGCACGCGAGCACGGTTGCGACGGCGTGATGGTCTCCAACCATGGCGGCCGCCAGCTTGACTACACCGTCTCTGGCCTTCGCACGCTGCCGGAGATCGCGGCGCAGAAGGGCAACATGACGGTGATGATGGACGGCGGCATCCGCCGCGGCACCGACGTGATCAAGGCGCTCGCGCTGGGGGCCGATTTCGTCTGGGTCGGCCGCCCGTTCCTGTACGCCGCCGTGGTCGCCGGCGAGGCCGGCGTGTCGCGCGCGATCTCGCTGCTGCATGCCGAGATCGACCGCGACCTCGCGCTGCTCGGCATCCGCAGCCTGAAGGAGATCACGCCCGACCTGGTGCGGAAGTTTTAGAGAGGATTACATCGGCGACGGGACGACTGTGCGTCGCCGGGATATGTGCGGTGATGGTGGAGTAACTCGCCACCGCGGGCGCGCACGGTCAAAATATCGAAAACAACCCCATGCAAAGGGTTGACGGCCACCCGGCGCCTGACGAGGCAGCTTGACCCGACGGGCAACTCAGGATTATATTTCCAATATTCCGAAATCGTGCAAGCACCCTCGCCCGCGGGGCTGTCGCGCATACCGCGAGCGGGAGAAGCAATGAACGCTCAGGCATAGCGCGCCGCACCCATGCACAGCGCGGTGATGGTAAGCAGCGTGGCAGCGATGCGATGCGCGACCGCCAGTCGCGAACGTCCGGCTGAATGATCGCCCGCTCCGTTGCGCATCTGCCTGATGGCACCGCCGCCGACGATGATCTGCACGGCGATCGCCGCCAGCGCGGCGATCGCGCCGCCGGCAAGGATCTGCTCGGACAGCCCGAAGGAGCCCTCATGAACCAGTTGCCACAGCGTCGCGCCGGTCACGATCGCGACTGTCGCGGCGCCGATTTGCGGAACCAGCAGCTTCTCGCCGCCGAGGCCGCCGGTGCGCGCCAAAGTGAAGCTGGAGCCAGCCCAAAACACCGATGACAGGACGTGAAGAGACAGGGCTATGATGAGGATGCTCTGCATGATGTTGCTCCAAACCGGTATCGGAAATTAGATATACATAATGTATAGTCAATATGACCAAAGCAAGGCAAACCGATGCCGCCGCGCAGCTATGTGAGCCCGGCGCGCAGCGCCGCGGCGACCGAGACCCGCGAGCGCGTGATCGAGGCGGCCTCGCGCGCGCTACGCGAAGGCGAAAGCATTGCGCGTTTCTCGCTGGACACGGTGGCGAAGGCGGCCGGCGTGACCCGGCTCACCGTCTACAACCAGTTCGGCTCGCGGCGCGGGCTGCTCGAGGCCGTGTTCGACGAGATCGCCCGTCACGGCGGACTACATCAGCTCCCCGACGCCATGACGATGGCCGATCCGCGCGCCGGACTCGACCGCATTGTCGAGATCTTCTGCGGCTTCTGGAGCCGCGATCCCGCGGTCGGCCGGCTGCATGACGCGATGGCGACCGATCCCGAATTCGCCGAGGCCCTGCGCGAGCGCAACGAACGCCGCCGCCGCGGCGTCGCGGCATTGATCGGCCGTATCGCGTGCAAGACTGCATCGCAGCAGGCCCGCAAGGACGCCATCGACCTGATCTTCACACTGACGGATTATCCGACCTTCGCCTCGCTGAGCGCGGGCCGGTCGCGGGACGAGGTCTGCCGCGTCGTACAGGCGGCCTGCCACGCGGCGCTTGTGCCGCTGTCGCCCTCAAACCCGTCATCCTGAGCATGGTCCATCAGCGGTCATTGCGAGGAGCGATGGCGACGAAGCAATCCATCGCTCCGCATACGCGGTAAGTGGATTGCTTCGCTCCGCTCGCAATGACGCGGGGAGAACCGCGGTCGACCTCACCCCAGCTTGAACTTGCTGTAGGCCTCGCGCGTCGCGATGATGACGTGCTCCTCGCAGCCATTGCGGCGATGCGGGTCGCAGCGGTTCTCGTAATCGGCTGACGTCATCATGTCGATGAAGGCCGCGACGCTCGGATAGTAGACCAGCGCGAGATAGTCCCAGCGCTGGCCGTCCGGCTCGCCGAGCGCAACCGTCTCGGCGTTGCCGGTCCACAACAGCGTGCCGCCGCGCGCCTTGATCATCGGGACCGTGAGCGCGCTGTAGCGCAGATAGGCATCCCAGCCCGAACCGTCGCCGTCGGCCGAGCGCTGCCGAAATCGCATCAGGTTGACCATCACGACCGGCGCCTGCCGATCCAGCTCGTTCAGGCCTTTGACGTTCAAGAGATCGACACCCATCAGCTGCTGCCCCATTCCGGAATAATACGGTCGCTTCGGTCCGGCCACTTCGGTCCGGCCGCAACGATTATGTCACATCGCCGGACTAGCCTGAAATATCGCCGGGCCGTAAGCTCGCGTCAGCTCTCGGAGGTCAAGGCCGTGATGACCCTTCCCGAACTTGCGGCCGACGCGCTCGGCAAATTCCTCGGCGAGTACATGCAGCGCCGGTTCGGCTCTTCACAGACCCAGTTGGTGGAGATGGTGCCATCGATCGCGCGGATCGCGCTCGAATGCATCGGCAACAGCGACGCGCTCTATCACAATGTCGAGCACACCATGCTGGTGACGCTCGCCGGCCACGCCATCCTGCGCGGCCGCGCGCTGCATTCGCACATGAGCGCCGAGGACTATGCGCATGTCATCATCGCCTGCCTCACCCACGACATCGGCTATGTGCGCGGGCTGTTCGACGCCGACGACCAGGACGGTTATCTGGTCAATGCCGAAGGTCGCAAGGTGATCCTACCGCGCGGCGCGTCGGATGCGGCGCTGATGTCCTATCACGTCGACCGCTCCAAGATCTTCGTGATGGAGCGGCTCAAGGGCGTCGCCCAGCTCGACAGGGATCGTATCGCGCGCGCCATCGAGGGCACGCGCTTTCCGCTCAGCGCCCCCGAGGCGGACGGCGATCTCGGCGAAGAGGCCACCTTGCTGCGCGCCGCCGACCTGATCGGCCAGCTCGGCGATCCGCACTACATCCGCAAGGCCAACGCGCTGTACATCGAATTCGAGGAGGCCGGGCTGAACCGCCAGCTCGGCTACGATTCGCCCGCCGACCTCGTCGACCTCTATCCGCGCTTCTACTGGGACAGCGTCGCGCCGCATGTGCAAGCCGCGATCCGCCACCTCAACATCACCTCCAGCGGGCGGCAATGGATCGCCAATCTCTACAGCAACGTGTTTCGCGCCGAACGCGATATCTCGCTGTCGGGGCCGCAGAAATAGGCATCGTGCCAGTGCGTCCGGCCCTACGCAAAACTATCCCCGTCATCCTGAGGAGCGCGTAGCGCGTCTCGAAGGATGCACGGCCCGGCCGGTGGCCGTCGCCCCTTCGAGACGCGCGTACCGCGCTCCTCAGGGTGACGGTGACAATTCTTACTCGTGGCAGGATGACGTCTCGGGCGGGTGGCTTCGGCGATATATCGCGCTGCCGGCACGCATGGCTCCAATCCGCACTTTCGTCTTGTCGCGGCGGTGGATTCGGGCACAACATCAACCAGGTAATGACCGCCTTGCCCGCACCTGCAACAACGCCGCGCCGTTCGCCGCTGCACTGGCTCAACAACCAGCCCTATTTGCTGCTCAGCCTGACGTCGCTGTTCTGGGCCGCCAATATCGTGCTGGCGCGGCATGTCGGCAGCCATGTGCCGCCGGTTACGTTGACCACGATCCGCTGGTTCGGCGTGTTCCTGATCCTGTTGCCGTTCGCCTGGCCGCATCTGAAGCGGGACTGGCCGAAGCTGCGCGGCGCCCTGCCGCTGATGCTGCTGCTGTCGGCGGTCGGTTTCGCCTTCAACAACGCGATCTCCTACTGGGCCATGCAATATACCGAGGCGCTGAACGCGCTGCTGATCCAGTCGGCAGGGCCGCTGTTCGTGGCGCTGTGGTCGCTGATCCTGTTCGGCGTGCGGCTGACTCCGGCGCAGCTTGCCGGCATCGCGATCTCGCTCGCCGGCGTCCTGACCATCATCCTGCGCGGCGATTTCTCGGCGCTCGCCAGCATCTCCTTCAACCGGGGTGACATCATGTTCGGCGCCTCGCTGGTGTCGTTCGGGCTCTATTCGGCGCTGATCCCGCGGCGGCCGAAGATCCATCAGCTCTCGCTGATCTCGTTCACCACCTGCTGCGGCGCGTTGATGTTGCTGCCGGTGGCGATCTGGGAATTCGCCAATGGCGTGACGCTGAAGCTCGACCTGCTGACCTTCGCCACGCTGGGCTACACGCTGATCTTCCCGTCGACGCTGGCCTATCTGTTCTTCAACCGCGGCGTCGCGCTGATCGGCCCGAACCGCGCGGCGCCGTTCTTCCATCTGGTGCCGGTGTTCGGCTCGGCGATGGCGATCCTGCTGCTCGGTGAAACCCTCGCGCCGTTTCATCTGATCGGCTACGCCCTGGTGCTGGCCGGCGTCGTCATCGCCTCGCGGCAGGGGTCGGCGAAAGGACCTGCAAAGAGCTAGCGGCGCCCGGCCGTCACCGCGATCACCGGGTCCCGCTTCCCTCTTTTGGCAGGACTGACAACCGGCAATGCCGTGCGTGGCTGCCTGCTCAGGCTGTCGGTCACGAAATCGATGAAACTCCTCACCTTCGCCGGCACGTGATTACGCGAGGGATAGAAGACGTAGAGCGGGTAGCGCTCGTCGGACCAATCCGGAAACAGCTCGACGAGCGCGCCGCCCTTCAGGTGATCGTCGAGGCCAAGATCAATCACCTGGGCGATGCCAAAGCCGGCCAGGCAGGCGCCCAGCTTGGTGCCGGAATCGGTCACCGTGAGCCGCCCATTGACGGCCACCGGCAACACCTCGCCGCCGCGCCAGAACTCCCAATCGAAGGGCCGTCCGGTCGCCGGGTCGATCGCCAGGATGCATTGATGGGCATCGCTTGCCAGATCAGCCGGATGAGCCGGCCGCCCATGGCGCCTGATGTAAGCGGGAGAAGCGACGGTGAGGACCCGCGCATCGAGAATCCGGCGCGCGATCAGGGCCGACGGCGCCGGCTCGCCGAAGCGCACCGCGAGATCGAAGCCGTCGCTCACGAGGTCCGCGATGCGGTCGCGGGTCTCGATGCGCAACTCCATCTCCGGATTCTGAAGCAAGAACTCGCTCAGTTTCGGCGACAGAACGATACGGGAGAACAGCGGGTCGACATTGACCCGGAGCCGCCCGCGAATGGCACCGCGTGACTTCGAGGTCTCGGCCGCGGCCTCGCCGATCGCGGCCAGATGCTGCGCGACCCGCTCACAGAGCGCACGTCCTTCCTCGGTCAGCTCGACGGCGCGGCTCGTGCGGTGGACCAGCCTCGTGTCGAGACGCGCCTCGAGCTTGGCGATCGCCTTGCTGACACCGGACTGCGTCATGCCAAGCCGCTCGGCGGCTTTGCCGAAACTACGCGCGTTCGCCACGGCCGCGAGGACCACGAGCCCGCCGACGAGCCGACCGTCAACTTCGTCCATGTCGATGCCTCTCAGTCATCGATGAGATGACAGCCCAGTCGTAGCACTCCGCTGCCACATCGGCCACTGTCGGCGCAGATCACCGGTTCGATCCGGTGAGGTCAGCGCCACATCATCGCCCAGGGAGACTCTGCAATGAACGACATCCAGGCCATCGCATCCGCGATCGATGGATATTTCAACCTGATGTATGACGTCGACGACAGCCGGTTTCGCGACGTGTTCGCCGACGCCTGCATCGTGCACGGCATCCGGGACGGCAAGCACACGGTGCGGTCGGCAGCGGAATTCCGCGACTTCATCCAGAGCCGTCCGTCGCCGGCATCGATGAAATCGCCGCGCGAGGAAGCCATCATCAGCATCGACCAGACCGCGCCCGATCTGGCCATCGCCAAGGTGCGCGTCCGGGCCGGCCAAACCGGCTTCGTCGACCATCTCGTGTTTCACCGGATCGACGGCAGATGGCTGATCACCACCAAGGCATTCCATGTCGCGCAGGTCTTCGCGGCGGGATCGTAACCATCCCTCGCCAGGCGCGTGCGGCGATAAGCTGCTCCCACCACGGCTTCCGCGGCCGTGGTGGGCGAGCTAGGTTCCCGCCCGCGGGCCGGCCCAGGCTCGATGCGGGGGGAACGACGATATGATTGCGCGATTGAAACGATGTTGGCGAGCAGTCGCCGCCGCGGCAATGCTCATGCCGCTTTCCGGGATTGCGGCTGCCGAGGCACCTTATCCCACCCGCAACGTCACGCTGGTGCTGCCATTCGCCGCTGGCAGCGGCACCGACACCACGACCCGCCTGATTTCCAAAGAGCTCGGGGTGGCACTCGGCGTCGGCATGGTGATCGACAACCGCGCGGGCGCCAACGGCTCGATCGCGGCGAACTATGTCGCCCGCTCCGCCGCCGACGGCTACACCCTGTTCGTCACCACCAACACCACCCACTCGGCCAATCCGTATCTGCTCAAGATCATGAATTACGATCCGATCAAGGATTTCACGCCGATCGCGCGCACCGGCGACCTGCCCTTCATGCTGGTGATCCATCCGGATATCCCGGCGAACTCGGTCGCCGAGCTGATCGCGCTCGCCAAGAAGGAGCCGGGCAAATACTCCTATGCCAGCGGCTCGTCATCGGCGAGCGTCTCCGGAGCGACCTTCGCCCGCCTCGCCGGCATCGACCTGCTGCATGTGCCCTACAAGAGCTCGCCGCCGGCACTGACGGATGTCATCGCCGGCCGCATCTCGATGATGTTCATCGACGTCCCGACCGGGTTGCCGCACGTCAATGCCAAGGCGCTGAAACCGCTCGCCGTCACCACCAAGCGAAAGTCCGCGCTGCTTCCGGACCTGCCGACGATGGACGACACCGTCAAGGGTTTCGACATCACCTCCTGGCAGGGCTATCTCGGGCCCGCCAACATGCCGAAGGATGTCGTCGCCAGGCTGAATGCGGAGATCCGCAAGATCGTCGAGCGGCCCGACATCAAGAGCCAGCTCGCCGAACGCGGCATGGAAGCATTTTCCGGCACGCCCGAGGAGTTCGATGCCTTCCTCAAGGAGCAGCTCGTGCTGTGGGAAAGGCTGATCGCCGACGCCGGGATCGAGAAGCAGTAGACGGATCGAAACGCGAATGCCCGGGCCAGGCCCGGGCATCATGACGGTTTCGATTGATCGCGCCGGCGTTACGCCGCGCGCACCTTCTCCAGGAATTCGTCCACCGCATTGCGCAGCATGCCGGACTGGGTGTCGAGCTCGCGCGCATTCGACAGCACGTCGCCGGCCGCGGTGCCGGTGGCGGCCGCCGCGGTGGTGACGCCGCCGATATGGGCGGAGATCTCGCTGGAGCCGGCCGCGACCTGCTGGATGTTGCGGGCGATTTCGCGCGTCGCATCGCCCTGCTGGTCGATCGCGGTCGAGATCGAGGCGGTGATCTCGCTCATCTGCGCGATCGTCGTGGTGATGCCGCCGATCGAGGTCACGGCCTCGCCGGTGGAGGCCTGCATCGCGGCGACCTGTGCCGAAATCTCCTCGGTGGCCTTCGCGGTCTGGTTGGCCAGCGCCTTCACCTCGGATGCGACCACCGCGAAGCCGCGGCCGGATTCGCCGGCGCGCGCCGCCTCGATGGTGGCGTTGAGCGCCAGCAGGTTGGTCTGAGCCGCGATCGAGTGGATCAGCTTGACCACCTCGCCGATCTTCTCGGCGCCGGTGGACAGCGCCTGCACGGTCGCATTGGTTCGCTCGGCATCGGCCACGGCCTGGCTTGCGACCTCGCTGGAACGCGCCACCTGGCGGGCGATCTCGGCAACCGAGCTCGACAGCTCCTCGGCCGCCGCGGCGACGGTGCCGACATTGTTGGAAGCGCTGTCTGAGGCGGCGCCGACGGTCGCGGCGCGTGCGCTGGCATCGCTCGCGGTCGCGGTCATCGACTGCGCCGTGGTCTGCATGCCGGCGGCGGCGGACGCCACGGTGCGGACGATGCCGTTCACGCTGCGCTCGAAGTCGCTCGCAAGGTCCTGCATCGCGTTGCGGCGCTCGGATGCGGCACGGGCCTGCGTTTCGGCCTCGGCCTGCTCGAGCCCGCGGATGCGGATCGCATTGTCCTTGAAGATCTGCACGGTCGCCGCCATGCCGCCGACCTCGTCGCCGCGGCCGACCCCCGGGATGTCGCCGTCGAGCTTGCCGTCGGCGATGTCGCGCATGCGCGCGCCGAGCAGATTGAGCGGTCGGGAGATGCTGCGGCCGATCAGCCATGCCACCGAGCTCGACACGATGCCGATGCCGAGGGTCGCAAGGCCGAGCAGCCATGCGATCGGCCGCATCTTGGCGTCGATGTCGTCGAGATAGGCGCCGGTGCCGACATACATGTCGAAGCCGGGAACCGCGACGGCATAGCCGAGCTTGCGGATCGGCGTCTCCTGGCCGGGCTTCACGTAATCATAGAACAGCAGGATCTCGCCATTGGCCTTCACGCCGTTCATCAACTCCCACGACAGCTTGCGGCCATTGGTCACGACATCCATCCGGTTGGTTCCGACCTGCTTCGGATCCGGCGCCAGCACCGTGATGCCATTGTAATCCGTGCCGAACAGGTAGCCGGCCCCGTTGTCGTAAGTCATCGCGTTGGCGCGCTTGCCGAACTCGGCGAGCGCGGCCTCCTTGGTCATCTTGCCGGCGTCGACTTCCTTCTTGAGGCTTGCCGCCATGTTCTTCGCCATCTCGACGATGGCCTTGGCCTGGTCGATGCGCGAATTCGTCATCTCACGCTGCATCAGGTGACCGGCGAGGATGCCGGCCGCGCACAGGCCAAGGAGGGTCACCCCCACCAGAATGCCGAGCTTGGGGGTGATCTTCAGATTTGACAGCTTCACGGGGATCTCCAGGAGAGGCGGGGAACGCGACGCGATTGGCGGATTGATTCCGCTCACCGTAATGTGAGACCCTTTACCTGATGGTTACGGAGGTTCCCCGTAGAAGCCCGGAGAATCGGGCCCCGGACCGACCGGCAATTGTGGGGAGGACAGCTCAGCCCGCGTACAAATACAGGGAAAAGCGGCGATGCGAGCCGCGCTCCCGCAAGCAACAAGATCAAGAAACAAACCAGCAAGAAACAAACCAGCAAGAAGCAAGAACAGAAGCCTCACATCGGGAGCAGACAATGTCGAAATTCAGAGTGGTCACGCCGAAGGGCGCGAGCTTCACGGTCGCCGGCGGCGGCTATGACTACGAGCGCGAGGCGCTCGATCCGATCGGCGCCGAGATCGTCGAAGCGCCGGCCAACGAGGCCGAATTCATCGCTGCGGCCCGCACCGCGGACGCGATCTACGCCAAGGGCATGCCGATCACCAAGGCCGTCATAGACGCGCTGGAGAACTGCAAGGTGATCACGCTCGGCAGCGTCGGCGTCGACTCGGTCGACGTCAAGGCGGCGACCGCTCGCGGCATCCCCGTCACCAACATCCCCGATACCTTCATCGAGGAGGTCGCCGACCACGCCATGATGTTGCTGCTCGCAGGCTTCCGCCGCCTGATCGAGCAGGACAAGATGGTGCGCACCGGCCGCTGGGCCGAAGGCCGCCCGGCGCTCTTGAAGATTCCGCGGCTGATGGGCCAGACGCTCGGCTTCATCTCGTTCGGCCGGGTCGCCCGCGCGGTCGCCAAGCGCGCCGCGCCGTTCGGCCTCAGGATGATGGCCTACGATCCCTTCATCCAGGAAACGCTGATGTACGACCATGGCGTGATCCCCTCGACGCTGTCGGAGGTGCTGGCGCAATCCGATTTCGTCTCGATGCATGCCCCGGCGCGGCCCGAAGTGCACCACATGCTGACCGAGAAGCATTTTCGTCAGATGAAAAAATCGGCAGTCTTCATCAACACCGGCCGCGGCGCCACCGTCGACGAGGAATCGCTGATCAAGGCGCTGCAAGAGGGCTGGATCGCCCACGCCGCGCTCGACGTGCTGGAGAAGGAACCGCCGTCGCACAACAACCCGATGCTCGGGATGGACAATGTTACCTTGACCGCCCACGTCGCCTCGGCATCGGCACGTTTTGACGAGGCGCGCAAGCGTCGCGTGGGCTACGAATTGTCACTAGTGCTGCAAGGCATGTGGCCGGTAAGCTGCGTCAACCCGTCGGTGCTGCAAAACACCGCGTTGCGCCGCTGGCAGCCTGTCAGCATGGATCGCGGTCCGAACAGCTAGACGGCAGCGCGCTTCACGCGAAGGCCCGTCTCGCTGACGAGATGGGTCCTTCGCGCGGCGGGTGCACCGAGACGACAAGGCCTTCACCGGCGACCAACGCCGGGAAGGAACGATAAGAACAGACAAAGCAGGGAGTGCAAACGACATGACGTATGAGGTCACGCGTCGCGACGCGCTGGCGCTGGGAGCTTCCGCGGCGGCGCTGGCAATCACCGGTGCTTCGGCGCAGGACGCGTCGAAGGTCAAAGCGGCCGACGTCGCGGCGCCGTCGCTGCCGATCGAGAAGGGCGCGACCCTGCGCATGCTGCGGCCGGTGCGCTTCGTCCAGGCCGACGAGGACGTGTTCCGCGCCAATGCCAAGAAATTCACCGACAAGACCGGCGTCGAGATCAAGGTCGACTTCGTCGGCTGGGAGGACATCAACCAGCAGACCGCGGTGACCTCGAACTCCGGCGCAGGTCCCGACATCATCATCGGCTTCGGCGATGCGCCGCACATCTATATCGACAAGCTGATCGAGCTGACCGACGTCGCCGATTATCTCGACAAGCGCTACGGCGGCTGGCTCGCGCTCGCAAAACGCTATGGCATGCGCTCGAAATCGAAGAGCTGGATCGGCCTGCCGTTCGGCGCCTCCGGCGGCCCGCTGGTGTACCGCAAGTCGCTGGTCAATGCGGCCGGCTTCGACAAGGTGCCGGAAGACCATGCCGGCATCCTCGAACTCTACAAGAAGCTGAAGGCGGCCGGCAAGCCGGCGGGCTTTGCCCTCGGCAACGCCGTCGGCGACGGCAATGGCTTCGCCAACTGGCTGTTGTGGTCGCACAACGCCGCGCTGCTGGACGAGGAAGGCAATATCATCATCAACAGCAAGGAGACGATCGCCGCGCTGAAATACCTGAAGGAGCTCTATCCGACCTTCATCGCCGGCACGCCGTCGTGGAACGACGTCTCCAACAACCGCGCCTACTCGTCGCAGGAGATCGGCCTGACCGCCAATGGCGTTTCGCTGTACTTCTCGCTGAAGAACGATCCCGCGACCAAGGCGATCGCCGACGACACCGAGCATCAGCTCCTGCCCAAGGGGCTGGCATCGACCTCGCCGATGTCGGGCCTGACCCTGAATGCGATGGTGTTCAAGCACAGCGCCTATCCCAATGCGGCGAAGGCGTTCCTGCAATTCATGCTGGAGAAGGAGCAGTACGAGCCGTGGCTCAACGCCAATTCCGGCTACTGGTCGCAACCACTCGCCGCCTATGCCGACGCTGCGGTGTGGTCGGGCGATCCCAAGGTCGCGATCTTCAAGGACACCATGAGGAGCCCCTACTACAACGGCTACAAGGGGCCGATCTCGACCGCGACCGGCGCCGTCAACGCCGACTACGTGCTGGTGCAGATGTGCGCCTCGGTCGCGACCGACGCGGCCACGCCCGAGGCAGCCGCCGCGGAGGCCGAGCAACGCGCCAAGCGGTACTTCCGGCGGCAGAACCGGTAACGGCGATCATTGAACTGCGAAACTCAAATCAGCCGTCGTTGCGAGCGAAGCGAAGCAATCCATAGCGCCATAGACGAGAGCTGGATTGCTTCGTCGCTTCGTTCCTCGCAATGACGAGAAGACGAGCATTCAATGTCTGTCACGACCCTCCCATCGCGCGGCGCGGCGCTCCGGCAACCGGGCTGGCTCGCGCGCCTGTTCGACTACAAGCCGTTCCTGATCGTGATGTGCCTTGCACCGGCGATCGGCCTGCTGCTGGTATTCCTCACCTATCCGCTCGGCCTCGGCATCTGGCTCGCCTTCACCGACACCACGATCGGCCAGCGCGGCGTCTATATCGGGCTCGAGAACTTCCAGTACCTGCTCAAGGATCCGCTGTGGTGGAATGCGGTGTTCTACTCGGTGTTCTACACCGCGGTCGCGACCTTCGGAAAGTTCGCGCTCGGCTTCTGGCTGGCGCTGCTGCTCAACAACCATTTCCCGTTCAAGAGCCTGGTCCGCGCCATCGTGCTGCTGCCGTGGATCGTGCCGACGGTGCTGTCCGCGCTGGCGTTCTGGTGGATCTACGATCCGCAATTCTCGATCATCTCCTATCTCCTGGTCGACGTGCTGCATTTGCGCGACAGCAATGTCGATTTCCTCGGCTCGCCCTGGCCGGCACGGTTCTCGCTGATCGCGGCCAATATCTGGCGCGGCATCCCGTTCGTCGCGATCTCGCTGCTGGCCGGACTGCAAACCATCTCGCCCTCGCTCTATGAGGCAGCGATGCTCGACGGCGCCACCGCCTGGCAGCGCTTCCGCTACATCACCTTCCCGATGATGATGCCGATTCTCGCGATCGTGATGACGTTCTCGATCATCTTCACCTTCACCGATTTCCAGCTGGTCTACGCCATCACCCGCGGCGGCCCGGTCAACTCGACGCATCTCTTGGCGACGCTGGCGTTCCAGCGCGGCATCGCCGGCGGCGAGCTCGGCGAAGGTGCGGCGATCGCGGTCTCGATGATCCCGTTCCTGGTGTTCGCGACCTTGTTCAGCTATTTCGGCCTCGCGCGACGCAAATGGCAGCAGGGAGAAGCCAATGACTGACGTCGCAGCCTCCAACGTCGCCCGTGCCGCGCCGGACACGATGTCGTGGGATTCCGGCGCCCGGCGCATGGTGATGATCTATCTGCCGCTCGCCTGCTTCATCCTGATCCTGCTGTTTCCGTTCTACTGGATGGCGATCACGTCGTTCAAGCCGAACGCGGAGCTGCTGAATTACAAGGAGCACAACCCGTTCTGGATCACCTCGCCGACGCTCGCGCATGTCAAGCACCTGCTGTTCGACACCGAGTATCCGCGCTGGCTGAAGACCACCATGATGGTCGCGATCGGCTCGACCTTCCTGTCGCTGTTCGCCTCGACGCTCGCCGCCTATGCGATCGAGCGGCTGCGCTTCCGCGGCAGCCCCTATGTCGGGCTCGGCATCTACCTCGCCTATCTGGTGCCGCCGTCGATCCTGTTCATTCCGCTCGCCACCGTGATCGTGCAGTTCGGCCTGTTCGATTCGCCGCTGGCATTGATCCTGGTCTATCCGACCTTCCTGGTGCCGTTCTGCACCTGGCTCCTGATCGGCTATTTCAAGTCGATCCCCTACGAGCTCGAGGAATGCGCGCTGGTCGACGGCGCGACCCGGTTGCAGATCCTGTGGCGGATCACGCTGCCGCTGGCGGTGCCTGGCCTGATCTCGGCCGGCATCTTCTCCTTCACGCTGTCCTGGAACGAGTTCATCTATGCGCTCGCCTTCATCCAGAGCGGCGCCAACAAGACGGTGCCGGTCGCGATCCTGACCGAGCTCGTCACCGGCGACGTCTACCAATGGGGCGCGCTGATGGCCGGCTCGCTGCTCGGCTCGCTGCCGGTCGCGCTGTTCTACTCGCTGTTCGTCGACTATTACGTGTCGTCGCTGACCGGCGCGGTGAAGGAGTAGGTAGGCTTCGGCACGAAACAACCTCACTCCATCTCCGTCACCCTGAGGAGCGCGAAGCGCGTCTCGAAGGGTCGACGGCCACCAGCCGGGCCGTGCATCCTTCGAGGCTCGCAAGGGCTCGCGCCTCAGGATGACGGGGATGGACTTAGCAGCTCAGACGTCATCGCGGCACGAACGCGACCGGCACGGAGAAGCCCATCGAGCCCTGCGTGACCTCGGGAGGAAACGCCGGGAACGGCTGGGCCTGGCGGATCATCGCCAGCGCCCGCGCGTCGAAGGTCGGATTGCCGGAGGAGCCGCCGAGATGGCTCGACAGCACCTGCCCGCCGCGGCCGAGCGTGAACACCAGCCGGACCACGCCGCGCTGGCCGTTGCCGCCGGCTGGATAAGAATGGAAGCGCAACAGATGCGCGCGGACCCGCGCGTTGTAGGCCGCGATCGCCGATGCCGCGGCACCCGCGCTGATCGCGGACGCCGCCGGCGCCTGACGCTCGGCACGGCTCGGCGCACTGGCGCGCGGAGCCGGTGTCGCCTCGGAGGGCTTCTTCGCGTCCCGACGCACCACCTTCGGCTTGACGGGCTCGGTCTTGTGCTCAGGCACGACCTTGGTGGGCTCTGGTTTCGGCGGCGTGACCTGCGGCTTCTGCTCCGGCGGCGCGGCGACCTCGGCCTTTTCCTGCAACGGCGTCGGCGCGATCTCCTCGTGCACGGCCTGCGCGGCGGCAGGCTCGGGCGGCGCGGCATCGGCCTCCTGCATCGCAGGGCCCGGCGGCAGCTCGGTCTTGGAAATCTCCGGCGCTGACGTGATCGGCGTCAGGTCGACCAGCACCGCCGGCACTGCGACGCCCGGCGGCGGCAACGCGACCCAGCTCATGCCGAGCGCGATCATCGCCGCGTGCGCCGCCAGGATCGCGGCCGCCGCCAGACCCCAGCGTCTCAGCCAGATGTCACCGCGGGAATCATGCAGCGCATAGGCATTCATCTTGATCAACTTCGTCCGTCGAGGCCGACCAGCGCCACCTTGAGGTAGCCGGCGTTACGCAAGAGGTTCATCACCTCCATCAGGTCGCCGTAACTGACCGCCTTGTCGGCGCGCAGGAAGATGCGTTCGTCCTTCTTGCCTTGCGTGGCGCCGTCGAGCGCCGACGTCAGCGTATCGCGCGCGATGACGTCCTCGCCGACCGCGACGGACAGATCCGGCTTCACGGTGACGAACACCGGCTTGTCCGGCCGCGGCTGCGGCTCGGCGGTCGAGGCCGGCAGATCGACGCCGAGATCGACGGTGGCGAGCGGCGCCGCCACCATGAAGATGATCAGCAGCACCAGCATCACGTCGATGAACGGCGTGACGTTGATCTCATGCGCCTCGACAAGGTCGTCGTCGCCGCGACGCCGGCTACCGAACGCACCGCCCGTGCCAAGCTTGACGCCCATCTCTCACTCCGCGGCGCGCGCCAGCCGGAACAGGCTGCGATCGCCTTCGCGGCTCACCAGCAGCATCACCATGACGGAGGCGTCGCCGAGCAGCGCGCGGTAGCCCGCGATCGAGCGGGTCAAATGATTGTAGATCACGACGGCCGGGATCGCGGCAACGAGCCCGAGCGCGGTTGCGAGCAGCGCCTCGGCGATGCCAGGCGCGACCACGGCGAGATTGGTGGTGTGCGCCTCGGAGATGCCGATGAAGGCGTTCATGATGCCCCACACCGTGCCGAACAGGCCGACGAACGGCGCAGTGGCGCCGATCGTCGCGAGCACGCCGGTGCCGCGCGCGATCTGCCGCGACATCGCCGCTTCGACCCGCTCCAGCCGCAGCGCGATGCGTTCCTTGAAGCCGTCGTCGAACATGCCGCGGGAGAGCGTGGCCTCGCGCGAGGCCGACTGGATGATCTGCGCAACGGCATCGTTGCCGTCGCGGCTCGCCAGCTCCACCTCGGCAAGCTGGGTGTCGCGCTCGAGCAGGCCGATGCGCTGCCTGGCCAGCACGGTCTTGCGGCGGATCTCGATGGTCTTGGCGAGCCAGATCGTCCAGGTCACCAGCGAGGCGAAGGCGAGCCCGATCATGACCGCCTTCACGACGATGTCGGCGCTCTCGAACATGCCCCAGGGCGAGAGGTTGCGCGGCAGCAGCGCAGCGTCGGTGGCAGCAAGGCCCGTTCCCGGCGACATGCCGAACCCGGCAGTCGCCGCCATCCAGATCCGCCGCCCAAGCCACCGATACGCCATGGTCGCCTCCCGTCCTGCGTTCGCCTCAGCCCGCCTGCGGCGCGAGGCGGTCCGCCAGCGCATGGAAACGCACCAGCTGATCGCCGCGCAGCGCGCGCGTCTCGTCGCGGCCGACGAACACCTTGAACATGATGCCGCCGTCGAGATTGATGAAGGCGATGAACGCCGACACCTTGCCCATGAACGGCCGCTCGACGAAGGCAATCGCCGCGCAGCGCTCGTGCCTGAGGTGGCCGTGCAGGCCCTTCGGCTGCATCAGGTTGAAATAGCCGCGGCCGACCTCCCCCTTCGGGATGGCACCGGTGAACTCGAAGATCGCGTCATCGGTGTGCACGATCAACGTGACCTCGCCCCATTCCGCGATGTCCTGCATCGCGGCAGCGAAATCGCCGGCGCCGATCCGCACCATGCTTTCCGGCAGCGCCTCGATCACCGCGCGCGGCATCACCTTGCGCTCGCGCGCGACATCCTCGATGACGGCGCCGGGATTGTCGGCCATGTAGGCCTTCAACCCGGCGAGATCCGCATTCGGCATGGCCGCCCCCGTCACGCCGCGGCGCTCTTCGCCCGCTCGGTGATCAGCACCTCGAAGCCCTCGAACCGGGGATGGCCGAGATAGAGGCTGCCGCCGGTCTCGTTGCCGGCGCGGGCATGGGCGCGGCGGAACGCATCCGACTTGGTCCAGTCCTCGAACGCCGCCTTGCTGGCCCACACGGTGTGGGTCGCATAGAGCGTGTGGTCCTCGGCCTCGGGACCCTTCACCAGGTGAAACTCGACGAAGCCCGGCAGGTCGCCGAGATAGGACTCACGCGTCCTCCAGACCGTCTCGAACGCCTGCTCCTTGCCCTTGATCACCTGAAACCGGTTCATTGCGATGAACATGAAAGCCTTCTCCTGTTTGCCGACGGATGCCTTGGATGATGCCCTGGATCCTGCCGGTTGATCTCGTTGATATCATGAACGCGCCAAAGCCGCGCTGGGGCACCAGCGCGGCCGGAGCAACCTGGATGGAATGATCGGCTCGTCGCGTTACGCTCCACCAAGGTGAATTTTCAGTCCGGCCTTGTAAACGGTGCCCGGGCCGGGGCTCGAGAACAGCACGTCGTTCTGCGTCGTGCCGTCGGTCGAGGAGCCCGGGATCGCGTAGGGCCGGTAGTATTGGTTCAAGAGGTTGTCGACCGACGCCGTGAAGGTGATGTCCTTGGTGGCGTTCCAGGTCAGGTAGAGATTGACCAGCTCGTAGCCGGTCGACGGCAGATAGCCCGCCGGCAGATCGTTGTTGGC
The DNA here is from genome assembly GCF_002341725.1 of Bradyrhizobium sp. UBA2491. Taxonomy (NCBI): domain Bacteria; kingdom Pseudomonadati; phylum Pseudomonadota; class Alphaproteobacteria; order Hyphomicrobiales; family Nitrobacteraceae; genus Bradyrhizobium; species Bradyrhizobium sp. UBA2491. The sequence goes on from NZ_DDOP01000039.1 coordinate 257,790, forward strand.
GCCGAACGAGGACCATTGCGCGGCAATGATCAGCGAGCGGTCGAGCAGGCGCACGCCGGCGGTCGTCGTCACCTTGCGCGGCGTGATGGTGGCGAGCCCGATATTGGTCTGGGTGTTCCGGCCGCGCATCAGATGACCGGCGACGCCCAGGAACCAGTCGCCCGCGTCATACATCGTCTCGGCTTCGAAGCCTTCGATCCGGGCATGGGCGATGTTCTGGTACTGGTAGAACTGGCTGAAGCGTCCAAACGGCGTCGTGGTCGGCGCCGACGCCACGAGATCGATATAGCCGTCGACGTCGTTCTGGAACACGTTGATCTTGCCGCGGAACGAATCGCTCGCGGTGAAGATGCCGTCATACTTCAGGTTGATGCCGGCTTCCTTGTTCTTGCCGACCTCGGGCCGCAGCGCCGCGTTGGGCAGGAAGCAGAACAGCCCGCTGGTGCCGTCGGGGCAGTTGAACAGCGCCGGCCCGCCGCCGGTGGCGTGGCCGCCCGCGATCAGGGTCTCGGTGATCGACGGCGCGCGATAGCCTTCGGCATAGCTGACATAGGGCGTGAAGCCCGCGACCGGCGTGACGCCGAGCGTGATCTTCGGCGACAGCCGGTCGCCGCTGGTCGTGGTGTTGATCGAGGTCAGCTCGTAGTGGTCGTAGCGGACGGCGCTGACGAGCTCGAGCCAGGTCGAATAGTTCTGCTTCAACTGCACGAAGCCGCCGGACACCGTGCGCTGGCCGCCCGGCGTCGTGATGTTGGAATTGCCGCGGGAATCGAAGGTCTCGACATCGTCGCGGAAAGCGTCGAAGCCGTAGGTCACGGCGTTGCGCCAGTCGCCAAAATTGAAGCGCGAGGTGTTGTTGACGTCGATGCCGACGGTGTCGAGCGAATAGCCACGCTTGTCGCCGACGCAGCCGGAGATGTTGTTGCCGGGATTGCCGAGCGTACACACGCCGCCACCCGTGGTGATGCGGTTGTTGTAGGTCTTGACCTGGTCGTTGTCGGTGCGGTTGCCGTAGACCGAGATATTCCAGTCGAACAGCATGTCGTCGGGTTTCGAGTACTTCCAGCTCAGCGTGCCGGTGTAGTTCCTGGCGTCGGAGGCATAGACCGAGGAGCCCGCGATCGCCGCCAGCGGCGCCGCCGTCGTGGTCGGGCCGCGGTTCTGCTGACCGATATTGTACTGGTAGTCCTGGAAGATGCCGCCGATCTTGAACTCATGGCCTTCGGCCGGGCGGATCGTCACCTTCATCAAGCCGGCCGCGATATCGTTGCCGGTGTTGCCGATCTCGGTGCCGGAGCCATCCTTGTAGTTGCTCTGGGTGCGATAGACCGCGCCGCCGAACACGTCGACATTCGGATCGGCGCGCACGCCGCCGAACACCGAGGCCATGCCGCGGTCCTTGTTGCTGCCGTAGGAGCCCGACATGTCGACGCCCCAGCGCTCGCCCGGGCGCACCACATCGTCGATGTCCTTGGTGCGGAACGACACCACGCCGCCGATCGCGCCGGAGCCGTAGATGTTCGCGGTCGGACCGCGCACCACGTCGACGCCGCCGATCAACTCAGGATCGAGGAAGAACGAGCCGTTGGCGTTGTGGCCGGTGCGCTGATAGTTCTGCCGCGCGCCGTCGACCACGACAGCGACGCGGCCGAAATCCTGCAAGCCACGGACGTTGATGACGGTCGCAGGGTCATCGCCGCGCTCCTGGAACGAGACGCCCGGGACGCTGTAGAAAATGTCCGACACCCGGTTCGGCTGCAACCCCTGGATTTTCTCCAGGGTGACGGAGCTGACCGGAGCCAGCGCATCGATCGCGCGCTCGTCGGTCTTGGACGCCACGGCGGTGATGGTGTCGAGCGACTGCACCGGCACCGCGCCGATCTGCGCGCGCGCGTTCATCGCCGGCGCCGCGGCCTGTTGTTGCGCGGCGGGCTTCGGCTTTCGCTTGGCCTGCTTGGGCCGCTCGGTCGAAGGACGCGGCGCCGAAGCATCGGCGGTTTGCGCCAAACCACTTTCCGGCAATGCCGCCGCGAATGAAAACACCGACGCGCCCAAAATCAAGGCGCGCGAAACCCTAGCCCCGTCAGCCATACTAGCCCCAGCCCGATGATCGCTTTTCTGGTCTGGCTGGCGTGCGCTCGTCGAGCGACTTGCTGGCTACCAACTTCATTGCGCTGCAAGCCACCCGCTCGCACCGCGTCAACGATTGGTTACGAGCCGGCAACAAAACGGTCAAGAATGCGGCAGCGCTGTTTATATCGATTGTAAAGTGCGGCCGTTGGAAAGCGCCTTGGCCGTCTTATACAGACAGGCGACATTCAACGGTTTCGAAAGGCGCAGCATCAGGCAATGGCGGCAACCTCCGGAGAGAACATCGGCGTGGCCGGCGGGCAAGCCGATTCCGCTTCTGGCACCGCCAAAACGCTCGTCATGCGGGGAAATCGTCTCGACAGCCGCGAGCTGTTCGCGACCGAACGCGAGATCATCATCGCGCATGGCGAGGACCAATACCGCTTGCGGCTGACCTCGCAGAACAAGCTGATCCTGACCAAGTGACGGCCCCGATGACAATTTGTCGCACGCTCGCTGTGCTCGCCTTCTCCTGCTTGCTGCCGATCCAGGCGGCGACCGCCGAGGGCATCACCGTGCACGACGCGCGCGACCGCGACGTCGTGATCGACGATCCGTCGCGGATCGTCTCGATCGGCGGCGCGATCACCGAAATCCTCTATGCGCTCGGCTTCGAGGATCGCATCGCCGGCGTCGATGCCACCAGCCTCTATCCGCCGTCAGCGCTGCGCGAGAAGCCCGACGTCGGCTATATGCGCCAGCTGTCGCCCGAGGGTGTGCTCGGCCTGCATCCGTCGCTGGTGCTCGCGGTGCAGGGCTCCGGGCCGAAGGAAACCATGGACGTGCTGGAGGCGGCGAAGGTGCCGCTGGTGCTGGTGCCGGAAACCTTCTCGGAGGCAGGACTGGTCGAGAAGATCAAACTGGTCGGCCATGCCATGGGCGCCGAACCGCGTGCGGCCTGCCTGGCCACGGCAGTCGAGAGCGACCTTGCGCAACTGCGCACGCTGCGCGCCAAGGTGACCAAGCCGGTGCGCGTGATGTTCGTGATGTCGCTGTTGAACGGCCGGGCGATGGCCGCGGGCCACAAGACCGCTGCCGACGAGATCATCCAGCTCGCCGGCGGCGTCAACGCGATCGACGGCTATGACGGCTACAAGCCGGTCAATGACGAGGCGATCGTGGCGGCGAAGCCGGACGTCGTGCTGTCGATCGATCGCGGCAAGGACTCGCTGACCTCAGAGGCGGTGTTCGCGCATCCGGGCTTCGCGCTGACGCCGGTCGCCGCCAACAAGGCCTTCATCTCGATGGAAGGACTTTATCTGCTCGGCTTCGGACCGCGCACCGCGGCCGCGGCCCGCGACCTCTCGGTCAAACTCTATCCGACGCTGGCCCCGCAAGCCGAAAACTTCAAGCCTTCGGCGCTGACCGCGAACTGCCGGCAATGAGCGTGCTGGCCGAGCGCAGCGGCCCTGCGAAACGACGGCGCGCCGGCACGGCGCTGCGGCCGGCGGCGACACTCACTTTGCTTGGCCTGCTGGCGGCGCTCACGATTACCGCGCTGGTCGCCCTGACGGTCGGGGCCGCCGGCATTCCGCTGGCACGGCTTCCGGCCGCGCTCGGCCTGTGGGTGGATAGCGCGGCCAACCCGCTGCTGGCACGCGACCAGCTCGTGGTATGGTCCATCCGCATCCCTCGGATCGCCGCCGCCGCGATGGTCGGCGGACTCCTCGCGGTCTCCGGCGCCATCATGCAGGGCCTGTTCCGCAATCCCCTCGCCGACCCCGCGCTGGTCGGCGTCTCCTCCGGCGGTGCGTTCGCGGCGGCGACCGCGATCGTGTTCACCGACAGCCATCTCGGCGAGAGCTTGCGTTTCCTGCAACATCAGCTGCTGCCGATCGCGGCCTTTGCCGGCTCGCTGATCACGACCATCGTCCTCTACGCCATCGCCAGCCGCGGCGGCCGCACGTCGATTGCGATCTTCCTGCTCGCCGGGCTTGCGATCGCCGCGATCGCCAATGCCGGCATCGGGCTGCTGGTGTTCGTGGCCGACGACCGCCAGCTGCGCGACATCACCTTCTGGCTGCTCGGCTCGCTCAGCGGCGCGACCTGGAGCAAGCTCACCACGCTGGCGCCCGTGCTGGGCGTTGCGTTGATCGTCTGCGTCTCGATCGCCCGTGGGCTCGACGTGCTGGTGCTCGGCGAGGCCGAGGCGTTCCACAGCGGCGTCGATGTCGAACGGCTGAAGCGGATCTCGATCGTACTGGTGTCGGCGATGACCGGCGTCGCGGTCTCGGTGTGCGGCGTGGTCGGCTTCGTCGGCATCGTGGTGCCGCATCTGCTGCGGCTGGTGATCGGCCCCTCGCATCGCCTGCTGCTGCCGGCATCGGCGCTGCTCGGCGCCATCCTGCTGGTCGGTGCCGACACGGTGGCGCGCACCATCGTGGCGCCGGCGGAGATGCCGATCGGCATCCTGACCGCGGCGATCGGCGCGCCGTTCTTCCTTGCCATGCTGCTGCGCCAGCGCGGGCTGGTGTCGCTATGACGGCGCTGCTCGAGGCGCAATCGGTCTCGATGACCATCGGCGGCACCACCCTGGTCGACGCGGTATCGCTGCAAATCGGCGCCGGCGAGATGGTGGCGATCGTCGGCCCCAACGGCGCCGGCAAATCGACGCTGTTGCGGATGCTGTCGGGCGATCTCAAACCATCCCACGGCACGATCAGGCTGAAGCAGCGCGACCTGCATGGCTACGCGCCGCGTGAGTTGGCACGGCACCGTGCGATGCTGTCGCAGCACGTCCACGTCACCTTTCCGTTCACCGTCGAGGAGATCGTCGCCATGGGCGCGGGTGAGAGCCCGCGCGCCACGGCGCATGGCCTGGTCGAGGCGGCGCTGGACGAGGTCGGGCTGGCGCAATTCCGTTTCAGGCAATTGCCGACATTGTCCGGCGGCGAGCAGCAGCGCGCGCATTTTGCCCGCGTGCTGGTGCAGCTCGCCTGCGGCGAGGCACTGCATGGGCCCGGACTGTTGCTGCTCGACGAGCCGACATCGAGCCTCGATCTGCGGCATCAGATCGATCTGGTCGAGACCGCGCGGCGGCGTGCCGCACGTGGCACCGCCGTGATCGCGATCCTGCACGACCTCAACCTCGCGATGCGGTTCGCCGATCGCATCCTGCTGCTGCATGGCGGCCGGCTTGCGGTCGATGGCGACCGCGCCGCCGCGATGCAGGCCGACACGCTGAGGCGGATCTTCGAAATCGACGGCGCGATCGAATACACCAATAACGGCGTGCCGTTCCTGCTGCCGCAGACCATGCAGCCGGCAAGCAAAGCGACGTAAGGCCGCAAGCCTTATCCCGTCGCAACACAGGCGATTCACAAAACTGTCAGCCGGCTGTAACAGGCGCCTCGGAGAACACCGCATCGTTTCATCTCGAGGAGATCAACCATGCGTCTGTCCCTGCTCTGCTCCGTCGCCACCATGCTGTTCGCCACATCGGCGTTCGCGCAAAGCGAGGGCGAATTCCCGGCGACGCTGGCGGGACACGCCGTGATGCCGGCGGAGAGCTTCATCGAGGCTCCCGCCGACGCTCCGAACGATCTGAAGACCTCGGGCAAATACACCACCGGCAAGCGCGTCGACGCCATCGGCACCGTGATGGGCAAGTCCTACGAGCGGCCGACCGGCGTGTCGCTGCCGTTCAAGGGCCAGCCGTTGCAGGGCAATTCCGGCATCAAGACGATGCCCGACGGTTCGTTCTGGGTGCTCACCGACAACGGCATGGGCTCGCGCTACAACTCGGCGGACTCGATGCTGTACCTGAACCGGTACAAGATGGATTGGGCGGGCGGCAAGATCGAGCGCCAGGAGACCATGTTCCTGCACGATCCCGACAAGAAGGTGCCGTTCCGCATCGTGCATGAGGACACCGCCAAGCGCTACCTCACCGGCGCCGACTTCGACACCGAGGGCTTCCAGATCATCAACGACACGTTCTGGATCGGCGACGAGTTCGGACCCTACATCCTCAAGGCGGACAAGACCGGCAAGATCCTCGCGGTGTTCGAGACGGTTGCCGACGGCAAGCCGGTGCGCTCGCCGGATCACTGGGCGGTGCAGTCGCCCGGCGCGCCCGGCGCGAGCTACACCAACGTCAATCTGCGCCGCTCCAAGGGCTATGAAGGCTTCGCCTCGTCCAAGGACGGCAAGTTCCTGTACGGTCTCCTCGAAGGGCCGCTGTGGGACGCCGACAAGAAGGACTGGGAGAAGGTCGACGGCAAGGAAGCCTCCCGCATCCTCGAATTCGACGTCGCCGCGGAGAAGTTCACCGGGCGCTACTGGCACTATGTGTTCGAGCAGAACGGCAATGCGATCGGCGACTTCAACATGATCGATCCGACGCAGGGCCTGGTGATCGAGCGCGACAATGGCGAAGGCACCGCCGACAAGGCCTGCCCGCAAGGCCAGCGTGGCGAGAACTGCTTCCCCGATCTTGCCAAGTTCAAGCGCGTCTACAAGATCGAGCTGTCGGACGCCAATGTCGGCAAGCCGGTGCGCAAGATCGCCTATGTCGACCTGATGAAGATCCGCGATCCGAACAAGAAGGCCCGCAAGCCGCTCAATGACGGCGTCTACACCTTCCCGTTCTTCACCATCGAGAACGTCGATCGGGTCGACGAAACCCACATCATCGTCGGCAACGACAACAACCTGCCGTTCTCCTCGAGCCGCGATCCGAACAAGGCCGACGACAACGAGTTCGTGCTGCTCGAAGTGGGTGACTTCCTGAAGGCGAAGTGACGCAGTCACTTTCGTCGCACACAACAGTGTCGTCGCCCGGCTTGACCGGGCGACCCAGTATTCCAGAGGCTTTTGCGTTTCAACGGAAAGGCCGCGGCGTACTGGATGCCCCGCTCGAGGCGGGGCATGACGGTGAATATGCGGCGACCTTCGTGGTCGTCGAGCCATGGACAATTCAACGTTGTCCGACAAATACACTTCTGGCAGCCCGCCAGATGATGATAGCCTCGGCGGATACTTGAATCGCTTTGGGGCAAATCATGATGGAAAAGTCTTGCCTGACCTACGTCGAAGCGCTCATAGCCGCGGGCTTCGTCGTGTACCAGGCCTGGGATGAAAGCTGGGGCCTTCCGCCGGGATGTATTGCCTTCATCCTCGGCGTGGTCACCTACTTTGCCTATCTATGCCTGATGCGCTGGCTGGTGCGGCTCCATCAGACCAGCTACGAGGCCGTGGCAACGATCTTGGCTCTCGCATGGGCCGGAGTGGCGTACTTCGCAGTGAGCGCGCTGCAAGCCGGGTTCGCCAATCAGATACCCGCCTCCCTGCTCGCGCATCTGTGGCCCTGGATCGCAGCGGTCGCCGCTTTCATCGGAGCACTCGCCAGCAAGGTACGCTTCATGGACGATGTTCGCGAATATGTCCTCGGCCGGCGCGCGCACTGGGACAACCAGCAATGGCTGGAGGAGGACGCCGGCTTCTAGCCGGCGCTAGCTGCTGAAGCTACTGGTTCGCGTGCGGAGCGCCCGTCAAACAGCCAGGCTGCGGCCCCGTTAGCCCGCCGGCACCATCACGATGCCCTTGTCTTTCGGCCAGCGCATCCGCCAGGCGAAATTGATGTCACGAACTTCGCCGGCCTTGGCCTCGAATGCCCATTCCAGCACGCCGCGCTTGTCGCGCAGATTGGTCGTGGTGGCAGGCGTCGACGACGGCAGCATCTCGACCACGATATCGTCGTTCTCGCTGACCGGAAGCTGATCCAGGATCGCGACCTTGATCGGGAAGTCGTGGCCGTTGCGCACAACGGTCTTGAACGCGCGCTCGTCGGTCTTCGACGTCGTCACGATCAGCCCGGCGGAGCCTTCGTTGCGCTTCACCACCGTGCGCTCGATCTTGACCTTGTCGTCGGCGCCGAAGCCGAGCCGCACCGTCTCGTCCTTGGCGGCCGTGGCCATCCGGCTACGGCCGACAAAAATGCCGTCGCGATAGATCGAGACCTGGCCGGGCAACAGCGGCGCGTCGTCGGCCTGCACGAAGCTCGCTTCCAGGAACGCGGTCGGATCGATCACGGGGACGGCGCGAATCGCGAGATCGGGGGTGATCGTCGCCGTTGCGATGCGCAGACTCTTGGTGCCCTCATTGGCTGAAACGCTGACGCGACCTGGGATCTTGAAGGTGGCCTGGAACGCCCCGATTTCCGCCGTCGCCTCTTGTTCGCCAAAGGTCGACCCGCCACCGAAGCGGAATTGCTGGACCATATCGGCCTGCGGCGCAGCCGCCACAGCCTCACGCGACCGTGTGCTGGCCGACGGCAGCGGCCGCGGCGGCTGCGGGTATTGCACCAGCAGTGAATTGAGCTCGGGCGCATTGCCGCCACGCGCAACCCGCACGGTGGAGACCGCAAGCGCCACGTTCGACCAGTCCTCGCCGGTCGACTGGGTGATCTCGGCACGGCGCACCAACTCGATCGCAGGCTTGCGGTCCTTGCTGCCGGTATCGAGACGGGCGTCGTAAATCGGCATCCAGCGCGCATTGCGCACCGCATAGGTCACCCGCAGGGTGGCCTTGGTAGCCGCGGCGGAGGCAAGCTCGATCCGTACCTCGAGGTGGCTCGGCGGCTTGGCGCCGCGGTCGGCTTCCAGGCGCGCCAGTTCGCGGTCGATGTCGCGCTGCTTGCGCGCGGCGTCGCGGATCGCGCTGTCGGCGGTTGCGACTTCATCCGCCACCGCCGAGAACGCCGCCCGCCATTCGCTGACCGGGCGTGCCTCGCCCTTCTCGCCGATCCCGACCGGCGCGGCCTCGGCGAAGTGCTCGGCGAATTTGCGCCGCGCCTCGGCCGAACTGATGAGCCCCTGCAAATCCTCGCGTTGATCCCTCAGCGCCTCGATCCGCTTGTCGATGTCGGGCAGGTTGGCCGGCGGCACCAGGCGCGGCGGCCGCGCGTCGATGGCGCCGATCGTCAGCTTGGCGCCGGCATCGCCCTCGACCCGCAGCGAGGATGGATCGAGCCCCATCGGGAAATCCTTCGCGATGAGCGTGTTGTCTCCGGCTGGCAGATCCAGCGTGATGACGCGGGTGACGCTCGCGCCGTCCGGATAGACGGTGACGGCGTCGACCTGCGACGCCGTATCGAGATCGGCCGCGTGGAGCGGCCCGGCAACCAGCGCGCCCGCCAGCACCAGGCTGGTGGTCACAAGACAATTCGCAATCCTTCGCATCACATCCCTCCGGGAAAACGCCGCATCACGCGAGTTGAACGGCGCGCCAAACGCGCAGGCGCGCCGCTTCTCGTGGTGAGACGCACCAAGGAAGAGACTGGTTCGATTGAGGTTTCCCCGCGGCGCGAGGATGGCGCCGTCGCGGCGGCCGGATGGCGCGGCGATGTCTTTCGGGCGTTAGCGGTTCGATCTGCGCCAGATGAACAGGTAATTCGGCACGAAGCCGGCCATGGTGATCGCGATCATGATCCACCAGCCGCGATGAAACGCCGCGATCCGCTCGGTCATCGTGGCCGGGGTAGCCAGGATCGCGACAAAGATCGCAACGCCGATCGCCAGCGCCGCTTGCCGGATCATGTTGATGACGCCGGAGCCGGTTGCGAACGACGACGGCGGCAGCGAGCCGGCGCCGACGCCCATCAGGGTCGGGAATGTAAGCCCGACGCCGATACCCGTGAGCATCATACCGGCCACGAAGGCAGGCATGTTGGGGTCCGCGCCGAGCAGCATTGCCCAGATCACAAGCCCGCCGGCGAACGACAAGATGCCGGCGGACACCACGGCGGCCGCACCGAAGCGTGCGATCAGGCGACCGGCGAACAACAGCGACGTGAACGGGACAAGCAGCGGACCTGGCGCGATCGCGAGGCCGGTCTTTAGCGCCGACCATCCCCACACGGTTTGCTCCCACAGCGCCACCGACAACAGCATCGCACCGAAGGCCGCCGAGTAAGGCGCCATGACCAGCGTCGCTCCGGTAAACGGCCTGACGGCAAACAGTGCGGGATCGACGAACGGATTCTTCGAGCGCAGACAGTGCCACGCGAAGGCCGCGAGCGAGAGCCCTGCGAGGACGAGGCCGAGCACGACGCCGCGCGAACCCCATCCCCAGTCATTCGCCTTCACGATGGCAAATGTCAGCGCGCCGATGCCGCAGGTCACGAGCAGCGCCGCCCACCAGCTCGGACGCGGCACGTCGTGGCCGGGCACCTCGGGCAACTTGAACCAGCCGATGATCAGCGCGAGCACGCCGATCGGGACATTGACGATGAAGATCCAGCGCCAGTCGAAGGTAACCAGCACGCCCCCGGCGAGCGGCCCGAGCGCCGCGGCAAGGCCGCCGATCGCGGTCCAGGTGCGCACCGCGCCGGCGCGCTGCTCGGGCGGAAACGAGGCCAGCAGCAGGCCGATCGAGGTCGGCGTCATCAATGCCGCCCCGGCGGCCTGTGCCACGCGGGAGAGGACCAGGAGCTCGACGCTGGACGCCAGCGCGCACGCCGCCGATGCCGCCGTGAACAGCGCAACGCCAAGCAGGAAGCTGAGATTGCGGCTGTGGCGTTCGGCGAGCCTGCCGAAGAACACCAGCAGCGCTGCATAGACGATCGCATAGCCATTGAGGATCCAGGACAAATCCTCGAGCGAGGCACCGCGGAATTCCTGAGCGATGTTCGGCAGCCCGACATTGACGATGAACAGGTCGAGATTTGCCAGGCAGATTCCGACCGAGACGATCGCCAGAACCTGCCGCGGGGTCGCCGCGCGGGACCGTGGCCGCGCTGCACTTCCGACCGCCAGCCCGATCGTCTCCGCTTCGGCGTCCGACATCACACATCCTTCAGATACGTGCATATACACCTATTGCCATTAGGTGCATATGCATGTATCTGTCAAGTCCAGTTTGGAGGCAGCCAATGGCGAAGACGGAAGCCACCCGGTGCAACCTCACGGCATTGCGCAAGGCGACACGGCGGGTGTCGCAGCTCTACGACCAGGCCCTCGCGACGTCGGGGCTGCGTGGCACGCAGCGGGCCATCCTGGTCTATGTCAGACGGTCGGGTTCGCCGACGATGGGAGAACTGGCCACGGCGCTGGTGCTCGACCGCACCGCGCTCAATCACAACCTGAAACCGCTCGAGCGCGACGGCCTGGTGACCGTCACCGTCGACAAGAATGACCGCCGCAGCCGGCTGGTACGGCTCACCAAGCGCGGCGAAGCGAGGCTTGCGGAGTCGCAGGCCGCCTGGCTCGAGGCGCAGGACCTCTTCGAGACGGCGTTCGGCGCCAGGCAGGCTGCCGATCTCAGGCAGACGCTCGAACTGGTCGCCGCACTCGAATTCGGCGAACGCGCTCCCGATTTGCCGGCGTCATGACCGGCGTCAAATGAAAAGCGGCCCGGCATTGCCGCCGGGCCGCTCGTTCGTATGCGATCCGCGTCGATGCGCGGTTAGCTATAGATCTCGAACAGGCCGGCGCCGCCCTGGCCACCGCCGATGCACATGGTCACGACGCCCCACTTGGCCTTGCGGCGGCGGCCTTCCTGCAACAGATGGCCGGTGAGACGGGCGCCGGTCATGCCGAACGGATGGCCGATCGCGATCGAGCCGCCATTGACGTTGTACTTCTCGGGATCGATGCCGAGCTGGTCGCGCGAGTAAAGGCACTGGCTGGCGAACGCCTCGTTGAGCTCCCAGAGATCGATGTCGTCGATCTTCAGGCCGTGACGCTTCAACAGCTTCGGCACCGCGAACACCGGGCCGATGCCCATCTCGTCGGGCTCGCAGCCGGCCGAGGCCCAGGCCACGAAGCGACCGAGCGGATTGAGGCCGCGCTTCTCGGCGTCCTTGGCTTCCATCAGCACCACGGCGGCGGCGCCGTCCGAGAGCTGGCTGGCATTGCCGGCGGTGATGTACTTGCCCGGGCCCTTGACCGGCTCAAGTTTTGCCAAACCTTCCAGTGTGGTCTCGGGGCGATTGCACTCGTCGCGGTCGACGACGTAGTCGACGATCGACTCGGCCTTGGTCGCCTTGTCCACCACCTTCATCTTGGTCTTCATCGGGACGATTTCGTCCTTGAACTTGTTGGCCTGCTGCGCGGCGGCCATGCGGCGCTGCGATTCCAGCGAATACTCGTCCTGGTATTCGCGGCTGACCTTGTAGCGCTCGGCGACGATGTCGGCGGTATCGATCATCGCCATGAAGATGGCGGGCGCGGTCTTGAGCAGGTCCGGATCGATCGATTCCTTCGGCGAGCCGCCGCCCGGAATCGAGATGCTCTCGACGCCACCGGCGACGATGCAGTCAGAGCCATCCGAACGAATGGAATTGGCGGCCATTGCGATGGTCTGCAAGCCCGACGAACAGAAGCGATTCACCGAAACGCCTGCGGTCGACTTCGGCAGGCCGGCGAGCAGCGCCGCCTGACGGCCGATGTTCGGCGCGCCATGCGCGCAATTGCCGAGATAACAGTCCTCGACATAGTCCTTGTCGACGCCGGCGCGCTCGACCGCGTGCTTGATGGCATGTCCGGCCAGCGACATCGGCGGGGTGATGTTGAATCCGCCACGGCCGGACTTTGCCAGGCCGGTGCGCGCGTAGGAAACGATTACGGCTTCACGCATTGTTTTCTCCCTTCGAGATCGCCCATTATGACGCTTCGGATGCTATTCATACAGATATCCCGCCAAGGCAACAGAAATTGTTTTCGCCTCATTTTCCGGCCAGCGGAACTAATCGGCACGCCCGGCCCGGCCCCTCATCGCGTAGCGCTCGAAAGCCGCGCCTTGATGATCCCGTAGAGTGCGCTGGCGGCGGGTGACAGCGTCTCGTTGCGCCGACGCACCAGCGCGATCGCGCGGTACAGGACAGGATCGACCAGCGGCACCTCGACCAGGCCGCTCGCGACGGCGGTCGCCTTCATCGCGGCGGGGAGGATCGCCGCGCCGACATTCTCCCGCGCCAGCGCGATCGCGCTCGGCGTGCTCTCGACCACGAAGCGGCCTCGGGTTTCCAGACCGGCCTTGACCAATTGCGCCTCGACGATGCGGCGGTTGCCGCTGGCGCCGCCGAGCGTGATGAGGTCGATGCCCGCCAGGTTCGACCACCCCACCCGCTTCAGCTTCGACGCCGGATGCGATCGGCTGCAAACCAGGACGAAGGGATCCCGCATCAGCATCTCCTCGGCAAGCTCCGGATTGGTCTCCTGCTGGATGTGGATACCGAAATCGGCCTGCCCCTCGCGCACCGCGCTGGTGACGAGCGCGCCGGATCGCTCAAGGAGGTGGACGCGATTGTGCGGATACGCCTTGGCATAGCTGCGAAGCGCTCGCGGCAATTGCCGGAATGCGATCGATTGCAGCGTCGCCAGCGTGACGTCACCGACCCCAAGCCGCGACGTCGTGCGCAGCCGGTCGAGGCCGTGAACGAGGTCGTCGACGATGCGGCGCGCCAATGGCAGGAAATCCCTTCCCGTCGGGCTCAGCGCCGTTGACCGCGTGGTGCGGTCGATCAGCCTGAGGCCGACAAAGGCCTCCAGCCGCTGGATGCGACGCGTCAGCGCGGTCTGGGTGATGAAGAGATGCTCCGCTGCCCGGTTGAAGCTGCCGAGATCAGCCACATGGACAAAGGCCTGCACGCCATCGATCGGGATTTTCATGCAAATTTCTCATGAAAAATTGCTATTATTGCATTTTACGCAGCGAGCGGCGTCCCGCAAGATCGTTGTAACGGCCGGACAGGCAACCCACCGCGCCGAGCGATGAACCGGGAGGAAACGATGACGACGAATGCGGTGGCAGGTCCCGTGCACGGGGTGACGGAGCACGCGCCGCCGACCGAGAAATCCGGCGCCAACGTCCTTCAGCGCGCGATGCAGGTACGGATCGGCATCATCCCGCTGCCGATCTATCTGGTGCTGCTCGGCCTGATCGCGGCCTTTTCGTTCAAGGGTAAGGTTTCCGGCGAGGTCACGGTGATGATCGCCGTTCTCGTCGTCGGCGGCTTTACTTGCGCCGAGATCGGCAGACGCATCCCGATCCTGAACGCGATCGGCGGGTCGTCACTGGTGACGATCTTCCTGCCTTCGTTCCTGGTCGCGCATCAACTCCTGCCGGCACCGCTGGTGCAGCAGGTGACGACATTCACCAAGTCCACCAACTTCATCTATCTCTTCATCACCGCCGTTGTGGTCGGCTCGATTCTGAGCATGGACCGCCGCGTCCTGATCCAGGGGTTTGTCAAGATCTTCATTCCGCTGATCAGCGGCTCGGTCCTCGCACTCGGCGTCGGCGGCACGGTCGGCTGGTTGTGCGGGATCGGCTTCTGGCGTTCGATCCTCTACGTGGTCGTGCCGGTCATGGCTGGCGGCGTCGGCGAAGGCGCGATCCCGCTCTCGGTCGGCTATGCGGAGGCGCTGGGTCTCAACCAGGGCGCCATGCTCGGCCAGATCCTGCCGCTGGTGTTCTTTGGCAATCTGGTCGCCATCATCTGCTGCGGCGCGCTGAACTCGCTCGGAAAACGGCGACCGGATCTCACCGGCAACGGCCAGCTCCAGCCTGGCGCCGGCGATGCGGCGGATACCGTCTCCGACCGCGCGCATTCGAGTGTCACCCGCATCGACGTCGCGACCGTTGCAGCCGGCGGTATCACCGGCATTGCCATCTACGTGTTTGGTACGCTGATCCACAGCATGATCGGCCTGCCGGCTCCGGTCGCCATGCTGTTCCTGGTCGTGCTGGTCAAGCTACTCCGCGCGGTACCGGCTTCGCTGGAGGAAGGCGCGCGCGTCGTGTTCCGTTTCTTCGTCATCGCGGTGACCTATCCACTGCTGTTTTCCACCGCGGTGGCGCTGACGCCGTGGCACGAACTGGTGGAAGCGTTCCATCCGGCCAACCTGGTGACCATCATCGCGACCGTCGCGACGCTGACGGCGACGGGGTTCTACGTCGGCCGCCTGCTGAAGATGTATCCGATCGAGACCGCGATCGTGAACGCCTGCCACAGCGGCCTTGGCGGTACCGGCGACGTCATGATCCTGACTGCGGCCGAACGGATGGAGCTGATGCCGTTCGCGCAGGTGGCGACCCGGATCGGCGGCGCCATCACCGTGACGCTCGCGATCGTCGCGATGGCCCATTTCAAAGTCATCTAGGCGGAGAGAGCGACGTGCTGATGCGAAGCAAACTGTTCGTTCCGGCCTCGCGGCCCGAATTGTTCGACAAGGCGATGAGTTCCGCCGCCGATGCGCTGTCATTCGATCTCGAGGACGCCGTCGCCCAAAGCCAGAAATCGCAAGCGCGTGCGCTGCTCGCCAGCTTCCTGAGCGAGCTGCCGGCGCCTGACAAGACCATCGTGGTCCGGGTGAACGCGTTCGGTACCGACGAGTTCGGCGCCGACATCGACGCGTTGGCCAGAACCCGGGTCGACATCGTCAACCTGCCGATGGCCGAGGACGCAAGCGCCGTGATCCAGGCGATCGCCAGGATTGAAACGCTACAGACCTCGTCGCGACGGGTCGGCGTACTGCTCAACATCGAGACCCCCAGAGGTCTGCGCAAGGCGGCAGAACTCGCCAGGTCGCATCCGCGGGTGGTGGGGTTGCAGATCGGCTATGCCGACCTGCTCGAACCCTGCGGCATAGCGCGATCCGATCGCGACGCGCTCGCTCACGTCCGCCTCGCAGTGAGGTTTGCGGCCGCCGAGGCCGGCGTCGCCGCCTACGACGGCGCCTTTGCCGCAGTCAAGGACGCCGACGCTTACCGCGCCGAATGCCTGATGGCGAAGGCGCACGGCTTCGCCGGCAAGAGCTGCATCCATCCGAGCCAGATCGCGATCGCCAACGAAACGTTCATGCCCGATGCGGCCGAGATCGCCTGGGCACGCAAAGTGGTGTCGGCGGCCGCCATTGCCGATACCCGCGGCGTCGGCGCCTATCTCGTCGATGGCCACATGATCGACAAACCGTTCGTCGAACGCGCCCGTGCGGTCGTGGCGCTCGCCGACAAATTCGCAACCGAGGTCACGACATGAACCAATTGCACGCCCGCGACTACGAACCCGGCCGGCGCGGAACGCTGGACGGCGTCCGTATCCTCGACCTGTCGCGCCTGTTTGCCGGCAACGTGCTGACGCAGATCCTCGGCGATTTCGGCGCGGAGGTGATCAAGGTCGAACCGCCCGAAGGCGACACGCTGCGCGCCTGGAAGACCGAGGGCATCGAAACCCACTGGAAGGTCTATTCGCGCAACAAGAAGAGCCTGTGCCTGTCGATGCGCGATCCTCGCGCGATCGACATCATCCGGAAGCTGGTGCCATCGGCACAGATCTTCATCGAAAGCTTTCGGCCGGGCATATTGGAGAAGATGGGATTGTCCCCGGAGGCGCTGCTGGCGCTCAATCCGTCGCTGATCATCATCCGGATTTCCGGATGGGGACAGGATGGACCATACGCGCAGCGCCCGGGCTTCGGCACCGTGATCGAGGGCATATCCGGCTTCGCTGCCATCAACGGCTTTGCCGACCGCGAGCCGGTGTTGCCGCCGATGTATCTCGCCGACGGCGTCGCCGGGATCTATGGCGCCTCCGCCGCGATGATCGCGCTACGCGAGGTCGAGATCAACGGCGGCCGCGGCCAGGTGATCGACCTGCCGCTGCTCGATCCGCTGTTTGCAATCCTCAGCCCGCAGGCCGCGAACTACCGGCTCACCGGCAAGGTCAGACAGCGCACCGGCAGCCGCTCCAGCAATTCGGCACCGCGCAATGCCTATCGCTGCGGCGACGGACACTATGTCAGCCTGTCCGGCTCGATCCAGAAGATGGCGGAGCGGCTGTTCCGCGCCATCGGCCGCCCCGACCTGATTGACGACCCGCGCTTCCGCACCAACGCCGACCGCCTGCGGCACGCCGATGAGCTCGATGCCATCATCGGCGAATTCATCGGCGCGCGCACGCAGGCCGAGAACATCGCCTTCTTCGAGCAGGCCGAGGTCACGATCGGCCCGATCTACGACACGCCGCAGATCATGGCCGACCCCCACGTCATCGCTCGCGACCTGATCGCCGACTATCCCGATCCCGAGATGGGCCAAATCCCGATGCATCACGTGGTGCCACGGCTGTCGCAGACGCCGGGCTCGATCCGGACTCCGGCGCCGGCGCTCGGCCAGCACAATCGCGCATTGCTCGATGAAATCGGTATCGATGGCGCCGGCTACGCGGCGCTGGTCGAGGCCGGGGTGGTCTGCGAGACGCCGAACAAGATCGCCTCTGCCCAAGAGCCGCAAGTGACGGAGAATCCTCAATGCCGTACCGGATGACACGAAGGACATTCGTCGGAGCGGCTGCCATAACGGCAGCGGGGCTCGCCCGATCCCATTCAGCGGTCGCCGGGACGGTCCCCAATTCGTCCGGCATCGAGACACCGAAAACGCGGGCCCCGGCGAACGCCTGCGACGCGCATTTCCACATCATCGATCCCCGCTTTCCGACACCGGAAACCACCAAACCCGTGGGTTCGACCTTCGACGACTATCTGCTCCACCAGCGCCGCATCGGAACGACGCGCGCCGTTCCGGTGCAACCGAAGTTTCACCGCACCGATCACACCTGCATCCTGGATGCGCTCGGCCGGCTCGGCAAGAACGGGCGTGGCGTCGGCGTCTGTCATCCGGACGTACCCGATACGGAATTGAAGCGGCTCGATGCCGGCGGCATCCGGGGGCTTCGCTTCAGCGTCTGGAATCCGAGCGACACGGTGACCACGATCGACATGATCGAGCCGCTGGCCAAGCGCATCGCCGGTCTCGGCTGGCACGTCCAGCTTCACATGTCCGGCGATCAGATCGTCGAGACGTCGGCGCTGCTGAACCGCCTGCCCTGCCCGATCGTGTTCGACCACATGGGACGGTTGCCGCCCAAGCAGGGGCCGGAGCATCCCGCGTTCCGCGTCATCGTCGATCTCGCGGGAAAGGACCGCGCCTGGGTCAAGCTCGCCGGCGCCTATCTCAACACCGAGCAGGGCCCGCCCTACGCCGACGCGACGCGGATCGCGCAGGCTTTCGTCAAGGAGGCGCCCGAGCGCCTGGTCTGGGGCAGCGACTGGCCCCACGTCACCGAACCGCGCAAACCCGATGACGCGGAGCTGTTCGATCTGCTCGCGGTGTGGGCCGGCAGCGAAAAGACCCGCGACGCGATCCTGGTCGACAATCCGGCGCGGCTCTATGGGTTCGATCGCTGACGGCCGGAGATCCCCGCAGGATCAGAACGTCAGCGCCTTGGCCTGCTTCACCTGCGGCAAGGACTGCACCTTGCCGAGCAGGTCCGCCGGCACCGCGCCGTCGACCTCGACCAGCGCGATGGCATCGCCGCCCTGCTTGACGCGACCGAGATGGAAGGTCGCGATATTGATTTTCGCATCACCCAGCAGGCTCGCGAACGCGCCGATGAAGCCCGGCTTGTCTTCGTTGGTGACGTAGATCATCGATTTGCCGAACTCGGCGTCGACGCGGATGCCCTTGATGTCGACGAGGCGCGGCTTGCCGTCGGCGTAGACCGTACCGGACACCGAACGCTCCTGGCGCTCGGTGGCGACCGTGACCGTGATCAGGCTCTCATAGTCGCTCTGCGCAGCGCGGACGACCTCGTCGACCACCATGCCGCGCTCCTTGGCGACGATCGGCGCCGAGACCACGTTGACCTCGCCCAGCATCGGACGCAGCAGGCCGGACAGCACCGCCGAGGTGATCGCCTTGATCTTCATCTCGGCGACGTGGCCCTCATAGGTGATGGTGGTCTTGAGGATGCCGCTCTCGGTGAGCTGGCCGGCGAACGAGCCGAGCTTCTCGGCGAGTTCGATGAACGGCTTCAGCTTCGGCGCCTCTTCCGCCGTGATCGAGGGGAAGTTGACCGCGTTCGAGATCGCGCCCGACAGCAGATAATCCGACATCTGCTCGGCGACCTGCAGCGCGACGTTCTCCTGCGCCTCGGTGGTGGAGGCGCCGAGATGCGGGGTGCAGATCACGTTGGGATGGCCGAACAGCACGTTCGACGTCGCCGGCTCCTCGGAGAACACGTCGAAGGCGGCGCCGGCGACATGCTTGGAATTCAGCGCGTCGACCAGCGCCTGCTCGTCGACCAGGCCGCCGCGGGCGCAATTGATGATGCGGACGCCCTTCTTGGTCTTGGCGAGCGCGGCGGCGTCGATCACGTTGCGGGTCTTCTCGGTGAGCGGGGTGTGCAGCGTGATGAAATCGGCGCGCTTCAAGAGGTCGTCGAGCTCGACCTTCTCGACGCCGATGTCCTTGGCGCGCTCCGGCGACAGGAACGGATCGAACGCGATCACCTTCATGCGCAGGCCGAGCGCGCGGTCGGCGACGATCGAGCCGATATTGCCGCAGCCGATCACGCCGAGCGTCTTGGCGGTGATCTCGACGCCCATGAAGCGGTTCTTCTCCCACTTGCCGGCCTGGGTCGAGGCGTCGGCCTGCGGGATCTCGCGCGCCAGCGCCAGCATCAAGGTGATCGCATGCTCGGCGGTCGTGATCGAATTGCCGAACGGCGTGTTCATCACGATGATGCCCTTGGCGGTCGCGGCGGGAATCTCGACATTGTCGACGCCGATGCCGGCGCGGCCGATCACCTTGAGCCGGGTTGCCTTCTCGAGGATCTTGGCGGTTGCCTTGGTCGCCGAGCGGATCGCAAGGCCATCATAATTGCCGATGATCTCGGCGAGCTTGTCCTTGTCCTTGCCGAGGTTGGGCTGGAAATCGACCTCGACGCCGCGGTCCTTGAAGATCTGCACGGCAGCGGGAGACAGCGCGTCGGAAATGAGAACCTTGGGTTTTGTCATTGTGATTGTTCCTCTGCCTGGCAGCGGGCGGGTCGCGCGGACCAATGTGGTGAAGTCTCTGATCACTTCTTCCTCTCCCCGTTGTTACGGGGAGTGGGTTGGGGTGAAGGGCAGCCGCAGGCGAGGAACAAGCCGAGAAGGCCCCTCACCCGGATTGCTGCGCAATCCGACCTCTCCCCAACGGGGAGAGGTGACAAGAGAAGGCTCAAGCCGCCTCTTTAAGCCGCCTTGGGCAACGCTGCCTTGGTCTCGGCAAAGGCCCAGTCGATCCACTGCGTCAGCAGTTCGACGTCCTTGGCTTCGACGGTGGCGCCGCACCAGATCCGCAGGCCGGCCGGCGCATCGCGATAATAGGCGAAGTCGAAGCCGGCGTTCTCCTTCTCGACCAGCGCGACCAGCTTCTTGCAGAAGTCGGCCTGGGCGTCGGCGGGAAGCGAAGTGATCGCGGGATCGGTGAACTTCAGGCACACCGAGGTGTTGGAGCGGATCGCAGGATCCTTGGCCAGGAAGTCGATCCAGGGCGTCCGTGCCTTCCAGTCGGCGAGCGCCTTGGTGTTGGCGTCGGCGCGCGCGATCAGGGCCTTGAGCCCGCCGATCGACTTCGCCCAGGCCAGCGCGTCGAGATAATCCTCGACGCACAGCATCGACGGCGTGTTGATGGTTTCGCCTTCGAAGATGCCCTGGTTGAGCTTGCCGCCCTTGGTGAGGCGGAAGATTTTCGGCAGCGGCCAGGCCGGCTTGTAGGTCTCGAGCCGCTCCACCGCGCGCGGCGACAGGATCAGCATGCCGTGCGCAGCCTCACCGCCGAGCGCCTTCTGCCAGGAGAAGGTGACGACGTCGAGCTTGGCGAAATCGAGCGGCTGTGCGAACGCGGCCGAGGTGGCGTCGCAGATCGTCAGGCCTTCGCGGGTCGCGCTGATCCAGTCCGCGTTCGGCACGCGCACGCCAGACGTGGTGCCGTTCCAGGTGAACACGACGTCCGACGCCGGATCGACCTTGGAGAGATCGGGGATTTCACCGTAAGCCGCGTTCAGCTTGGTGACGTCCTTCAGCTTCAATTCCTTGACGATATCGCTGACCCAGCCTTCGCCGAAGGATTCCCAGGCGAGCGTGGTGACGGGCCGCGCGCCGAGCAGCGACCACAGCGCCATCTCGACCGCGCCGGTGTCCGACGCCGGCACGATACCGATCTTGTAATCGGCAGGCACCTCAAGCACTTCGCGCGTCAGTTCGATCGCGAGTTTGAGCTTGGCCTTGCCGACCTTCGCGCGGTGCGAACGGCCGAGGGCGGCATCCTTGAGATTGGTGGGGTTCCAGCCGGGGCGCTTGGCACACGGGCCGGAGGAGAAATGCGGCACATTGGGCCGCGAAGCGGGCTTCGCTGCAGTCATGATCTACCCTTCCAGATAGCTGCCTCTCGGTGGGGAGAGGTATCCCGCCATCGCAGATAGTGGAAAGGTCGGCGAACGTCAAGGAAGTTCGGACTTGTCCGGAACCACGTCGCGATCACGGCTGATTGAAGGGGATTGCTC
Organism: Bradyrhizobium sp. UBA2491; assembly: GCF_002341725.1. Lineage (NCBI taxonomy): Bacteria > Pseudomonadati > Pseudomonadota > Alphaproteobacteria > Hyphomicrobiales > Nitrobacteraceae > Bradyrhizobium > Bradyrhizobium sp. UBA2491. Next base: position 279,253 of record NZ_DDOP01000039.1, read on the forward strand.
AAGCGTCTGCACGGTCGTTCCCTGATCCAGCAGATCCGTCGCAAGCGTCACCAGCTTGACCGCCTTGCGCCTGCTCGAAACTTTCAAAATGCTCTTATCGCCGGCCTGCACGATGTACTCGTTGCCGACCCGCACGATCGAATAATCCGACATCCAAATCCCCAGTTGCCCGCGCCCCGTGGGAGACGCTGGACATATCGGACTCGTTCCGACCGGTAAAATCGTGGAGACCGGCGTAGTTTACTGGTTCTTAACCGGACAGCAGAGCAGCGACTACCGCAGGCATTGCCGGATAGGCGGCACAACCTCTTGCGCACGCCTCAGAAGCGAATCGTCATGCCGACATGGCTGCGTGTAAAACCAAGCCGTTCATAGAAGCGTTGCGCATCGACGCGGGTGTGATGCGTCAGCAGCTCGACCATCATGCAACCTCTCTCGCGCGCTTCCGCGACCGCCCATTGCACCAGCCGCTCGCCAATGCCGCGGCCGCGACAATGCGTTGCGACGCGGACGTCCTCGAGCAGGCCGCGGCAGCCGCCCTGGGAGCTGATGCCAGCCAGCACCGCGAGTTGCAGGCAGCCGACGACAGTTTCTTCCCCGTCGACGGCGACGACGAGTTGCAGATTGGGATCGCGTTCGACCCGCTCGAATGCCTCATAATAGCCTTGCGGCAACGGATCCTCGATCCGCTCGCGGGCACGGCCGAGCGCATCATCCGCCAGCATGCCGACGATGGTGGCAACATCCTCGCGGCGCGCGCGACGAATCGAGATCGATGAAGCTTGGGTCATGTCGGTGTGCACCAGAGGTCAGCGGGCCGGCGGCAGTCCGAGCACCTGCTCGGCATCGGCGATCCAGCGCCGGACCATGGGATAATTCTTGAGTTCGAGACCACCATCCTCCGCGACCCGCGTATAGGCGAGCAGCGAGACGTCGGCGAGCGAGAACGCATCGCCGACCAGGAATCGCGCGCCCGCCAGATGCCGCTCGAGATGAGCGAGCGCGATATGGCCGCGCTGCAACAGATTCGGATCGATCTCCGAGACGGCCTTGCCGAGATACACGGCCTGAAAGCGGCAGACGGCGACATAGGGCTCGTGGCTGTTCTGCTCCCAGAACATCCAGGCATCCATCTGCGCCGCGCGATAAGCATCGCTCGGGATCAGATCGCTGCCGCGCGCGAGGTAGCGGATGATGGCGTTGGATTGCGCGAGCATGCGGCCGTCATCCAGCTCCACCGTCGGCACCTGCCCCCAGCCGTTGCGCGCGAGGAATTCCGGCGTCCGGCTGCCGCCCTTCATGGTGTCGATCTCGACCCATGTGTATGGCAGCGCCAGCCTGTCGCACACCCACTTCACCTTCAGGCAATTGCCTGAATTGGCGTCGCCGTAGATTTTCATGTGAGGTCGCTCCGCTTGCGGAACGATATCCGATCAGCCGCACATTACGGAGTCAAGCGACGCGGCGTTGCTCAGAACTTGTAGCCGATGCCGGCGCGCGCACTGTTCACCGTGACCGCCGTATTCTCGACCGACATGAACCTGATGTATTCCCATTCGCCGCGCACGAACACATTGCCCCAGAGCATGTATTCCATGCCGATGCCGGCGGTCCAACCGACCGCGTAATTGTTGGACCTGCCCTGGGTCTGGGTCTGCGACACTTGCGGCAAAGGATTGATCGGGCCGTATGTGGTGGTGGTAGCGCCGGTGACGGGATTGGTTGAGGTCGTAGCCTGCTGCAACGATGCCTGGCTCGTGACGGTGCGCGCGACGTCGATGCGGCCGACGGCAAGGCCGCCGAAGATATAAGGCAGGAAGTCTCCGGTCGCCCAGCCAGCACGTCCCCTGAACGTGATCGCGTCCCTGATCTGCGCGGTGGCGGCGCCATCGAGCTGGACCCGGTAGATGTCGGTCACACCGGGAGGCGGATTGTCACCGGCCGGGTTGATGATGGACAGCGGCCCGATCGAGCCAGAGGTCGTCATCGCCAGATTGCCGATATAATTGTAATTGGCTTCGACGCCGAGCACGACATCGTCCCACTGGTAGTTGCGGCCGACGAAGCCACCGAAGCCGGTGCCTTGTGTACTGGCCTTGCTCAACAGCGCCCATTGCGACGTCGGCTCCTGAAGCACGCTGTTGCGGAAGATGTAGTTCGTCTGGCCGACGACCGTCTGGCTGAAATCCGTGGTCGCCGAGGAGTAACCGACCTGGCCACCGGCATACCAGCCGTCCCAGTTCCTAGTGGGCGCGCTTGAAGCGGGAAGACTGCCACGAAGAAAATCGGGCATGTCGGCCGCGTGCGCGCCGGTTGCCGCCCCGAACATCATCGCCGCCAGCAAGAACCTACGCATCGCAACGCTCCATCCACTCACCGAATGCGCGTTGATCATCGCCTGTTAACCTTAACCAATCGTTGTCGTCGCCCGCTTTCAAGCATGCAAGTTGCAGGAAGTTCGAACCCAGGACGCAAAGCAAAACGGCGCGGGATGGTCCCGCGCCGTTGCAATCGTTAACCGTGAAGGCTCGAAATTAACCCTTGCGGATCAGCACCGGCGGCGGCGGAGGCGGCAGCACGTCGCAGCAGGGCAGGTTGAAGCGCACGCCAAGCTTGACGTCCTGCGAGGTCATGTCGCGATACTGGAAGCTCGAGGGACCGGCCGGCGTGCCATCGAAGAAGTGACCCTGCCCCTGGCCGGCAGTGCCCATGTCGAGATAGCGATAGGCCAGTTCAACCGTGAAGTTGTTGGTGACCTTGTAGGCGACACCGGCATGCAGTGCCCAGGCGAAGTTGGTCTTGGTCGCGCCGTCGGCGATGTACGAGCTGGTCAGCCCGGATCCGCTCGGGAACGTCGCATTGTCGGAGAAGGCCGAGGTTTTGATCACAGCGGCACCGACACCAGCGCCGATGAACGGAGTCAAGCAACCCCAAGTGCCGAGATCGGCATAGACGTTCACGAGGCCGACCCAGCTCTGGACGCCGCCATGATAGGTGTCAGCGAGCGAGCTCGGCCCGGGGAACGTGAAGAAGTCGGTGCCGTTGAAGCTCACCTTCGAGCGATACTCACCGGTGATGTCGGCGCGGAACCAGCTGTTGAACTGATAGCCGACGCCGAGGCCAAACAGCATGCCGCTGTCGAAGCCCGCGCCGTACTGATTGAACGCGGTGCCGGCAGGCAGCGTGTCATAGGCGTTGACGTGCAGCTTGCCGCTGGTGTTGGTCATGCCGATATCGCCGCGCAGATACCAGCCACCGAAATCCTGGACCGGCGGGGGAGCATACGCCATCGGGGGCGGCGGCATGATGGGCATGTCGGCAGCGAACGCTGCCGCCGAGGACAACAGAGATGCCGCTCCCGCGGCAATCAGGGTCTTTACGCTACGCATTGGCTTCGTCCTTTTGGGCCAAGTGAGGCGACACGAAAAGCCCCACGTCTGAAACTCACAGGCGGACGATGGCAGCAAATGTTTAAGCGGCACTTAACCCTAATTTTTAAGGTTGATTTTCTCTCACCTTCTGCTGCGGCTGTTGCTTATGGGTCCATAGATTCGCGCATGCGGCAGCGAACCATGGCGATCCCGCCACAGGTGCTAACGAAGCGTTGACATCCGCGCGCCGTTTGCAGCGCACGCAAGCTGCGTGGGTTAGCGAATGCTTAATGCTGGTACGCCGTCGGTGCTCCGCGGCCGCGCGTTCAGCGAACGGCCTTCGGCATCTTCGGCAGGAACACCGCGAGCAGACCGATCGCCGGCAGGAACGCGCACAGCTGATAGACGTAGGCGATGCTGGTGTGGTCGGCGAGCTTGCCGAGCACCGCCGCGCCGAGACCACCGATCCCGAACGCGACGCCGAAGAACAGGCCGGAGATCATGCCGAAGCGATGCGGCATCAGTTCCTGCGCGAACACGATGATCGCCGACGTCGCCGACGAGATGATCAGGCCGATCACGACCGTCAGCACGGCACTCGTGAACAGGCCGGCATAGGGCAGCGCCAGCGTGAACGGCAGCGCACCGAGGATCGAGAACCAGATCACGTATTTGCGGCCGAAGCGATCACCCAGCGGCCCGCCGAAGAACGTGCCCACGGCGTTCGCGGCGAGGAAGATGAAGAGGTAGAGCTGCGCCGCCTGCGTCGAGACGTCGAACCTGTCCATCAGGTAGAAGATGTAATAGCTCGACAGGCTCGAGACGTAGAGCTGCTTGGAGAACAGCAGCGCCACCAGCACGACGAGTGCGATCATCACGCGCCGCTGGTCCGGATGGTCAGGATGGCGCTCGATGACGGCGGCCTTCCTCGCCGCGATCTGCGGCTTGTACCAGACGCCGATGCGCCAAAGGGTCACGATGGCGAGGAACGCGATCGAGGAGAACCAGGCGATCGAGGGTTGGCCGAACGGCACCACGATCAGGGCGGCGAGCACCGGCCCCATCGAGGTGCCGAAACTGCCGCCGAGCTGGAACACCGATTGCGCGAAGCCGTAACGGCCGCCGGAAGCGAGCCGCGCGATGCGCGAGGATTCCGGGTGGAACACTGCGGAGCCGAGCCCGACCAGCGACGCGGCGATCAGGATGATCCCGTAGGAGTGCGCGACGCTGAGCAGCAACAGGCCGAAGAAGGTGAAGCCCATGCCGATCGCGAGCGAGAACGGCTGCGCCTTCTTGTCGGTGACATGCCCGACCAACGGCTGCAACAGCGAGGCCGTGAACTGGAACGCCAGCGTGATCATGCCGATCTGGGCGAAGTCGAGCGCGTAATTATCCTTCAGGATCGGATAGACCGAGGCGATCAGCGACTGCATCGTATCGTTGAGGAAATGCGAGAAGCTGATGCCGGCGAGCACCACATAGGCCGGCCCCGCGACGACCGCTTTCGCGGTCTGCGCCGCCGTCAGTTCCGGCACCAGCACCGGCTCGCCCAGTGCCTCTTCGCTCACGACAGGCTTGTTCAATGCAGCATTCCCGGAATGGATTCGCAAATACCTCCGTGTCGTACGACGCGAAGGTAGCCGGGACCAGTTGCGCTAGCCGATGGCAGCGATGCGTTGCGTGGTTCTCACCGCTACCGTCTCGTCGCCCCGTCATCCTGAGGAGCGCGCAGCGCGTCTCGAAGGATGAACGGCCCGGCTGATCGCGGTGCATCCTTCGAGACGCGGCCAAGTGGCCGCTCCTCAGGATGACGGAAACGTCGACCGGAGAGCTCGGCGCTCAAGCCGCGGCGGCGTGGCCGAGTGCGTTGACGATGTTGTCGACGACCTCTTCCACCAGGATGCGATCGTCACCCTCGCCCATGACGCGGATCACCGGCTCGGTGCCGGAGGGACGGATCAAGAGGCGGCCATGGCCGTTGAGGCGCTTCTCGCCGTCGGTGATCGCGGACTTGACCTCGGCGGAGTCGAGCGGCTTGCCGCTGCGATAGCGCACGTTCTTCAGAATTTGGGGCAATGGATCAAAACGCCGGCAAACTTCCGAGACCGGCCGGCGCAGCTTCTGCACCACGGCGAGCACCTGCAACGCCGCAACGAAGCCGTCGCCGGTCGTTGCATAGTCGGACAGGATGATGTGGCCGGATTGCTCGCCACCGAGATTGTAGCCGCCGCTCAGCATCTGCTCGAGCACGTAGCGGTCGCCGACGGGCGTACGGATCAGTTGCACGCCATGGCCTTGCAGGAACCGCTCGAGGCCGAGATTGGACATCACGGTGGCGACGATACCGGGCTTGGCGAGGCGGCCGTCTTCCTTCCAGCTCTGCGCGATCACCGCGAGCAGCTGGTCGCCGTCGACGATATGGCCGCGTTCATCGACCAGGATGACGCGGTCGGCATCGCCGTCGAGCGCAATGCCGATGTCGGCGCGCATCTCGCGCACCTTCCGGGCGAGCGCCTCGGGCGAGGTCGAGCCGCATTCCTTGTTGATGTTGAAGCCGTCCGGTTCGACACCGATCGGCACCACGTCGGCGCCGAGCTCCCACAGCGCCTCGGGCACCACCTTGTAGGCAGCGCCATTGGCGCAATCGATCACGACCCGCAGACCGTCGAGCGAGAGGTCGCGCGGCAAGGTACGCTTGGCGAATTCGATGTAGCGGTCATGGACGCCGTCGATGCGGCGGGCACGGCCGAGGCTCGCGCTCTGCGCAAGGCGGCGGTCGAGCGATTCGTCGAGCAGTTGCTCGATCTGCTTCTCGACGTCGTCCGACAGCTTGAAGCCCTGCGGACCGAACAACTTGATGCCGTTGTCCTCGAACAAATTGTGCGATGCCGAAATCATGACGCCGAGGTCGGCGCGCATCGACTTGGTCAGCATCGCGACCGCCGGCGTCGGCATCGGGCCGAGCAGCAGCACGTCCATGCCGACCGAGGTGAAGCCCGCGACCATGGCGTATTCGATCATGTAGCCGGACAGCCGCGTGTCCTTGCCGATGACGACCCGATGGCGATGGTCGCCACGCTGAAACACAAGGCCTGCGGCCTGCCCCACCTTGAGCGCGAGCTCCGGCGTGATTAGCCCATTGGCGCGGCCCCGAATTCCATCGGTCCCGAAATATTTGCGGCTCATGATACCCCCAACACGGACCTCTCGAACCACACCGCGAGACAGTCCCGAACGCCCACCAGTCTAGCGTGCATCGGCCTTATAGACTGTCAGACGCTAAAACGACTTCAAAAAATATGATGAATCATTACCGCCGCCGAACCCCATGGTTCGACCTTAAGGCACTGAAAAATATAATATTACCACCTCTACCGCAATCCCGGAAACGGCCCGCGGCCATTACCCCTTGCCGTTGCGCCTGACGTGCTGGTCGCCCTTGGTGGGGGCCGGCTGGGTGACGTTGACCGGGTCGGAACCGGGAAACGTCTCTTTCAGCCCCTCCTCCAGGGCCTCGTCGAGCCGGCGCTTTTCGGCGTTCTCATCCGCTTTCGGCTTCGAGCCTGATTGCGTCATCGTGCTCTCCCATCCGTCTTCGATTTGGCAGGCCATCCAACCATGCTAGATGACGGCAGGACCGAACATCTGCAAGAACTCGCCTCAGAACTTGCGGCAAAGAAGAAGGGCCGGGAACGTCCATGAAGCACATTACCTGCATCGAAGACCTGCGCCAGCTGCACAAGCGCCGGGTGCCGAAGGCGTTCTTCGACTATGCGGATCGCGGCTCCTACACCGAGGACACGCTGCGCGCCAACTCTGAGGACCTGCAACAGATCAAGTTCCGCCAGCGCATCCTGGTCGACGTGTCCAGGCGCAGCCTCGCGACAACGATCCTGGGCGAGCCCTCGGCGATGCCGCTGATCCTCGCGCCGGTCGGCCTGCTCGGCATGCAGCATGGCGACGGCGAGATCCATGCCTGCCGCGCGGCGCAGGCGGCCGGCATCCCCTTCACCCAGAGCACGATGTCGATCTGCTCGATCGAGGACATCGCAGCCGCCGTCGACAAGCCGTTCTGGTTCCAGCTCTACGTCATGAAGGACCGCGGCTTCATCAAGTCGCTGATCGAGCGCGCGATCGCGGCGAAATGCTCGGCGCTGGTGTTGACCGTCGACTTGCAGGTGATCGGCCAGCGCCACCAGGACATCAAGAACGGCATGACGGTGCCGCCGGAATGGTCGCTGTCGAAGCTGATCGATTTCGCGACCAAGCCGGCCTGGGTCTCCGGCGTGCTGCAAGGCAAGCGCCGCACCTTCGGCAACATCGCCGGTCACGTCAAAGGCATGGACGACATCGTCAAGCTGTCGGAATGGACGGCATCGCAGTTCGACACCACGCTGAACTGGAAGGACATCGACTGGATCCGCAGCATCTGGCCGGGCAAGCTGATCCTGAAGGGCATTCTCGATGTCGAGGACGCCGAGCTTGCCGCCAAGAGCGGCGCGCAGGCGATCGTGGTCTCCAACCATGGCGGCCGCCAGCTCGACGGCGCCCCCTCCTCGATCGAGGTGCTGCCCGAGATCGCCGACGCGGTCGGCTCGCAGCTCGAGATCATGTTCGACGGCGGCATCCGCACCGGCATGGACATCATGCGCGCGCTGGCGCTCGGCGCGAAGTCCTGCATGATCGGCCGCGCCTATGCCTACGGCCTCGGTGCCGGCGGGCAGCAAGGCGTCGCCAAGGCGCTCGACATCCTCGGCAAGGAGCTCACCACGACGATGGGCCTGTGCGGCGTCAATACGATCGCCGAGATCGACGACAAGGTGCTGGCGGTTTAGCTCCCAGCCACACACTCTTCGTCGTCCCCGCGAAAGCCGGGACGACGGAGTAGCGTGTGGCCTGAGATCCCGGGTCCGATGCCACGCATCGCCCCGGGATGACGCTTCGCGTCACATCGGCGGGGTGATGCCGTCGCGCCCGACATTGACGCGGTTGGCTTCCAGGGTGCCGTCGTCCTTTTTCATCGCGCCGAAGATGATGATCTTGGCGCCCGGCTTCAGCTCCGACTTGTCGCCGGCGACGAAGGTGACGATCGGCGTGCCCGGCGGCACCACGACCTTCTTCTCACCGTCCTTGTACTTCACGGTGATGTTCTGGCCGTCGGTGCCCTTCACCGTCTCGGCGACGGTGGCGTTGGTCATGGTCGAGTTGGCGCGCAGATCCCATGGACGAAAGCCCTCAGCGGCGCCGCGCTGGTTCTCCGGGAAGATGTGGACTGCGATTGCCTTCTGCGTTCCGTCAGGCTCGGGCATCGCGGTGACGCCGATATAGGAACCGGGCTTGATCTCCGACAGGTCGGTCTTGGCGACGCCGAACACCGCGACGTTGTCGGTCGTCCGCACCTTCATGTCGGTGCCGTCGCGCGACTTGATCGACAGCATCGCGCCGTCGACGGCTTCGATGGTGCCGCGAATGCGCGTGGTCGGCGGCTGTTGCGCCGATGCGACTGATGCAAAGGCAACGAGAAGCAATGCGGCAAGGAGCGGCGATTTCGGCATGGTGTCCCTCATGGGTTGGGCTGGCGATTCAGGGAACACCGGGGAATTGGCGGTATTCCGTGCGTGTCGCATCTCCGCGGGAGAGAGGACATGCAGGACAACTACGCGCGGGATGACAGGCTGTTACTGCGATAACGGACAGGTGATGCAACGCTCCTTTCCTTCTCCCCTTGATGGGAGCGAGTTCTTGACGTCACATCGGCGGCGTCAGCCCGTCGCGGCCGACGCTGACGCGATCGGTCTCGAACGAGCCGTCGGGCAATTTCTTCATGAAGGCGATGACCTTGGCGCCGGCCTTCAGATCCGTCTTGTCACCGGGAACATAGGTCACGACCGGCGTATCCGGCCCGACCTGCACCTTCTTCTCGCCGTCCTTGTATTTGACCAGCAAGGTCTGGCCGTCATTGCTGACCACGGATTGCGAGACCGTCGCGTTGGTCATGCTGCTGTTCGGCTTCAGATCGTAGGGCCGCGACCCTTCGCCGGTGCCGCGCATGTTCTCGGGGAACACATGCACCTCGACCGCCTTCGGCACGCCGTCGGGTCCGGGCACCGTGGTCGTGCCGATGAAGGAACCGACCTTGATGTCGGACAGCGCGATCTTGGTCAGGCCAAGCACCACCATGTTGCCCGCCATGTGCAGCTTGACCTCTTCGCCGCTGCGCGACTTCACCGCCAGCGTATCGCCGTCGACGCTCTCGACGGTTCCACGGACCCGCGTCGGCGTCGGCGGCTGCTGCGCGAGCGCAGAGAGCGTGGACGCCGTCACCATCGCGAGTGCGATGAACGGACGAATGACATGGGAACGACTGGCAGGCATCATCGATCTCCGGGAAGAACGCGGGGTGACGTAGCACGAGACCCCGGCCCGGAGAGGCTATTCCCGGCCTCAAGTCTTTGTGAGATCGGCCTCGACCAGCGCGCGCAGTTCGGCGGTGACTTCAGGGCGCTGCCCGAACCATAATTCAAAGCCGCGCACCGCCTGGTGCAGCAGCATGCCGAGCCCGTCCGCGGTCTTCAGGGAGCGTGCCTGCGCGGCCGCCAGCAACGGCGTCACCAGCGGGACATAGACAATATCGGAAACAACCGCGCCCTGTGGCAACAGCCCGACATCGATCTCCAATGGAGGCTGGCCGTGCATGCCGAGCGACGTGGTGTTGACGAGCAGACCGGCACGCGGCAGCAAATCGCCGACCGTGTCCCAGGTCGCCGGAAAAACCCGCGCGCCAAACTGCTCTGCGAGCGCGCGGGCACGGTCGATGGTGCGGTTGACCAGATGCACGCGCGCGATCCCACGTTCGATCAGGCCGAACACCACCGCGCGCGCCGCGCCGCCGGCGCCGAGCACCAGCACGTCCTCCGCCTTGTCCCAGCCGGGCGCGCAGGCGTCGAGATTGTTGATGAAGCCTTCGACATCGGTGTTGGTCGAGCGCAATTCGCCATCGGCGAACCACAGCGTGTTGGCGGCGCCGACCGCGCGGGCACGCTCATCCGGGGTCGACAGCGCCAGCGCCTGCTCCTTGTGCGGAAGGGTGACGTTGGCGCCGACGAAACCGCGCAGCGACAGGCGGAACAGGAAATCCTTGAAATCCTGCGGCGGCACCGCCTCGATCACATAGCCGCCCTCGATGCCGAGGGTGCGCAGCCAGTAATGATGGATCAGCGGCGAGCGGGAATGCGCCGCCGGCCAGCCGATCAGGCACGCCGCACGGGTCTTGCCTTGGGATGTCGGGCTCGAGGATGTCATGGCCGTGACATCGGCCAAGGCAAGCGCCCTGTCAATCCGTCCGCTTCGCGGTGGCCGCGACCAGCGCACTGAGGGCGAAGGCGGTGGCCGCGGCGAACCAGACCGCGGCCAGATTGATCCAGCGGTAGGCAAGAGCTCCGAGCAGCGCGCCGGCGACCAGCGCCGCCCACAGCAGCAGGTTCGGCAGCCAGGCCCAGCCCGCGCCGCCGGTCAGCGCGGCCGCGATCAGCTGGCCGGCCTTGACCAGCGCCCCCGTGACATAGGTGAGGCCGAGCCCGGCTCCGCCCTCGAGCTGAAAGACGGCGTTCTCGAGCCCCATCGCTAGCACGATAGCCGCGACCGCCGTGGCCGGCAGGCCATACGCGTAGGCGCCGGCCGCCGCAGCCAGCAGCAGCGCCTCGACCAGCAGGATCAGCGGCCGGCGATGCGCGATGCGGCTGAGCACGATCAGGCTGCCGGCCGCCGCTCCAGCGACGAACAGCACGATCAACTCCAGCGCCTCCAGGGCATGCTGCCAATGCCCCTCGGCGAGCGTCACGCCCAGCCGGGTCGAATTGCCGCTCATGAACGACACGAACAGCCCGCCGAGATGCAGATAGCCGATGCCGTCGACATAGCCGGCCAAGGCGCTGAGCGCGCAGGCCAGCGCCAGGTTGCGGCGGGATTCAAGCATGATGTCCTTGCGCCCAGGTCGGGGGCACAAGCTAGCCGCCTCGCGCCATCCTGCCAACGATCACGCCCGCGCGGGGCGTGATCGCAGGGCCAGCTCACGCCGCGTCGCGATGCGCGGCGATGATCTGGTCGGCGGCACGGCCCGTGACTTCGGCCATGCGGTCGAACTGACGGGTGAAGGTGCCGGCGCCGGCGGTGGCCGAGCGCAGCTCGACGATGAGATCGCCGATCTCGGATTCCGGCATCGTGGCGCGAACGCAGTCCCAACCGCTCCAGCCCTCGCGGGTGTCGAAGCCGAGGATCTGGCCGCGCCGCGCCGACAGGATCGCGTTGATCTTGGCGGTGGCCTCGGTCGGACAGACGATTTCGACCAGATGGATCGGCTCCAGCAGCACCGGCTGGCACTGCGGCAAGCCTTCGCTGACCCCGATCCGCGCCGCGGTGCGGAACGCCAGATCGGAGGAGTCGACGCTGTGATAGGAGCCGTCGGTCAGCGTGACGTCGAGGTCGATCACCGGAAAGCCGAGCGGCCCCCGCGCCAGCGCGTCGACGACGCCTTCCTCCACCGCGCCGATGTAGTTGCGCGGCACCGCGCCGCCGACCACCTTCTCGTGGAATTCGAAGCCCGAGCCGCGCGGCTTCGGCTTGATGTCGAGCACGACGTCGCCGAACTGGCCGTGGCCGCCGGACTGCTTCTTGTGCCGGCCGCGCTGGGTCACGGCCTTGCGGATGGTTTCCTGATAGCCGATCGCCGGCGGGTGTGATTTGACGCTGACGCCGTAGCGGTCCTTGAGCCGCTCCTGCGCGACGCGCAGGTGCATCTCGCCCTGCCCCCACAGCACGGTGTCGTGGGTGCGCGGGTTCTGGATCATCGTCAGCGACGGATCCTCCTCGTTCAGCCGCAACAGCGCCTGGCCGAGCTTGACGTCGTCCTTGCGGTCGGTCGCGGATATCGAGATCGACAGCACCGCCGCCACGGGATCGACCTTGACCAGCGACGCCGGGGCGGTCTTGCCGCTCGAGACCGTGTCACCGGTCTTGATCGCATCGAGCTTGCCGAGCGCGACCGAGTCGCCAGCCTCCGCCGACGGCCGCTTGCTGTCATGCGTGCCCGAGACCGCGAGGATGCCGGAGACGCGCCCGCTCTCGCCGGACGAGGATTGCAATGTCGCGCCGTCGTCGAGCCGGCCCGCAAGCACGCGCGCCAGCGACAGCTTGCCGCCGTGCTGCAAATGCACGGTCTTGAATATGTAGGCCAGCGCGTCCTTCTGCTCCTTGATGCCGAGTCGCGCGGCGGTCTCGGTGATGCCGGGCGCCTCGTGCCGCAACGCCTTCATCAGGCGCAGCACGCCGTTTTCGCGGCTCGCGGCGCCAAGCAGCACCGGACAGATCAGGCCTTCGCGCAATTCGCGGGAGAGATCGTCGAACACCGCGTCGCGCGGCGGCTGGATATCCTCCAGCAATTGCTCCATCAGCGCGTCGTCGTGATCGGCGAGCTTCTCCAGCATCGAGAAGCGCGCTTCCTTCTCGCGATCGAGATTGCCACCCTCCAGCGCCATCACCTCGGACGGCTTGTGCTCGCGATAGACGAAGGCGCGCTCCAGCGCGAGATCGACGAAGCCTTCGATCAGATCGCCGTTCCAGATCGGAATCTGGCGCAGCACCAACGGCACGCGCGAGGCTGGTTGCAGCGTCGCAAGCGTTTCGCGGACCCGCTTGTTGGCGCGGTCGATCTTGTTCAGGAACAGGAAACGGGGGATTGCGAGCTCCTCGAGCTCGCGCAGGATGATTTGCAGCTGCGGCAGCTTCTTCTCATCGGCTTCGCAGACCACGACCGCGGCATCGACCGCCGGCAGCGCGGCACGCATGTCGTGCGCGAATTCGACGGAGCCGGGGCAATCGATAAAGGTGTAGCTGTCACCCATAAAGCTGGTGGTGGCGGCGGTCAGGCCTACGCCCATCTTGTGTTGCCGCGCCTCGGGGCTGGCATCGCCGACGGAGGTTCCGGCATCGACGCTGCCGGCACTCTTGATGGCGCCCGTGCGCGCCAGGATCGCTTCCAGAAGTGTGGTTTTACCGCTTTGGAAAGGGCCCACCAATGCGATGCACCGTGGACCTCGGGGACTTCTGACGTCTTGTCCCATTGCCGCCTCCTCGTGTTGGAGCTCGGCCCATGATTGGGTCGGCGACCGTTCATGCTCTGCCTGCGTTTGGCATTTGGCAAGCGGGAAACTTCGCTGCGGTGCGGCGGCACGGAGATCGACCGACGCAGCGTGCAAACCATCAATGTCCGGACGATTGCATCCGGTGCGGATGTTCCTTACAGCGCCGATATGTCGCGCCAGCGTGCCGCGATTTCGAGCAGGCGCTGCACGGCGGGCGAAACATCCTCCTCGCGCCACGCAATGGTAAGCGGCGCCATGACTGTAGGATTGGCGAGCGGAATGTAGGCCACCCCGCGTCCGGTTTGCGCGCGTGCCGCAGCTTCAGGAACGAGCGACACACCGACGCCGGCGGCGATCAACCCGATCGCGGTTTGCAGATGCAGAACCTCCTGCGCCAGCCGCGGTGTGAAGCCCGCGGCCGCGCAGGCCGCCACGATCAAACCGGTGACCGAAGGCTCCGGCCGCGCCGGATAGAGCACGAACGCATCATCGGACAATTCGGCGAGCGCAACGCTACGCCGGGCGGCGAGCGGATGCGTCCGCGGCAACGCCGCGACATACGGCTCCTCGAGGATCACGCGCTGGGCCAGGCCCGCTTCGGGCAGCAGCGCCGGACGCGCGAACCCGACATCGATCCGGCGCCGCCGCAGCGCCTCGGCGATCTCCGCCGCCAGCATCTCGTCGAGCACGAGCTCGACATCGGGGCAGGCGTCGCGATAGGCGCCGACAACATCCGGAAGGCCGGCAAACATGGCGGAGCCGACGAACCCGAGCGCAAGCTTCCCCGCCTGGCCGCGGCCGACGCGCCTGGTGTCGGCGACTGCGTCCTCGAAGCTCGCGAGCAGCGCACGGGCGCGCGCAAGAAACAGCACGCCGGCCTCGGTGAGGCGGACCGGACGGCTGTTCCGCTGCAACAGCGTCACGCCGAGCTCGTCCTCGAGCTGGCGGATCTGCTGGCTCAGCGGCGGTTGCGCGATGTGCAGCCGCTCCGCAGCGCGGGTGAAATTCAATTCCTCGCCGAGCGCCACGAAATATCGGATGTGTCGCAATTCCATGCCGGCGATATAGCACGGCCACCGCCGCCACCATCATACGCAATGGCTCTGCAATCGTATCGAACCAGTATTGGACCGGACCCGCCAACGCGGACAGCCTGCGGCAAACCACAGGAGGTCGCCATGACAGCATTGGAAACAGCCTTCGCGGACGCAGCCGCAGCAGGCATCACGCAACAGAGGATCGATATCGGCGGCTTGCACGTCAATGTCGCGCGCTTCGGCAACGGACCGCCGCTGCTCCTGCTCCATGGCTGGCCGGAGTTCTGGCTGGTGTGGCGTCCGCTGATGCTGCATCTCGGCGACAGCTTCGAGCTGATCGCGCCCGATCTGCGCGGCTGCGGCGATACCGGCAAGCCGACGGCGGGACCCGACGCGTCGGCCACCGCGGAGCGCCACGCGCGCGATATGTTCGCGGTGATGGATGCGCTCGGCCATGCCAGCTTCGGCGCGATCGGCGGCGACCTCGGCGCTTACGTCATGCAGGCGATGTCACACCATGCACCGCAACGGCTGACCGGGACGCTCTACCTGTGCACGCCCTATCCCGGCCTCGGCCACCGCTACGGCCAACCCGGTCACCTGATCGAGGTCTGGTACCAGTACTTCCAGCAACTGCCATGGGCCGCGCAACTGGTCGGCAGCTCGCGCGAGTCTTGCCGGCTCTACTTCCGCCATTTCCTCGACCACTGGTCGGACGACAATCCCGCCGTGTTCGCCGACCTGCTGGAAGCCTATGTCGACAACTTCATGAAGCCGGGCAACATCCAGGGCGGCTTCGACTGGTATCTCTCGTCAGCGCCCAACCGCCGGCTCTGGCTGGAAGGCCGGCTGCCGGCGAAGCCGCGCATCGAGGTCCCGTCGCGCTTTCTCTGGGGCCGCCGCGATCCGCTGATCGCGCCCCAATGGTCGGACAGGTTGGGAGATTACTGGAGCGAACCGTCGATCAGGTTCGTCGACACCGGGCACTATGTTCACGTCGAAGCGCCCGCGATCGTTGCCGAAGAAGCCCGCGGCTTCTTCGGCCGATTGGAGAACGCTACGCGCGGAGGCTAGCGTCCCGGACGCAGTTCCAGGCTTTCGAGGCCGGCGGCGATGTTGACGCCGACCTGGCCCTGCACGCTGAGCGGTTGCAGGGCAATGGTGTTGTCGGAACCGCCGACCAGCACGTTGCCGCCGACGCCGACTCCGAGCGTCGCGCTGCCCTGTGCGCCTGCATAATTGCCCGACAGCGCACCGGGCCCGAGCCGGTCCACCGGCGCATAGACGCCCCAGGCCAGCGCCGATTCCTGGGTGATGCCGAGATCGATGCCGACCTTCTGGATGGTCGCGATGTAGCGGTCCTCGGGCAGGCCACTGGCGCGCAGCACGCAGCCGAGATGGGTCACGGAACCGACGATGAAGCCGACGCTTGCGCCACCGCGGCATTCCAGGACACCGACCTGCACGCGCTGGATCGGCTGTTGGGCGCTGGCACCAACGATAGCGGTCGCCAGCGTGGCGATGGCAGCACCGGCGAGGAGAATGAAGCGACGCATGGTGGGGAGTCTCCGGCTGAGAGGCATGACGCGAGCAGAGAACAGAACGGCGCCGTGTCTGCGGCGCCTTCCATATCCTATGCCATAACGTCGAATGTGCAGCCAGAATTTGCGGTGCCCGGCCACCGATTGTTGCGGGATGTGGCGGCGTTGCTATGCCCCGGCGATCGCGCAGAACCTGTCACCCGATCGACAAGACACGACACATAAAAAAGAGGCCCGCTTTCGCGGGCCTCTTTGATCGAACGCCGACCGGCTTAGTGGTGGCGATGATGACGGCGGTGATGGTGATGACGGCGCGGACCGCCAGCACGGACCGGCTCGAGGTCGATGCCGGCGATGCCAGCCGCGACGTTGAGGCCGGTCTGGCCTTGCAGGCTGATCGGCTGCAGCGCGTAGGCATTGTTCGGACCGCCGAACAGGAAGTTACCGCCAGCGCCCAGGCCGACCGAGGCGTTGACGCCGAAGCCGCCGTAGCTGCCGGCGAGCGCGCCGCGCGGGACCACCGTGGTCGGCGCGCTGACGGCCCAGGCGAGCTGGGTCTGCCCGGTGAAGCCGAGGTCGACGCCGATCCGCTTCACGGTCGCAAGATACGGCTCGGGCCGGCGGCCACCGCTCTGGAACACGCATTCGAGGCGGGCGACCGAGCCGACGACGAAGCCGACATTCTCGCCGCCCTGGCATTGCAGAACCCCGGCCTGAACCTGCTGGGGCGCCGCGTTGGCAGTGGCGAACGGCGCCAGCAACGCGAACGCTGCAAGGGTGAGTGTCGAAAGTCGCATTGGTTTGTCTCCGCAAGGTGAACTGAATTTGTGCCGCGGACACAATGCAAGGGTCGTGTCCAAAACAAGGCAGTTCGCAAAGAGGCCGTAAAAACTTCCCGCGTGTGGCATTGATGTTCGCGCACACAGGCCGTGAGATGAGCAGGTTGTGATTTGACTCTGCGTTTTTACCGCTGGGCGATCCACGTACACAAACAGAAACGCTCCCGCATCTGGTGCGGGAGCGTCTCCAGGTTCGAGGTTTTCTGGTTCGAAACCGGATTACCTCAGATTGCCGCAGAAGCGCTGGATGCGCTTGCAGGCATCCTCGAGGTCCGACGTCTTGGTGGCGTAGGAGATGCGGAACGCGGGTCCAAGCCCGAATGCCGAGCCCTGCACCACGGCGACGCCCTCGCTCTCGAGCAGCTCGGTGACGAACGCCTCGTCGTTGTCGATCACCTTGCCCGACGGCGCGGTCTTGCCGATCGTGCCGGCGCAGGACGGATAGACGTAAAACGCGCCTTCCGGCCGCGGGCACTCGATGCCGCTCGCCTGGTTGAGCATGGAGACCACGAGGTCGCGGCGCTCCTTGAACACCTTGTTGTTCGCGGCGATGAAGTCCTGCGGACCGTTGAGCGCCTCGACCGAGGCCCACTGCGCGATCGACGACGGGTTCGAGGTCGACTGCGACTGGATCGTCGCCATCGCCTTGATCAGCGGCGCCGGGCCGCCGGCGTAGCCGATGCGCCAGCCGGTCATGCAATAGGCCTTCGACACGCCGTTCACGGTCAGCGTGCGCTCGTAGAGGCTGGGCTCGACCTGCGCCGCGGTGGTGAAGACGAAGTCGTCATAGACCAGGTGCTCGTACATGTCGTCGGTCATCACCCAGACATGCGGATGCTTGACCAGCACGTCGGTGATCGCCTTGAGCTCGCTCCTGGTATAGGCCGAGCCGGTCGGGTTCGACGGCGAGCACAGGATCACCCATTTGGTCTTCGGCGTGATCGCCTTCTCGAGATCTTGCGGGCGCAGCTTGAAACCGGTCGAGGCCGGGCAGACCACCGGCACCGACTCGCCGCCGGCGAGCGCAACCATCTCGGGATAGCTGACCCAGTACGGCGCGGGGATGATCACCTCGTCGCCCGGATTGATGGTCGCCATCAGCGCATTGTAGAGCACCTGCTTGCCACCGGTACCGACGATGATCTGGTTCGGCTTGTAGCTCAGGCCGTTCTCGCGCGAGAACTTGTTGATGATGGCTTCCTTGAGCTCCGGAATGCCGCCGACATCGGTGTACTTGGTCTTGCCGGCTTCGATCGCGTGGATCGCCGCCAGCTTGATGTTGGCGGGCGTGTCGAAGTCAGGCTCGCCGGCGCCGAGGCCGATGACGTTGCGGCCCGCGGCTTTCAGCGCGCGTGCTTTGTCCGTGACCGCGATCGTTGCGGACGGCTTCACACGGTCGAGCGCAGCGGACAGGAAGGCCATTATCATCTCCTGGCAAACGTCGTGAGCGATTGGGCCACGACTTGATTTGAATGGGATCGCGGCACCCTAGGCCTGTCGCCGCTGCATCGCAAGAAGCTTGGCGCCAATGCAGGAAATCTTTCGCGCAGGACTCGCGGGATGCGCAATATTCCACAAGTTCCGGCGCCAAATAGCTCATATCCGGCAAGCTCGATCGCGTGCGCGCCAAGCCTGCCGAAACAGCCTCCAGGCAAGTGCGTTGGCGCGGATTGCTCCGAGGACAATGTGCAGTGCGGCGGCTGTCCGACAGTGCAGGCAGAGGCCCCGTCCGGCGCGGCGAGTGGCTGTCGCATCGCGCGTTAAGTTTCGTGAATTGGCACGGCGGCCGAGGCACGAGCGAGGCACCGACCGGCACCTTGCACGACGTCGCGCGGGCGTGATCCGAGTTGTTCTGCCGTGTTGATGGAATCGTTCTGCACGCGTGCAGTGCGGTAGACGTTTCGACTTTTTCCATGTTCCGGGGCTTGCGACGCACCGGTGTCGGCATCATTGTTTAGCGGCGTTGCGGTGTGACAGGCCGCGCAACTTTTGAGCGTACCGTCTCCCTGACCGAGTGAACCCCGACGCACCGAGTGAACCCCAACGCAATGTACAAGCTCTATTCGATGCAGCGCTCCGGCAACAGCTACAAGGTCCGGCTGGCGCTCGCCGTGCTGAACACGCCATACGAGGCGATCGAGATCGACATCCTGCGCGGCGAGAGCCGTACCCCGGACTTCCTGGCCAAGAATCCGAGCGGCCAGGTGCCGCTGCTCGAGGTCGCCGAAGGCCGCCACCTCGCCGAGTCCAACGCCATCCTCTGGTATGTCGCGATCGGAACGCCGCTGGCGCCGGAATCGCGGATCGAGCGCGCCGAGGCGCTGCAATGGATGTTCTTCGAACAGCACGCGCTGGAGCCGAACATCGGCGCCGCCTATTTCTGGCTGTCGCTGGTCAAGGGCGGGCGCGACTTGCAGACCCACGCGCTGGAGGACTGGATGGAGCGCGGCTACGCGGCGCTCCAGGTGATGGAAAATCACCTCAAGGGACACTCGTTCTTCGCCGCCGAGCAATTCACCGTCGCCGACATCGCGCTCTATGGCTACACCCACGTCGCCGACCGCTGCGACTTCGACCTGGCGACCTTTCCGTCGATCCGCGCCTGGTTGAAGCGGGTCGAGCAGACCCCCGGATTCGTCTCGATGGATTGGCGGCCCGGAACCGAGGCCGAGCCTCCGGCTTGCCTGGTGGCCGGCGTCTGAAAAGCGGGAATAGCGGGGAAACTGCCCAAATAGCGGGCAAAAAGCCCGCCACAGCCGTATTTTAGCCATTTTCGGGCAGGCCGGCCGCCGCAATGTTGCCTGTGACGATGGGCAGATTTGCTCGGATGTCGCGAGTGATTCGCTCGCGACCTGAGGGATTTAGACCATGAGACGGTGGTCCGGCACGGTAGGCTTCCATGGCCGCCCTGCCCCAGTGGCATCATCCCGGCTGACCAACGCGATCGCCGCGTCGCTCGCGCTTGGCGCGCTGACGCTGTGCCTGGTGGTCGCCGTGACGGTGCTGTCGAGCAACATCACCATGGCAATTCCGGTCCCGGCGTAATCAAGCACTTCCCGATTGGCACCTGATCCGCGGCAAGGCGCGGGAGAGACAGCGGCGCGACATGATGAAGACCCCCGTCGGACTTGTGACCGTGACGCTGTCGGTGGCGATCCTGCTGGCGGCGTCGCTGCTGATCGTGACCGGCACGCAGGGCGAGGACCGCGCGCGGCCGGCGCACGTAACGGCGCCTGCCGCCAAACCGGCTCCGCAGCACTAGAGCGCCGGGCAAATGCATTTGCGCTCAACGCAACCTCGTCATGCCCGGCCTTGTGCCAGGCCATGACGGTGCGGAACGTCTAGCTCCATTTGTGGAAGATGAAGAACGCGCCGGCGGCGATGAAGGCAAATCCGAGCGCGTGATTCCAGCCCAGCGGCTCCTTCAGGTACAGCACCGAGAAGCCGGCGAACACGACCAGCGTGATCACCTCCTGCATGGTCTTGAGCTGCGCCGCCGAGTAGACCGCACTGCCCCAGCGATTGGCCGGCACCGCCAACCAGTATTCGAAGAACGCGATGCCCCAACTCACCATGATGACGATGGGGAGCGGATGATCCTTGAACTTGAGATGACCGTACCAGGCAAAGGTCATGAAGACATTCGAGGCAAACAGCATCAGGATCGGCAGCAGCGACGGCGAAATGGCGGGCATCGATGTCCTCTTGCGGGCAAGGCAGGCGGCAACCGGCAGGCTCGAAACCGGGTTCAATGCCGATCTGCATATCATTTGAATTGAAGGCTGCGAAAGCTCGCCTGGCCGCGGCAACCGCCTCTTAACAGTCGGAGCGGAAATGCCGGCGCCGTTGCGGCGCTGTCGTCAAACTATGGGCCTGTCGTTCGTTTGACAAACAGACAGCGAGAACGCGCATGCGGTTCGAATGGCGTGCCATTTCAGGTCCGGCCTTGACGGCGATCACAGCGCTCGCCGCCTTCCTGATCGATCGCCTGGTCGTCGCGGTGCCCAATCCGGCACCGCTGTTCGTCTGCATCGTCGCGCTGGCCAGTTCGATCAACGGCATCACTTCCGGACTGATCTCGGCGGCGATCGCGGTAGCCGCCTCGGCGCTGTTCTTCCTCGATCATCGCGCGCTGCCCGGATACGACGCCGTCGACGTAGCGCGGATGCTGATGCTGGCCGCGACCACCGCCGGCACCGCCTTGATCACCGGGATGCTGCGACAAAAATGGATCGACGCCTTTGCCGCAGACCAGCAGCATCACGCCACCGCGGCGCGGCTCGCCGCTGCGCTCGACCAGGTCGACATCGGCATCGTGCTGCTCGATGCCGACACCCGCGCCGAATTCATCAACCGCGCCTTCCGCGATTATTTCGCGCTGACGGATGCCCAGGCCGACAGCAAGCCGCCCTTCGTCGCGCTGATGTATCATGGCCGCGACACCGGCGCGTACGAGCTGCCGGAAGACGAGCTGAGCGCGTTCATCACCAAGCGCATCGAGATGATGCGCGCAGGCGATTCCACGCCGATCAACCTCGATCTCGCCGACGGCCAGGTGCTGCGCTTCAGCTGCACCGCACTGCCGGACGGCGGCCGCATGCTGAGCTACACGCCGGTGACCGACCTGGTCCGCCACACCGACGATCCCGCCCGGGCCGGCGAATATCGCGCCCGGCGCGCCGGGCGCGAACGCCATCTGGCGCGGCTCATGCGCGCCGCCGAGTGAGGCGCGCCCTCGTTCGCAATTGATCCTGCATCTCCGCCCCGATAGAAGATTGCAGCGATGCGCACGCATCGCGCAACGCAGGATCGATCATGGCCGACGACGTCACCATCCGCTTCGTCACGCGCGACGACTACGCTCAGTGGCTTCCCTTGTGGGACGGCTACAATGCCTTCTATGGGCGGTCCGGACCGACCGCGCTCGCGCCCGAGATCACCGCGATGACGTGGCAGCGTTTCTTCGATGCCTATGAGCCGGTGCATGCACTCGTCGCCGACGCCGGCGGCACACTGCTCGGGTTGACGCACTATCTGTTTCACCGCTCGACCACGGCGATCGCCCCGACCTGCTACTTGCAGGACCTGTTCACCGGCCAGGCCGCGCGCGGCAAGGGCGTCGGCCGCGCCTTGATCAACGGCGTCTACGCCCAGGCCCGGCTTGTGGGATCGCCGCGCGTCTACTGGCAGACACACGAGACCAACCACACCGCAATGCAGCTTTACGATAAGGTCGCGGACAAGCCCGGCTTCGTCATCTATCGCAAGATTCTCTGAGCGTGTTCGCGGTTTGTGGATTGCACAGAGATGTCACCGGCGCGTTACAAAGCCCGGCTAGGCTTTTGCTTGCGTAAGATCAGGCCCCCCGTCTCAGATCTCGCGCCCCGAGCGGTCCCCGTCAGTCGCCGCGTCTGACCGGGACCGCTTTTTTTGCGGCATTGCCATGCACGATCGGCGGTAGGGCGACACCTTGCCGGCCCGCGACGCGACCGTCACAATGCGCGACCCCTCGCCTATCCCACAGGATTGTCTCATGGAAATTCGCAATCTCGGCGGCTCCGGCCTGCGCGTGTCCGCGGTCGGCATCGGCTGCAACAATTTCGGCCAGCGCACCGATCTCGAAACCTCGCGCAAGGTGATCCACAAGGCCATCGATCTCGGCATCACGCTGTTCGACACCGCCGATATCTATGCCGGCATGGGCGGTTCGGAAACCGTGCTCGGCACCGTGCTGGGCGACCGCCGCAAGGACGTCGTGCTCGCCACCAAATACGCCAAGCCGATGGCGGCCGACGGCACCAAGCAGGGCGCCTCGCGGCGCTACATCGTGTCGGCGGTCGAAGCGAGCCTGACGCGGCTGAAGACCGACTACATCGATCTCTACCAGCAGCACGATTACGACCCGCTGACGCCGATCGACGAGACGCTGCGCGCGCTCGACGATCTCGTCCGCCAGGGCAAGGTGCGTTACATCGGCAACTCCAACTTCCCGGCCTGGCGCATCGCGGAGGCGGAATATGTCGCGCGCCAGATGAATGTGAGCCGCTTCGTGTCCTGCCAGGACGAATACAGCCTCGTGGTGCGCGACATCGAGAAGGACCTGCTGCCGGCGGCGCAAGCCTACAATCTCGGCCTGCTGCCGTTCTTCCCGCTCGCAAGCGGCCTGTTGACCGGCAAATACCAGCGCGGCGCCGCCGCCCCCGCCGACACCCGCTTCGCCAAATCGCCGGCGCTGAAGGATCGTTACGTGACGCCACGCAACGAGGCCATCGTCGAGAAGCTGCAAGCCTTCGCGCAGGCGCGCGGCCACACCATGCTCGAACTCGCCTTCTCCTGGCTCGCCGCCCGCCCGCAAGTCGCAAGCGTGATCGCCGGTGCCACCCGCCCCGAGCAGGTCGAGCAGAACGTGAAAGCGATCAACTGGAAGCTGACGGCGGAGGAGATGACGGAGATCGACGGGATCACGAAGGGGTAATTACCGGCGTCGTCCCGGCGAACGCCGGGAGGTGGATTCACACT